>DATFWZ010000651.1:0-3389 GCA_035258765.1 Gemmataceae bacterium
GCGCATCGCCCGCCCGCACACGCCGGTGCCCCCGGGAGCCCGCAGTGCCCGTGCCACGGCTCGCATGGGAACCACGCCAATAGCGGCGGCGTGTATGGCGTTACGTAGTGTCCGGATTGCCGGGCATGCGACCGGAACAAGAGCCATTCGAGGCACCCGCCGTGTCCCGCCCAACAATTGGCGGCGTCCGGGCTCGCCGGCCCGGGCGGTGGCGGCAGCGCTTCCACGGCGGGCGGGCCCGCGGCGGGGCCGGGACTGGCCGGGCCGACCGTCGCGGTAATCGGCGTCCCGTACGGGGCCGGCGGGCCAGGGGGTCGCGCAGCATCTGTCACTGCCTGGGCCGGCCTCACCGCGGACGACCTTGCCGGCGAAGCCGCAGTCGTGACCGGGCGACTGCCTGGCGTCTGCGCGATCACCTCGCCGGGCATCTGGGGCGCGGGGGGAATGCGTCCGCCGGTGGCCGGTGGCTGGGCCGCGACCGTCCCGCCGACGAACAATCCGAGGCACAACGCCCATCCCTGTCGTCGCATCTCGCGTCCCTCCCGCGCCCGCGGCCGGCGTCCGTGCCAGCCCCGACATCGCTGGGATCGGCCCGCGACCGCCCCGGCCCGCACTTCCGTCAGACGCCGGGCGGAAGAAACCGCAGGAGCGACAGGAATAATCGGAACAGTTTGACAGCGCGGGGCTACGCCACCACGGCCGGGCGGGTGCGCTTGTAGTCGTCGCCCAAGGAGATGACGGGCGAAGCGACGTCCTGGCGGGCCGTCGTCAAGGCCGCCACGGATCCGGAGTCGGCGAGCGCCGCCCGGCCGTGTTCCGCAGCGAGCGTCGGGCGGTTGCATTCGCGGCTCAGGTGCAGCTGAATCACGTGCCGCAACGACCCCGGTGCCGACGCCCGCGCCACGGCACGCACGACGTCCGCCCCCTGGCCATTGGAGAGGTGTCCGCGGTCCCCGAGGACGCGCCGGATGAGGAACCACGGCCGGCCGCTCGCCTGCTCCATTTGCTCGCAGTGGTTGAACTCGATCGCGAGTACGTTGACGTCGGCGAATGCCTCGATCAACTCCGGCGGGGCGACTCCCAGGTCGGCCGCGTACCCGACAGACCATTGCGGCCCGAACAGCCCCACTGGGCCGTCGATCCGGAAGGCGAATGTCGGATCGCAGTCGTGCGGAACCGGGATGCTCCGGCAAGTCAACCCGCCGGGCAACTCCAGCGCCTGGCCGGCGGCGAACTTGCGAACCAGTCCGGCCGCGTGGAGCCGGTCGAAATAACCGCCGGGCCGATCGAGTGCCGGGCGGTGCTCGTCGGCGCAGTACAGCGGCACCCGGTGGGCCTGCATCTGACCGAGCGACAGGTCTTTCCAGTGGTCGGTGTGCGTGTGGGTAAGGATAACTGCGTGCACGTCGCGCCAGGAGGCGCCGATCGCGGCGAGCCGGGCAGTCAGGTACCGCGGGCCGAGTCCGACGTCGATGAGCAGCCCGAACCCGTCGGCCTGGAGGAACGCACTGTTGCCCGCGCTCCCGCTGGCGAGCACACAGAACCGCGCGGGCATGGACTCCCCTTTGCACCAGTACGAAGCCAATCCTCAAGTTGTACCCGAACGCTGTACCACGGCGGAAGGGGAGTAGACCCGTTCCTTGTCCCCCCGGTGAGGGCGTGATATGCTTTACTCACGCCGCCGCCCGCGGAAGGACGACTGCCATGGCTGACCAGAAAACCATCCTGCTGGTGGACGACGACCGGGAGCTCCTCGACGGCTTGCGATCGCTTCTCGAACGACAGGGCCACCGGGTCATCCAGGCGAACGACGGGCACCAGGCCAAGTCGGTTATCTACAACCAGCGTCCGGACCTGGTCATCCTCGACATGATGATGCCGCGAATGGGCGGTTACCCGGTCCTGGAGCACTTCCGCGGCAAGGCCGACGCCCCGCCGATCATCATGATCACGGCCAACGAGGGCAGCCGCCACAAGGCGTACGCCGAGTACCTCGGGGTGGTCGATTACATCCGCAAGCCGTTCGCGATGGAGCGGCTGCTGGAGGCGGTGAACAAGGCGTTTACACGTCCGGACCCGACCGTGGCGGAGGGCGAGCAGGACTGACGCATCCGGGTCGATCCGCGCAGCGTCCTGCAGGAGCATGGGCACGCGACGCGATCCCGGACGAGTCGCAGCGGACCAGGCCGCACCAGTTTCGAAGTCGAGCCGTAGCGTCGGGAGCCCCGGCCGCGTCATCTGCCCATCGGATTTGCGCGCGGCGCGCAATTGAATCCGCTCGCCTCACACCCCCGGCGCCTGAAGATCGCTCACTCTGGACGGCTCGTGCATCCGATCGGACACCAGGCGACCGCCGTCCGGACCGGCGACGAGCTTTCAGCAAATGTGCGGTCTCCCGACCTGGCTGTCGGGATCGCCGGTGTTATGACGTAACTACGCGCTGTGGCGGCACGGTCGACGCCGGGAGTCCGCTGGTCCCCTCGCGGCTCAGCGGACCTCCAGGTCCGCGCGCCGTACAAGCTGGCGATCCCGCCGGCCGTGGGCCAGCTCGTACACTTCGGGATTCCCGAGCACTTCCCCCGGCGCGACGCGGCACGCCGCCTTCTTCTGTCGAGCCACCCGATAGAGTTCCGGCAGGCATCCGGCGCACGAGAGGAAGTACGTCTTGAGCTCGGACGTAACCCCGTCGCTCCACCGGGCCGCGACCTTGTAGACCGCCTCCCGCGGACACGCCGGGGCGTAACACATCACGTGGTACGGGGGCATCGACGGCGGAGACATGGCGCCTGTCAGACGGAAGTGGAAGGTTTTGGGCCGTCCAAACGGGCGGCCGGCCGGCAGTTCACGCGGTATCGAGATCGAACGGGATGGTGTCGCCCTGGATGGCCGCGAGCGCGTTCTGGGCCGCTCGCGACTCGGCGATCTTCTTGTTCGGGCCCCACGCGGCCGGGAATCGGTGCCCGCAGACGATCACCGCGATCTTGAACGACCGGTGGTGGTCCGGCCCCTGTTCGTCGAGCACCTGGTACCTCGGGGTGCCGCCGTACTCCCGCTGGGCCACCTGCTGCAACAGCGACTTGTAATTGTTGTTCGCCGCGTCCCGGACCACCCGGTCGATTTCCGGGTCGAGGAACTGAACGATGAACGGCTGCACCGCCTCCATCCCGCCGTCGAGATAAATTGCACCCACGACCGACTCGAACACGTCGGCCAACATGTTCGACGGCAAGTCGCCGCTCGTGTGCATCCCGCGGCCGAGGAACAGGAATTCGCCCAGGCCCAGCTCCTGACTGAACCGGGCACACGCCACCCGGCTGACGACGGCCGATTTGACCTTCGTCATGTCCCCTTCCTGGTACTCGGGGAACCGGTGGTAGAGCTGCTCGACG
>DATFWZ010000652.1:0-3111 GCA_035258765.1 Gemmataceae bacterium
TCCAGTCCCGCCAGTGCCAGATGTGCTTCTGGCTGTTCCGCACTTCGGCCCCGAGGCCCCACCAGTCCGAGTAGCGCCAGACGTCCATGAAGTGCCGCCCCCAGCGCTCGCCGTACTGCGGCGAATCGAGGAGCCGGTTGACGACCTTGTCATAGGCGTCCGCCGACTTGTCGCTGAGGAAAGCCTCCGTCTCGTCCGCGGTCGGGGGCAGGCCAACCAGGTCGAGATAGACGCGGCGCAGGAGCATGCGCTTGTCGACGAACGATTGCGGCTTCAGGCCACGCTTCTGCCACTCGGCGGAGAGGAACGCGTCGATCGGATTGCGGCCCCACGCCCGCTCGGCCGGAACGGGCGGGCGGACGGGGGGTCGGAACGCCCAGTGGTCGCGGGGGTCGGGTTCCGGCTTGTCGTCGGCCGGGAAATGGGCTCCCTGGTCTATCCAGGACTTGAGAGTCTTGACTTGCTCAGCCGTGAGCGGTTGGCCTTCCGGGGGCATGCGAGACTCTTCGTCCGCCTCAGTCACCCGCTCGATTAGGAGACTTTCCGCTGACTTACCCGGGACGACCACCGGGCCGTGCGACCCGCCCTTGCGAATGAACTCCCCGCTATCGAGTCGCAGCTTGGAATTCTGCTTGAGGGCCCCGTGGCAGGCATAGCACCGCGCCTGGAGCACCGGCTTGACGTCGCGGGAGTAATCCACCGGTCGGTCGGCGGTGATTGCCGTCGATGCAAACACTGAAAACAGTAGAAGCGACCGAAATAACATCGAGCTCGTTGGGTGTGGATGAGCGTGGTGAACGTAGCGCGGCGGTATTGATCTTATCCGCGAGCCTCCCCGGGTTGAAGCCACAGCCTTTCCCGATCTGACACGTTCAGCGCCCGTCCGTATATTGGTCGATCACCTTTTCGATCGCCCGGCGGCAGACCGTGCAGAAGTAGTCGGTCCGCGTGAACATGATGCAATTCGCTTCGGGCCGGTAGTACCCCGTGGACGCGTACATTGCCCCCTCGAACGCCCCGACCTTGCCCACGTACTTCTCGGCGCCGAGCATCCGGTCCACGACCTTCTTTTCCTCCTCGAACAGCGCGTCCATCTCCGACTCTGGACGCCGGTCCTTGCGAATCTGGGCCCGCCGCTTCTGGTACTCCTTCGACCGCTGGTCGTACTCCTCCTTGCGCCACGAGGTCGGGACCGGTGTGTCCACGGCGACCAGGTCCTTCCACTTCAGTTTCGCCGGGTCGAGCAGGGCGGTGGCGTTCGGCTCCCACGGCTCGACCCGGTCGCCGGTCGGCAGGTAGGCAACCGCGGACGTGTAATACTCGTCGGCCAGCCCGGCCAGGTGGTGGCCGAACTCGTGCACGAATACATACGGGGCCCAGGTGTTGTCGGCGGCCACCGTGCTGTACTGCCCGAAGATCCCCCCACCACCGTAGGTCCGACTGTTCACGAGGATGATCGCCACGTCGTACGGGGCGAACGAGGCCGCTCGCCGGAAGGCCTGGTTGTCGAACGTCAGGACGTATCGCTCCGATCCGAACGCGTCGTATGTCGATCCGAGCGGGTTGGCCCGGTGGACGCCGGTGGACGGCCGGGAGATCCCGGATTCGCGGGCCGGCGGGCACAGGCCCCAGACGTTGAAGTCCTTCCGCCGCTCCTTGAACGGCGAGGTCGCGAACAACCGTTCGCTCAGCCGCCGGGCGTCGGCCTCGAACTTCTTCCGCTCGCCCGCGGTGTACCCGTCGCCGAGGAGGAGCAGGTCCACCTTCTGTGCCGGGTCGCCGTTCTTTTCGATGTCGATCAAGTCCCCCGGCGCGTCCGGGACGGCCGGATCGACGAACATGTCCTTGGGGTCCACCGTCGTCGTCCACGCGTCCTTCCAGTCGTTCTTCGCGTCCCGCTTGCGAAGAGTCACCAGCACTGGCGCATCAGGGGACGGGAAGCGGAGGGACTCGTGAAACGTTCGGCTGGCGGTCCGGGCCTCGCCGGTCGTGACCCATTCGCCGTAGACGGAGTCGAATCCGCGGGAGTAGAGGACCTTCTTCGTCTCCTTGTCAGCGACTTCGAAGAAATAACGGCCGAGGTTCAACCCGTCGGTCGGGCGATGCGGGTTGCCGGGCCAAGGGAGTGGCTCAACGACGACCTTGTCAACGGCGAACAGCTCCTGCGTGGTGTTGCCGGTGTGGTAGTAGTCGAGCCGCATGGTCCGCGGCGGCTCCGCAGCCCAGGCGAACGCGGCCAGGGCGAGGGTGAGGAGGAGGGTGCGCATGGCGAGAGCTTACTAAACGCGCGGACCCGCGGCACGCATGGACCTCGTCATTTCATTGCACGGCGGCGCCCGGGCACGTCATTCTGAAGATTGCCACGCCTTTGTGTGTCAATTTGGCAACCTTCGATTTCCGGTGCATTCCGGAGACCGAGCACTTGACAGTTGCCGTGTCGGATCGGACACTTCGCCCCACGCCGGACCCTGAACAGGCCCCCCGATGCCGCCGCGAGTCATTGCCGACCTGCCCGTCTCATCAACAGTTTCCGACCTCCTGGCCGGGCACGTCGAGCTGGTCCCGTGGGAGACCCCCGGCGATCCTCGTGTCGAGGCCATTTACACCTACGGCCATCCGACCGTCGATGCCGCGTTGCTGGACCGACTACCTGCTGTCCGCGCCGTGAGCAACTTCGGGGTCGGGGTGGATCACATCGACGTGGCCACGGCCGCGGCGCGTGGAATCCCGGTCGGCAACACTCCGGGAATCCTCGACGGAGCCACCGCGGACCTGGCGTTCGCCCTCCTGCTCGCGGCAGGCCGACGGGTGGTCGAGGGGGATTGGTACGCCCGCGGGCCGGAGTTTCTGCACTATGATCCGTCGATCATAATCGGCCGCGAGATCCACCACAGCACGCTCGGGATCATCGGGATGGGTCGGATCGGGTCGGAAGTGGCCAAACGCGCCCGCGGGTTCGACATGACCGTGCTGTATCACAACCGTCGCCGCCGGCCCGATGTCGAGATCGCACTCGGAGTGCAATACACCCCGTTTCAGGACCTTCTTGCCACGGCCGACTACGTGGTGCTGACGGTCCCACTCACCGCCGAGACCCGAAACCTGATCGGC
>DATFWZ010000653.1:0-17131 GCA_035258765.1 Gemmataceae bacterium
GACAGTCGAAACCTGCCGCCGCGATCCCGGCAGCGAACCATCGAGCGCTCCCGCATGTACCTCGCAGCTCTGGAACACGACCTTCCGGAATCGGCCCGCCGGCCGATGGCAAACGTCCGGCAGCTATTCGATGAGGTCGCCGCGATGGATTCATCCGCCAAATCGGCGTAAAACGCCTTCATACGATCGCATGCAATTTCTCTCATCTGTCCGCCCGTCGCTTGCCCGGCGCTGGTCCGGCCCGGCATAATGACTTGACCGCACGAAGCCCAACCCCCGGGCCGAATTCCCGCCCACCGGACAACGAGGCGCACCAACATGTTCTCGGGCCGACCCACCTGGTACTCGCTGATCGGACTGTTGGCACTCCTGCTCTTCGTGCCGCCCGCACCGGCTTGCCCGTTCTGCCCATCCGCGCAGCAGACCCTCCTGGGCGAGCTGAACCAGGCGCACCTCATCGTCTTCGGCACTCTCACCAACGCCCAGCGGGACCCGAACGAGTTCGGCAAGGGCACCACGGACATGGAAATCGAGGTCGTCGTCAAGGACCACGAGTTCCTCAAGGGGAAGAAGAAGATCACCCTGCCCCGCTACGTGCCGCCGGACCCGAAGAACAAGTCCAAGCACCTGGTGTTCTGCGAGATCTACAAGGGCGAGCTCGACCCGTACCGCGGCGAGGCGGTGCCGCCCGACAGCAAGATCGCCGAGTACCTGAAGGGCGCGATCGAGCTGAAGGACAAGGACATGCCGACGCGGCTGCAGTACTTCTTCAAGAATTTTGACTCCCCGGACTGGGCGATCTCGGGCGACGCGTACCAGGAGTTCAGCAACGCCGAGTACAAGGACGTCCGCGTCGCCGCGGCGAAGATGGACCCGGACCACGTCCTCAAGATGCTCAAGGACCCGAACACGTCCATCGCCCGGTACGGGCTATTGGGCCTGGTCCTGGGGCACTGCGGCAAGGCCGAGACACACGGGAAAGCCCTCCGCGAGTTCCTCGATGATCCGAAGGTGAAACAGGCGACCGGACTCGACGGGCTCCTCGCGGGCGTCATCCTCCTCGACCCGAAGGGCGGACTCGAATACCTCGCCGGGCTGATCAAGGATTCGAAGGAGGACTTCACCGTCCGCTACGCCGCCCTCCGGTGCATGCGGTTCTTCTGGGAGTACCGCGAGGACACGATCAAGAAAGCGACGATCGTCGAGGCGATTCTGCCCCTGCTCGACCAGCCGGATATCGTGGACCTCGCCGTCGAGGACCTGCGAAAGTGGGAGCGCTGGGAATTGGCTTCGAAGTTGGTGGGCCTCTTCGCCGAGCCGTCGCACGATATTCCGATCGTCCAGCGGAGCATTATCAAGTTCGCCCTGTCTGCCCCGGCGACGGACAAGAAGTGTGCCGAGTTCATCGAGCGGCTGAAGGCCGACCCGAAACAGGCCGAGCGCATCCGCGACCTGCAGGAGCTGCTCGAACTCGAGAAGCCGCGGCCGGAGCCGAAGAAGGAAACGCCCAAGAAATAACTCTCTCGAACGGCCGGCGTGAGCCGGCCGTTCGCCTTCCTCGACCCGTTGACATGAGGTAGAATGCCCCCCCTGCCCCGCACTGCGGTGCGTGAAGGAGCGCGCATGTCCCGGCTAGCTGTCTGCCTCGTCCTGGTTGCAGCCCCGGTGGTCGCCTGCGCCTGCACGTATTGCGACCCGTCGAACCAGAAGCTCCAGACGTTCCGGCAGGAGGCCCGCAACTCGAAGATCGTTATCACCGGGCATCTCGCGAACCCGCGGCTGGTAGGCGACAATGGCCTCACCGACCTGGTCATCGAGCACGTCCTCAAGGACGACCCGGCACTCGGGAAGCAGAAGACGGTGACCCTGTCGCGCTGGTCGCCGGTGGACCCCAAGAAACCGCCGCAGCTGCTGGTCTTCTTCGACGTGTACGAAGGAAAGCTCGATCCGTTCCGCGGAGTGTCGTTGCGCGGAACTGACCTCCCGGCGTACCTTCGCGGCGCCCTCGCACTCGACGACCGCGACCGCGTCGCCTGCTTGCTCTATTTTTTCAAGCACCTCGACAGCCCGGACCCGGACGTCGCGGCCGATGCCTTCCTGGAATTCGCCAAGGCGAGCGACCAGGAGATCGGTGCGGTCGGCCCGAAGCTCGATCCCGGCAAATTGCGGAAGCTCCTCGCCGATCCCAAGACGCCGCCCGAGCGACTGGGCGTGTTCGCCTTCCTGCTCGGGGCGTGCGGGACGAAAGCTGACGCCGACACACTGCTGTCGATGGCGTCGCGGACTGACGACCGGACGTCCGGCGCTCTCAGTGGGATTCTCGGCGGCCTGATCGAGATGCGCCCCGCGGACGGGTGGAAGACGGCCGCCGGCATCCTCGAAGATCCGAAGCGGTCGTACGGCGACAAGCTCGCAGTACTCGGGACGCTGCGGTTCTACCACGCCTACAAGCCAGCCGACCACCGCAAGCCGATCCTGGCCGGGATGGCCGGCGTCATCGCGCACGGGGACATGGCCGATATGGCCGTCGAGGACCTGCGGCGCTGGAAGTGGTGGGACCTGTCTGGGCACGTCCTGGCGCAGTTCGGCAAGTCGACGCACGCGGCCCCGTTGGTCCGGAACGCGATCGTACGCTATGCCCTAACCTGCCCGGACGCCGACGCGGCCGCCTTCATCAAGAAGCTGCGGGGGACCGATCCGGACCTTATCCGCGAGGTGGAAGAATCCCTCGAATTCGAGCGGCCCACCCCTCCGCCCAAGTCCAAGCAATGACTCCACCCCCGATCCGCATCTCCTCCTCCGCCCAGCCCCTGGCCGCGATCGACGCCGACTGGCTCGTGGTCGGCGTGTCGTCCGACGGACCACCCGACCCCGCGGTGGCCGAGCTGGACCGCCAGTTGGGCGGCCAAATCGCCCGGCTCCGCGAAGCGGGGGACGTCACGGGCAAGCATCCGGAGCTGGTTTCGCTCCTCTCCGTTCGCGGCATCTCCGCGCGGCGCATGCTCCTGGTGGGCCTGGGACCTGTGGCCAGGTATTCGCGGTCGGTGTTCGACGCCGCGGGGGCCGCGGCGCTCCGGTCGATCACCGGGCGCAAGTTCAGCCGCGTTGCCGTCGCGATCCCGCCGCTGCCGGCGCCCGCTGACTCGGCCGCGGCAGTTCTGGGTCTCAGCGTTGGGGCCGTGCAAGGTTGCTACGGTCCCGGACTACGGAAGAGCGAACCGGCGCGGCACGCGCCGGACGAGATCGCCCTGGTGGGCGACCCGGCGCCGGCCGAGTCGCTCGTCAACCGCGTCCGCGTCGAGGGGAATGCGGTGGCCTTGGCTCGGGAGCTAGTCAACCTGCCGCCGTGCGACCTTTATCCGGAGACGTTTGCCGCTCGCGCTCTCGAGTCGGTCGATCGCATCCATTGCGAAGTCTGGGACGAGGCCCGCCTGACCGCGGAGCGCATGGGCGCCATCCTCGGGGTGGCCCGCGGGGCCGCCCGCCCGCCGCGGCTGCTCATCATGCGGTATTCGAATGCCGGCACGTCTCCCGTGCTGGCACTGGTTGGGAAAGGAGTGACGTTCGATAGCGGCGGGTTGTCGCTGAAGACAAACGAGCAGATGGCGGACATGAAGGGCGACATGGCCGGGGCCGCGGCGGTACTGGCCGCGATCCGGGCCGCGGCCGAGCTCGAACTGTCCGTCAACCTTCTCGGCATCATGCCGCTCGTCGAGAACATGCCCGGTAGTCGGGCTCTCAAGCTCGGCGACGTCCTCACGGCACGCAATGGCAAAACGATCGAAGTGCTCAACACCGACGCCGAGGGCCGGCTCATCCTGGCCGACGCCCTCGCTTACGCGGCCGAGCAGAAGCCGGGGCACATTGTCGACCTGGCGACATTGACCGGCTCGTGCATGGTCGCTTTGGGGACGGAAATCGCCGGGCTGATGACGAACGACGACCCCTGGGGGGACCGCGTCCGCGCGGCAATTACGCGAGCCGGCGAGCGCGCCTGGCCGCTGCCGATGGACGCGGATTTCGAGGAACTACTCAAGAGCCAGGTTGCCGATTGGAAAAACGTGCCCCCGTCGAAGTACGGCGGGGCGATCGCGGCCGGGAAGTTCTTGCAACAGTTTGTCGGCGGCGTGCCGTGGGTGCATCTGGACATCGCCGGCCCGGCCTGGGCCGAGCACGAGGGCCCAGCCCGTGACTCGGGCGGGACGGGGGCGTTCGTGCGATCGTTGATTGAGCTCGCGGCAACTCAGTCGGCCGAGTGAGCTGCGTCGCATGTCATGTCGGTGCTTCTTAATGAGCCGCAGGCCGAGGCGTGAGCGAGGCCGCGGTGAATCGTCATCGTTCCACTACCCTCCACGGCCTCGCTCACGCCTCGGCCTGCGGCTCATTAGCGCGCGCTTCAGGTCGTTGTAGCGGCCGCGCGAGGCGGAGCCCGACGCGCCAAGCGAGGGCGACGCCGGGCCGGTCTTCGGCCTCGCCCTCGCTTGGCGCGTCGGGCTCCGCCTCACCCGCTACACCCTCCCGAAGGCCGCTCTAGGCCGCGCCGCCGCGGCCTTCGGGCCGTCAACGGGACGGAGCGAAGTCGGCCGCCGAAAGGCTGAATGTGATTGGCGTGGATGTCGCGGCCTTTGCCGAAACCCGCTGCCTCCGTACCACCGGCCGTCCAAATTCCAGCCGCACCGGGACGATCAACTCCGGGTCCCGTTCCAGGCGGGCCGCGTGCCAATTGGCCTTCCAGCACACCAAGTCGTAATCCCCCTGCGGCACCGTGTCTAATTGAAATCGTCCCTGGGCGTCGGTGACCGTTGCATACGGTTGGTCCGACACCAACAGGTAACCGCGCATCCAGAAATAGCCCGATCCGCTGCTGAGCTCGACGACGCCGTTTTCGGGAAGGACACGGCTGACTGGCTTCCCTGGTTCGGGCAGCATTTGGGTGAAGAATGCCGCCCCGCGGCCGCGGGCGGAGTGCATGGCCGACTCGCGCGAAACGAACTCCACCGGCGTACCCCGGCGGACGATCCCGATTCGCCCCTTGGCATTTCCCTCCGGGACGACGAAGTCGAAATCGTGTAGTGCAACCCGCACGGCGGGCAGCGTCCATGGCTTCGACCGCGATCGATCCACGTTTTCGAGCCACACGATCGCGTCGGCGAGCCCGCCGTCCTTGATCCGCGGCCGGTTTGGATTCGGAACCTCCTTCTTCTGAATGGGAAGCACTGGCGTGATGGGCAATTCGATGGGAGGGACGGCCGGCTCCGGGCCGGACCAGATGACGCGACCGGCGATCGTCCCGCAGCGCAAAGGGTCGTGGGTGGTCCCCAGGTCGGTCGCGAGCGGCTCCGGCTCGCGGATCGGGTAGAGCGGGTGCGGCGTCCGGCCGGTCCGCATCATCCAGACCAGGCCCGCGACCAGGACAACCAGGATCAGCAGCCGCCAACGGCGCATGGGTGCTCCCTTTTCCCCGAACGTCTCCTATGCTGGATAGTTTCCGGGGCGGCTGCAGGAAAATCCAGAATCGGCGGATTTGCCTGGTCTTCTCGGTCGTTTCCGGAAGTCGGCCGATGGGTTAGGAACCGCCCTAAGAGCCCTAATTCTTGATCCTCACGGGTGAAGTACACCCGGTCAAAAAATCCGCGGCCGCGCGCCAAGACGACCGTGTTTGGGCCGGATCAGGACCTGGCCTGTCGGGACCTTTGCAAGTCCCGTTCGACCCGGTCCATGAATGTAGGGATCGGGCGGAACCCAGCGGATCCGGAGCGAGTGTGAGCGGTGTCAGCGCACACTAGCCCGTTGACCCGGCCCGCGCGGGTGGTTACGCTGCCGCGGGCACTGCACCTGACTCGGCCGCGTCGTTTGTTTTCCGGTGCTCACCTGCTTGTCGTAGTCGTAACTGGAATCGCGGCCGGGCAGGTGAGCCGTTCGCCGCTGAACTGCGGTTCCCGACGATAGACCCAGGGGGGCGCCCCCGGCGGGGCAGGGCCAAACGGGAGTTGCCATGTTGACGCGTGCACAATTCGTTCAAGCTCTGACCCAGGCCAATCGGTCGATCTACCTGGGCGGTCCGAGCCGCATCCATCGCCAGAGTTCGATGCTGCCCCTGGTCAATGCCGTTCACGCGTACGAGGGGGCGGCCAACCCCGCAAACCTGCTGGCCGTGTACCTGGCCATCGACAACGTGCCGCAAGTAAAAAAGTTACGCTATGCCCAGGCGATTGCCGGCCTGCAGGATAGCATGGGCGGGGTCAAGGTGACCGCCAACCCGCTCACCGTCCACCCCCCGGGGACCGCCGTCAACGGGATCGGCGTTCCGAAAAGCAACGCCAAGCTGAGCCACCAGACGGACGCCGTCCTCGCCCTCCGGCAACTCGAACAGCTCGCGTCGGGCCAGGCCTTGATCGTTGCCATCTGCAACCAGGTCGGTGTCAACGGCAAGCAGGTCAGTGTCCAGCCGTGGGACGGGCAGCAGACCAACAAGTGTGAGGTAGCGGCGGCGGGGGGCAACGATGGGGACAACGCGAAGACCAACCTGGCGCTGGCCCTGGAGATGCAGCACGGGAACGCCGGCGCGGTCATCAACAGCTGCCTGACCATCCTGGGCCATGCGCCGCCTGCCGGCTACACCTGGCTTCAGAACCAAGTCAACAACTGCCCGATTTATAACATCGTGGGCATCCCCAGCGCAGTCCTGTCGGCCACGACCCACGGGGCCAACTGGGTGTCGACCGCCATGCTCCAGGCGTGGGGAAACGGCACGGCCGTCTTCCCCAACCCCCTGGGCGGGCAACAGGCGGAGGACGCAGCGGTCGTCCTGGCCACGGTGCTCCGCGGCGGGGCCACGGTCGGGACAGGAGTCCACACCAACGCCCGGTGGGACAAGTCCAGCGTCCAGTTCACGGACACCCTGGGCGTCGTCCAGGCCAAGGTCCCATACATCTCGCTCGGGCACGAACTGATCCACGCCTACCACAACCAGCGAGGTGCCCAGACCGGGCACGAAATCGATACCTACTCGCGGGTCCTCTACGAATACCTGTGCATCGGCCTGGGGCCGTGGGCTGGGGGGCCGCTGACGGAAAATGCAATGCGGAACGACAACGGGTCGCCCCCCCGGAATTGCTACTAGTGCCTCGAGCGGCGGGCTCCGTCTCCTATGCTGAATAGCGACTTGCCGGGAGAAATCGCCATGACTTCCATTGCGCCGGCCTACAGCGTGCGGCGGCCGGAACAGGTCCCGCCCGTGCCGTGCCCGTGCGGCCAGAGTACTCGAATCGTTACCGCGGCCGACGGGCTCGGGTGCAGCTTCCACATCACCGCAATCACTGACTCGACCCGGCACTACCATCGCAAGTCAGCCGAGGTCTACTACATCCTCGAAGGATCAGGCCAAATGGAGCTGGATGGGGAGGCCGTGACCATCACCCCCGGCACCGTGATCACGATTCCTCCCGGCACTCGGCACCGGCTGACGAGTGAGCGCGGAGTGCGGACGATCGTCTTCGGGGTCCCCGCGTTCGACGCGGACGACGAGTACTTCGATTAGTGCAAGACAGTCAATTCCCCGGGGGGAATTGTGGCAGGCGGACGCGGCCTGGCGCCGGCGGGAGTTCCGGTGCGGCGCATTTACCGCAGCCCGACCCGCACCCGGCCTGGGCGCGACCGAAGAGCGGCCGCAGCACGGCACGCAGCACGTACACGGCCGCCAGGGCGACGATCGTTGCGGTTAATAGAAGTTGCCAGTTCACCATCCGCCCCTAACCCACGACAAGCTTACCGATCTGGAAGGTCACGAGTGCCCCGACATAGGCCAGCGCGGTCATGTAGCCGAAGGTGAACGCTGGCCAGGCCCACGATCGCGTCTCCCGCCGGATCACGGCCAGCGTCGAGGCACACTGGCAACACAGGGCGAAGAACACGAGCAGGCTGAGTGCCACCGGCACACGGTACTTGCCCCGGGCCGGGTCCGCCGACCACTCGGCGTGGATGGTTTTGGCCAGCGGCGTCTCGCCGGGGCTTTCCGCCTCGCGAATGCTCTTGGGATCGACCTCGCCTTGATTGTAAATGATCCCCAGAGTGCCTACCACGACCTCGCGGGCGGGAAAACTGGCCAAAGCGGCCATGCCGATCTTCCAATCCCATCCGAGCGGTGCGAACACCGGCTCCAAGGCTTGTCCGGCGCGACCGAGGAGGGTCTGGCGCTTCCATTCGCCATACACCGTCGCCAATTCCTGTTCCTTGGCTTCCTTCTCCGCCTCGTCTGCCTTCGACACTTCCTCCTGCAATTCGGACGTCACCGCGTCGTACGACCGGCCATCCGGCATCCGGGCAGGGAAGTAAAGAGTTGCCCAGATCAGGACCATGGACGCCAGGATGAGCGTCCCGGCGCGGTAGACGAATGCCCAGCCCGCGTCGAGCATCCGCCGCAGGACCGTCCGCACTTGCGGCACCTTGAACGCCGGCATTTCCATCACGAAGACCGGCGTCTCCCCGCGAAGGAGCGTCCGCTTCAGGATGAGCGCGACGATCGGCGCGACGATGAGACCGATCATGTACATGCCGAAAAGGGCCACCCCTGGCAGCCACCACGGGTCGCTCAAGAAGGTGCCGATCAAGAGCAGATAGAGCGGTAGCCGGGCCGAACAGCTCATCAGCGGGGCGACCAGGATTGTCGCGAGCCGGTCGCGGCGGTTCTCAATCACGCGCGTGGCCATGATTCCCGGCACCGCACAAGCCACGGACGACAGCAGCGGAATGAACGACTTGCCGTTGAGCCCGCACTTGGCCATCAACTTGTCCATCAGGAATGCGGCCCGGGCCATGTAGCCGCAGTCTTCCAGAACGGCGATGACGGCGAACAGGATCATGATCTGCGGCAGGAACACGAGCACCCCGCCGACCCCCTTGAGGACGCCGTCGGTCAGGAGGTTGCGGAGCGGCCCGGCCGACATCGCGTCGCGCAGGAAGTTCGCCAGCCCCTCGCGGCCGGAGTCGATCAGGTCCATGAGCGGCTTGGCGCCGACGAAGATGGCCTCGAAGACGAGGAACATCAGCGCCAGGAAGACCAGCGTCCCCCAGAGCTTGTGCGTGAAGACGCGGTCGAGGCGGTCGGTCCAGGTGACCGGCCGTTGCGCGGGCCGAGTAATGCAGCCGGCCACCGCCTCGCGAATCCACGCGTACCGCGACCGGGCTTCGACGGCGGGGACGGGGCATCCGGCCGCGGTCAGCCGGGCCCGTGCCTCCGCGACCTGGCGAACGAGTTCCGGACCGAACCGTCCGGCCAGTTGCTTCTCTGCGTGGCCGCCGACGTCGAGGAGGGCCCGCGTCGCGAGAAACGGTTCCACGTCGTCACCCAGGGTATCGCACAGAGCCTCTGTCTCGCGGCGAAGCGGATCGGGAAATGTCACCACTCGAGCCGGAGGGGTGTTCAAATCGGCCGCGACCGCGATCGCCTTCTTGAGCGACTCCAGCCCGATTCCCTTGTTGGCCTGAACCGGAACGACCGGAATTCCGAGCCGCTCCTCGAGTCGGGCGAAGTTGATGGCCAGCCCATGGCTCCTGGCGATATCCACCAGGTTGACCGCGAGGACGACGGGGACACCGAGTTCCAGAAGCTGAGTGGTTAAATAGAGGTGCCGCTCGAGGTTGGTCGCGTCCACGATCGAGACCACCACGTCCGGCCGGGATTCGCCTTTGACGTGTCCGAGCAAGAGATCGACCGACACCATCTCGTCCGGGCTGCGCGGGGCCAGGCTGTACGTCCCGGGCAGGTCGATGACCTCGATTTCCGCGCCGGCGACACGCGCGGTACCCTTCTTCATCTCGACAGTGACCCCCGGGTAGTTGCCGACGCGCTGGCGCAATCCCGTCAGGGCATTGAACAGGGTCGATTTGCCCGTGTTCGGGTTGCCGACGAGGGCCACGGTCAGCGTGCGTGTCACCATCGAAACGCAGGTGGTTGGGATTGAGACGGATTCTCAATCCGGTTGGGTGACATGAATGTGAGCGGCTTCGCTTTTTCGGAGGCTCAGGCGGGTGAGGGCGGCTTCAACTTCAATCGGGTCGCCGAGGGGTGCCCGCGTAATTACCGACAGTTCTTCGCCCTCGAGCAGGCCCAACTCCAGGAGGCGTTGCGTCAGAGCCGCGGGGCCTCGGACCGACGTGATCCGGCACCGCGAGCCCGGCGGAACCTGATCGAGGGTAGGCATTTAGGCGCATCCTGCCGGAGGAGCAATCGGCCGGACGAAGATCTGTGCCGACGAATCACCACGCAAACAGAGCTTGCATCCGCCGACCTGAAGCAAGCACGGGCTGCCCGTTTGCAGCATCTGGACCCGGCAACCGGAACGCAAACCCAACTCGGCCATCCGGCACACCCATGAGGGCTCGCCGGCAACATCCGCCACGTCGGCCCATTCTCCGGGACGGAGCATTTCCAGGGGCAAGACAGCGCTGAGCGGCATGATGGTCGTACTGAGTGTTATTGAGACTAAGTCTCAATTACTTTCTACATGGTTTGGACGACGCGGTCAAGGAACGCGTTCCGGATTGTGGTCGGGAAATGCTGGAATCGTCAGCGGGCGGACTTGAGCGCCAGGTACGCTCGAAGGGCCTCCGGCCAGCCTCGCGGCGGGGTGATCCCGGTCCGGCGGAGCTTTTCGTTGGAGAGCACGCTGTAGGTCGGGCGTCGGCCCCGAGCACCAAACTCCGCCGAGGTGATCGGGCCCAGATCGGCGGGCGCGCCGGATATGCGGAAGATCTCGCGCGCGAATTCGTACCAGGTGCAATCGCCACCGCTTGTGACATGATACAGCCCGGATGCCCCGTTTTGGATCAGCGATGCAGTGGCGTCGGCGACGTCCGCGGTGAAGCTCGGCGTGCAGCGCTGGTCATTCACCACGCGGATTGGCTTCCCCTGCCCCGCGAGTCGGAGCATTGTCTCGACGAAGTTGGTTCCCTTCCCGCCGCTGCCCCAAACACCGTAGAGCCCGCAGGTGCGGATTACGAGGTTTTTTGGCGAGGCAGATTGAACCAGATATTCGCCCGCGAGCTTGCTGACACCGTAGACGCTCACAGGCCTCGGAGCATCCGACTCCAGCCACGGCGTCGTTCGATTCAAGTCGAATCCGAACACGTAGTCGGTGCTGAAGTGGACGAGGGGGCAATCGAGGTCGCGGCAGACGGTCGCGAGCTGACCAACGGCCACTGCGTTGACGGCAAACGCGACGGCCGGCTCGGACTCGGCCTTGTCCACGAAGTTGTACGCGGTGCAGTTGACGACCAGGTTCGGACGCAACTCGGTTAACAATTGGCGCAGCCCGTCGGCGTCGGTCAGCTCGGCATCTGCCCGGTCGAGCGGGATCACTTCCCCCGCGAGACGCGGGTACAGGTCGCGGCCCAGCTGGCCCGCTGCACCCAGGACGGCAATGCGCATCGCACCCCCCGAAACGCAAACGCCGCCGGGGAGTGCCTCGGCATCCCCCGGCGGCGGCGAACTTCACGAGCAGCTTACGGCGATTTCTTGTCCGGGACGTAGGTCTTGTCCTGCGTCTGCACCTCGGTCGTCTGATCCTGCGTCAGGCTGACCTCCGTGTTGGTGCCGCCGATGTCGAGGGTGAGCGTGCCGTTCATCTTGACCGAGATGTTGGATGACTCGATCCGCCCGGTCTTGGTGTTGAAGATCACCGTGCCCTTGTTCGACTTGTCGTCCTTCACCTGCTCGATCTTCCCGCCCTTGATCTTGAACGGGAGCGTTTCGCCACCCTGGTCGGGGCCCGGCGGGAAGTACTTGAGATCGACGGTGACGTCGATCTCGGCCTTGTCGCCGTCCTGCTTTTTGTAGGTGAAGTAGTAAGTGTTCTCATACGTCCCGAGCGGCCCGAGCGTGAGCTTCACCTTCCGCTCCCACTTGTCGCTGACCTTCACCGGGTTCTTCGGGACGACGCCGAACGACGGGTCGGCCATCTGCTTCATGGCCTCCTCGCCCAGGATTTTGTTCAGGAGTGCCTCGAGCTGCTTGTTGGACTGGATCAACTTCTTGATGAACTCGTCCCGCCCGTCCACCTTCTCCACCGTGCAGTCCTTGTTGATGGTGAGGGTGAACTGCGACCCCTTGAGGGCCTTGAAGAAGTCGCTCAGGGCGGTGTTGGTCCCGGCCGCGGCCGACTCGTTGGTCGAGTCGTACGACACCGGGTTGCCCGCGATGTCGATCTTCATCTGCACGCCCTCGATCGTCTGCTTGACGACCCACTTGTCCCCGTCCTGCTTGATCGGCTCGAACTTGAAGAAGAAGGTCTGCTCCTGGTTCTGACCGACGTCGAGGCCCTGAACCTTGATGTTCTGGATCGTCTTGGTGGACATCTTCTGGTAGATGGGCTTGTCCTTCTCGAACTTACAGGCGAGCGGATTCTCGCCCGCGGGCGACGTGGCGTCCTTCTTGCCCTCGTCCTTCTTGCCCTCGTCCTTCTTGCCGACGTCCTTCTTCGGGTCCTCCGCCTTCGCCTCTTTCTTGTCCTTATCGGGCGGAGGTTGGTCCTTCTTTTCCTGGGCGACGACGGTGGTGAACAGGGCGAAGGCGAGCCCGCAGGCGGCCAGTAGGCGCAGACGCGTCACGACAAATACCCTCCAGGAGGCGCCGGTCGATGGCGACAGCGAATCGGTCGAATGAACCATTTGTAGAGAATGAGACCGAGAGGGAAAGGGGCGGTCGGCCCTCCCGGGCCCGGGCGTTGTACAAATCGTACGTTCCGGTCAAAACGCCGGTTCGGTAACAACTGAATGGGGATCACCAGCATTAGCTCTCCGCCCGAAGGGAGATGTCTGGAACGCCTTCGACACAGTCCCGTGGCGCATCGCTGAAAAAATAGTCCCGAGACTGGGTGGATTTCCCCGTTGCGGCAACCCCGATCCGGGGTCGTTGCATCGCGGCCGGGTCTGTCACGTGCTCGGCCCAGGGGGCAACGACTCGCTCATTTCATGCCAACTTTGTCAAGGTTGGCGCGGCAACTCCGCGCGGAATTTTCTCAGGCCGCCAAGTGGTGCGCACGTGTGGCGGCCTGAGAAGCTTCGGAGCAGGTCCTTACCGGACAAGGAGTTAAAGGTCATTTGTCAGATAGCCAGAATTTCGCAATTCGCGGCCTGAGAATCACCTCGGTTCGGGCCCCCGGCGCGAGTCGGGGATGTCGAAGGCACAGCCGCGGCCGACGGGCGACCAACGAGACGGCCCGGGCGACTCGCGACATGTGGTGACGGGCACGTGGGAACGAGGGACCTGATAGGTCTCGCCTGCTGGCGGGACCTTCGCCCCGGCAGACGGCAGGCAGTGTCCCCGGGTGTCCAGGCCTGGACCCACCCGGCATGCGGGACCTGGCCTCCTGGACGTCCTAAGATCAACTCCGCCCGCTCGCATTGGGGAGGAGACATGGCCGCCCCGTACTGGCTCGGCGTGGACCTCGGCGGGACCAAGATCCTCGCCGGCCTCTTCGACAGCGACTTCAATGTCGTCGCTCGGTCCAAGCAACCGACGAACTATGAGGACGGCGGCCCGGCCGTGTTCGCGCGGATCGTCACCGCCGTGGACGCGGTCCTCAAAGACGGCGGGATTGCTCCGGCGGAGGTCACCGGCATGGGGCTCGGGGTGCCGGGCCTGGTCGTCCCCCGCTCTACCCTCGTCCGCTATGCGCCCAACCTGGACTGGCGGGACTTCGACCTCCGGCCATTGTTCCCCCCACACTGGACCTGGCCGGTCGTCGTGGAGAACGATGTCCGCATGGGCACCTACGGCGAGTGGACGCGCGGGGCCGCCAAGGGGGCGAATCACGTGTTCGGCGTGTTTCCCGGCACGGGTGTCGGCGGCGGGCTAATTCTCAACGGGCAGCTCTACCACGGCTTCAACGGTCACGCCGGCGAGATCGGCCACACGATCATCCACTGGAACAAGGGCATCGAGCTGGAAGCCGTGGCCGGGCGGCGCAACATGATGAACCGGGCCAAGGAGCTGGCTGCCGATGCGCCCAAGAACGTGCGTAAAGATTGGAAGGGCGTCGACCCGACCGCGTTCAAGAGTTCCGAAATCGCCGAGCGTTTTGAGAAAGGGGACCCGATCATCGGCCAGCTGGTGGACGATGCCGCCCGGGCGATCGGGTCCGCGGTTGCGACGGTCGTGAACCTCCTCAGCCCGGAAGTGGTTGTCGTCGGCGGCGGGTTGACGAAGGCGCTCGGCCCGTCGTTCCCGGAACGGATCTGGGAGATTGCCCAGCGCTACGCGCTGCCGCGGGCGACCGAGAACGTTCGCTGTGTGATGGCGGCACTGGGGGACGACGCGGGCATCACGGGGGCGGCGACGTACGCCCGGGAGCGGTTCGAGAAGGCCGAGGCGCCCGTGGCGAAGGCGGACAAGCCGCGACGTCCCAAGCCGGGGCGGGCCGCGGAGACCTAGTTGGGGATCGGAGTAGACGCCGTTGGAGTCCCGGCTTTAGCCCGTCTTCGGCCGACAGCGCCGGCTCAAGCCGGGACTCCAACCGGGACTCCGGGCCACAAAACACATTTCGAAGGCGAACCACGGATGAACCCGGATTGGCGGTCGCGATACGAGACGATGGTCGAGGCGGCCCGGGCCGCCGGGCAGGCGGCGTTTGGCTACTTCGACCGAAACGTGGCCGTTGAATGGAAACACGACCAGAGCCCGGTCACCATCGCCGACCGGCATGCCGAGCGCGTCCTCCGCGAGCGGCTGGCCGCTGCGTTTCCGGGCGACGGGTTCCTCGGCGAGGAGTTCGGCGACACGCCCGGATCGACCGGCTTCCGCTGGGTCATCGACCCGATCGACGGCACGCGGTGCTTCGTCCGCAACATCCCGCACTGGGCTACGCTGGTCGGCCTCGAGTATCGCGGGGAGATGATCGCGGGCGTGTCGTACGCGCCCGCCGATGGCCAGTTATTTCGCGCCCTGCGTGGCGACGGAACGTTCAAGAACGACCATCGGGTGCGCGTCTCGCATGTGGCCAACCTCCGCGAGGCGCTCGCCTGCTATTCCGGGGTGCAATTCTTCCAGGAGGCTGGCAAGGAGCGGCAATTCCTCAACCTGCTTCGGTCCGTCGATCGGGCCCGCGGCTACGGCGACTATTACGGGTTCGTCCTGGTCGCGCAAGGGTCTTGTGACCTGATGGTGGACTACGGAGTCCACGAGTGGGACATTGCCGGTTTGAAAGTGATCGTCGAGGAGGCGGGGGGGCGGTTCACCGATTGGGATGGCGGTTTCGATTTGACACGGCCGGACTGCGTGGCGTCGAACGGCAAGGTTCACGACGCGGCACTGGCCGCCCTGAAAGCGTGACAATTCGCGGCTATTGAAATCGTTACTACCCGCACAGAGAATACGAGTGCTTGCAGACCCGCCTGTGCCCACGTCCAGCAATACACCTTTTGAGGGACTTTTGATGCGTAAGTTGTTTGCGCTCGGCCTGTTGGCGATGATCCCGGCGCTCGCCGCCCGGGGGGCCGATGACAAGTGGGTGACCGTCAAGGGCCGCATCGTCTGGGACACGGCCAAGGGCTCCCCGCCCGCCCGGCAGCCGGTGAAGGCGACCAAGGACGAGGAGGTGTGCGCCAAGGACAAGGACTTCAACTCCGAGGACTGGGTCGTCAATCCGAAGTCCGGCGGGATCAAGAACGTGGTCGTCTGGCTGGCCCCGGAGCCCACGGGCGACAAGGCGGCGGCCCTGCAGAAGGCCCAGGCCGACAAGAAGACGTTCGTGTTCCCGTCGTTCAAGGCGGCCGACATTCACCCGGACCTGGCCAAGCCCGCGAAGAACGAGGTCGAGATCGATCAGCCGTGCTGCCGGTTCATCCCGCACGTCGTTGCGGCCCGGGCCGGGCAGGACATGATCATCAAGAACAGCGCCCCGGTGCCGCACAACGCCAAGTGGGTGTCGCGGGAAAACGGCGAGATCAATCCCCTGCTCCCGGCCAGCGGACAGCACGCGGTCAAGGACCTGAAGGCCGAGCGCTTTCCGATCGAGGTCTCGTGCTCGATCCACCCGTGGATGAAGGCGTGGGTGCGAGTGTTCGACCACCCGTACTTTGCGGTCACCGACGAGGACGGCAACTTCGAGATCAAGAACGCCCCGGTCCTCGACGGCAAGTTGCGGATGTTCATCTGGCAGGAGAACGGCTTGCACGGCGGCGCGGCTGGCCGGTTCGGCCAGGTGATCGAGGTCAAGCCGGGCACGGTGGATATGAAGGAGATCAAGCTGGACGTGGCCGTGACCAAATAACCGCACGACGCCTCCGGCAAATCGGTCGGGGCCGTCGTGTTTCTCGGTCTTGGAGCAGCAGATCAAGCCGAAGGTTACTGAAATGACGAATTCCGTCACCGTAAGCGGAAGCTAACCGGAGAAGATCGTTAGCCCACGCCAGCCATCTCGCGGCCCCGGCTACTGCGGTCGGGGCCGGCTTTTTTTTCGGCCTTGTACGCTAATCCGGCCGCCACGAAGTCGCGGAAGAGCGGGTGCGCCCTCGTCGGCTTCGACTTGAACTCCGGGTGGCACTGCACGCCCACGAACCAAGCGTGCTCCGGCAACTCGATCACCTCGACCAACTCTCCGTCGAGCGTCGTGCCCGCCACAACCATCCCGGCCTGGTGAAACACCCCCCGGTACTCGTTGTTGACCTCGAACCGGTGTCGGTGCCGCTCGGAGACGGTGTCGGCCCCGTAGGCGGCGTGCGCCTTCGTCCCCGGTAAGAGCCGGCACTCGTACGACCCGAGCCGCATCGTCCCGCCGACTTGCGTCACCTTCTTTTGCTCATCCAGCAAGCACACGACTGGGTCGGGGGTCGCGGGGTTGAACTCGGTCGAATTGGCCTCGGCGAGGCCCAAGACGTTGCGGGCAAACTCGATGGCGGCGCACTGCAGGCCGAGGCAAATCCCGAAGAACGGAATGCCTCGCTCGCGAACGTGGCGGATCGCGTCGAGCTTGCCCGTGATGCCGCGGCGGTCGAACCCGCCGGGCACCAGGATCGCGTCGGCCCCAGCCAGGGCCTTCTCCGCCCCCTCCTGCTCCACTTTCTCCGCCTCGACCTTGCGGATGTTCACCCGGCAGCGGTTGGCGATCCCGGCGTGGACCAGGGCCTCGTAGAC
>DATFWZ010000654.1:0-9531 GCA_035258765.1 Gemmataceae bacterium
AACGGTCCAGCAGCGCCGCGGCCTCGGCGGGCAGTTCCGCGAACCGGGACCGCCCGTCGTCCGTCAGGTCCCATCGCCGCAGCGCTTGCCGAAAGGCTGCGGTGACGGCGCTCGGTTCTCCCCGCGACTCGAGAACCGCCAAATCGACGACAGCCGGCCACGGCGCCGGCGGCACTGGGGCGATCCTGTCGGGCCGGATCTGGGGAATTGCCTCTTCCTCCCGTCGGCCGGAGCGCGTCGGAGCGCCGGGACTCGGCTCAATGACGTTGACGGCGACACGCGGCCGGAGATCGGCCGGGATCGACCTGTCCAGGCACTCGCCCGTCCCCAGATGAAAGCGCTCGCCGAGGGCCAGCATCCACGCGTTCGCCGCCTTCACCGGGACCGGGCGGTCGCGCGGTGCTCCAGCCGGGAATGGCGCGGCGAGCCCTGCCGACAGGACCAACAGGTCGCGGGCGCGTGTGCAGGCGACGTAGAGAATGCGCAGGTCCTCTCGCCAGTCGGCAACTGATTCCGACGCCTGAGCGAGCCGGTGGCCGAAGTCAGTGAACAGCGGCGGGTCCTCAGTCGGCGGGCGGGCCACGCAGCCGAGGCGACGGTCCCAACGTGCGGATGCGACGCGGCCGCCGCGCCCGATCGCCGCGAAGTCCGGGACGAACACCACCGGGAACTCCAGGCCCTTGGCCTGGTGGATGCTCATGATCTTGATGACATCCGCGTTCTCCGGCTGCGTCGCCGCCTGCTCCTCACGCGGTTGGGTGTTCACCAGCTCCCCGAGCCGGGCGATGAAGTCGGCCAGCCCGAACAGCCCGGACCGGTCGAACGTCCGGGCCAGGTCGATCAGCTTCCACAGGTTGGCCAGCTTGCGATCGCCGAGGAACTCGAACTGCAGCGCCGCGTCGTACCCGGTGTCCGCGACGGCCGTCCCGATCAGCCGGGCGATCGACAGCCGGTCCTTGAGCGAGCGCCACTGGTCGAGGTGAGTTCGGAGGCGCTCGGCGCGCGGGCGCTGCTCGTCCGGCAGCCGGGCGATGCACTCGGGATCATGCAGGCCCGCCCAGAGGCCGTCGCGGTGCAGGCCGAGGAGGAGCAGCGCCTCGTCGCTCAGGCAGCCGAACGGCGAGCGGACCGTGCCGGCCAGGGCGATCGCGTCCTCCGGGTTCTCCAGGGCCCGGAGCAGGTTCAAGAGGTCGTACACCTCTTGCTGGGCGAAAAACGCCCGCCCGCCGACGAGGTAGTAGTCGAGTCCATGCCGCCGCAGCGCCGCCTCGTAGATGCCGACGTTGCTCATCGACCGGAACAGAAGGACGATGTCCCCCGGGGTAACGCGCCGCAGCGATCCGTTTTCGAGGACGCGCGGTTCGGGCGAATCGACCAGCTCGGCGATGCGGCGAGCCAGCGCATCGGCCTCGCGGGCCCGCTGGTCGGAGACCGACTCCGTGCCCGCCGCGAAGCCGCAAGCGGCGGGCATGGACCACAGGAATTCGACACACGCGCCGGCATACGCCTGCGGGTGATGCGGCTCGAGCGACTCGTAGTCCGGGAACCTCAGCGAGCAGAGGGCGTTGACGAAATGCAAGACCCCCGGTTGCGACCTGTAGTTCCGCGTAAGGTGCAGCCGGCCCTCTTCGCGGACTGACGAGCGCAGCTTCTCGAACAAGGCGACTTCAGCCCCGCGGAACCGGTAGATCGACTGCATCGAGTCGCCGACTGCGAACAGCTTGTCGTGCTCGATGCCGACCCCGCACAGCAATTCGACCAACTCCATCTGCACCGGGTCGGTGTCCTGCATCTCGTCCAGCAGGATGTAGTGATAGCGCCTTTGTAAGGACGCCCGGACTTCGGCCGAGTCGCACAGGAGATCGCGGGCCAGGACGAGCAGGTCCTGGAAGTCCACGACCCCGGCCCGGGCCTTGCGCCGCTGGTAAGCGTCCGCGACCGCGGCCGCCACGTGCAGGAACCGCTGGCCGACGACGACCGCGGCTTCCACACCTTCGGGCTCATCCAGGAACAGGTCGAGTTTGGCCCTCAGGTCGCCGCGGAACTCCTCCATCGCCGTCTTGACCGCCGCGTAGGTCGCCTCGTCCGGCCAGGCCTTCGCCTTCTCGGTCCCCACCTTGGCGGCCTCGCACATCGCCTCGATCGCGGCCGCGAGGTCCGTCGAGTCCGCGAGCTTCGGCAGCCCGTCCAACACTTTCTGGATGTTGGCCCGCATCGTCGGCCCGCGACATTCGGTGGTGCGGAACAGGTTCACCAGGTGGGCGATCTTCGGCGACGCCGCGATCAGATAGTCGATCCAGACGGGCAATAAGGCGTCGCGCTCGCGCCCGGACCAATCTTTCGCGACCTCTGCGGCCGGCCGGTCGAGCCACCGGGCCCAGGCGGTCGGGTCGCGCTCACGCAGAAGGCTGTGAACCGCCTCGACTGTCGCGGTCCAGCCGTAGAGGACGACCAGCTCCTTCAAGTCGAGGGCGACCGGCGTGTCCGCCGTGAGCAGGTCTTGCAGCGTCTCCTTCAGGGCCTCGGTGCGCAAATTCTCCGCGAGGATCTCCTCAAGCACCTCGAACCGCGGGTCGAGTCCGGCTGGGACCGCGAACTGCCGCAGCAGGTCGCCGCAGAACGAGTGGATGGTCTGGATCGGGGCCGTTTCCAGCCCGCGGAGGTGGTGGGCCCAGGACAGGACGTTCGGGTGGGCCTGCGACTCCTCAATGACCGCCGTGCGGATGCGGTCGCGCATCTCGCGGGCCGCTCGCTCCGTGAACGTGATCGCCACCACCTGGCCGACGCCGACCCCGTCGCTCTTGAGGTGCGACAGGTAGCGGCCGGTCAGGACGAATGTCTTCCCGCACCCGGCCCCGCTTGAGAGGACCACGGAGGTGCCGCGAATGGTGATCGCGGCTCGTTGTTGTGGGGTCGGGTCGGGCACGGGGTATTGGTGAGTGGTGAGTGGTTGCTTCCTATAGGACCTACAGGACTTAGGGGACCCATAGGTCCTATGGGAAGGGCCACCACTCACCACCAACTACTTCAGCGTCTTCACAAACTCGAGCACCTCCTTCGGGTGCTTGCCGGGGTCTACTTTCAGGTAGACCTTGGCGATCTTCCCGTCCTTGTCGATGACCCAGGTGGACCGGCCCTTGACCCCGAGGGCGGTGATCAGCTTCTTTTCCGGGTCGGCCAGGAGGGGGTAGGTGAGCTTTTCCTTGTCGGTGAACTCTCGCTGCGTTTCGATCTTGTCCGAGCTGAAGCCGATCACGACCGTGTCGGCGGCGGCGAAGTCGTCCAGGATGTCCCGGAAGCCGCAGGATTCGATGGTTCAACCTTTGGTCAGGGCTTTCGGGAAGTAGAACAGGACGACTTTCTTCTTGCCCTTCAGGTCGGCCGGGCTGAGGGTGTCGTCCTTGGCGTCAGGCAGGGCCTTTTTGACCTGCGTCGCCTGGAGGCGGACGTCCGGGGCCATGTCGCCCTCCTTCGGCGGGGTTTGCGCCCCCGCCGGGCCGGCCATGCCGAGGACGGCAAATGCGGCCAGTGCGAGGAGGCGCGGCGGTCGTCGCATGACGAGTCTCCGCGAGCGGGAACGGCCGCGGCCCCGCGTCGCGGCCATTCGATGCGTCAGATCAATGGCGGGACGGTTAGCATTGTCCGGCCGGCCGCCGGTACCGACAAGGGTAAAAGGGGCACGCCGCGCCGCTCGCCCGTCCTACTTCCGCAGCCGCACCTCGTACCTGTAATGCGTTGTGGTGCCGTCCCGCACCGTAATCGGTTTCGCTTCGAGCATCGCGGTGATTCCCTCCAACTTGTAGGAGAACGGCTTGCCCGTCGCCGGGTCGGGCGGCACCGGGACGCTCAGGTCGCTCAGACTTGCTGGCAGCTTGCCGCCGTTCCTGGCCGCGTCCAACCGGATCGCCTCGACCGCCCGGAGCAAGGCCAGGCGCTGGGCCAGCCGCACGTGGGCGCGCCGGACCACGCCAATCGAGAACGCGGTTGACCGCCCCAGCTTCGCCTCGATGCCCGGCGGGGCCTTCTCCAGCTCGAGGTAGGCAGGTTCTGCCTCCCAGTACGGGACGTTGATCCACTTGAGCGCCTCGTCGTGGGAGGCCCGCGCCTGGGCGAACAGCTTGAAGTAGAGCACCTGCGCCGCTGGGTACTTGGCGACCGCATCCTCCGGGTAGCCGCGAGATGTCAGGTACTTCCGGGAATCGGCCAGCCACGCCTCATCCGTCAGCCGCTCCTTGGCCCACGCGTCGGCCGCTTGCCGCTCGTCCGGCGTCATTTCCGTCAACATCGTGCCGACTTCGGTCGCCTTTTTGAGCACCGCAGGGAGTTCCTCCTGGGTCCACACCCGCTTCGGGTCCGAGTGCGGGCCGAGCAGGACGTCCAACATCAGCCGGTCCGCGGACGCGGCCTTGCGCGTCTCCACGAGCGGCGACGGCAAGTCGGTCAGCGCCCAGTACAGGTTCGGGGCGTCCGACTGCTGGACATACTCCTCGAGCAGGTTGAGCCCCTTTTGGGCGATGGCCGTTCCGACCAGCCCGGTGAGCAGGGTCGGGTGGTCGCCCATGTGCCTGGCGAGGGCGAAGATCGTCTTGAGCGTGCCGATCGCCCCTTCGAAGTCGCGGTCCACGAGCTGCCCCCGGCCGCGGACGGCCAGTGTGTCTGCCAGGGCGCGCAACTGCTGGACTTCCGGGAGCAGGAGCATCGGCCCCTGCTCGCGGAGCTGCGGGAGGATGTTCCAGTCGGCATACTCCAGCCGGGCAGCGTGGTCGGCCTGCCGGAGGGCGTGCCCGCCGTACTCCTTGAGCTGCCCCGGCTTGATGTCCGTGAGCGGGCACTTCAGCAGTCGCTCCCGCTCGTCCGACGACTCCTTCAGGAAGAAGAAGCGGTATTGCTCGGCGAACGACTTCAGGTACGCGGGGACGGCGTTCCCCGGGTTCATCTCGGCCACCTCGGGCAGGAGCGCGTACCGCATCGCCGGCGTCGGGGCGGGGGCCGGCTGCACGTCCAGTGTCGCGAACTGATCCTTGACCTTCGGGGCGGCGGCGATCCATCCGGGGGCCATGAGACAGAGCATCAGCGCGATCAGTTGTTTCATCGAAGGTCTCCTGGGTGGGGGACGGTTGCTAATCGAACCGGGGGGCCGAGCCGGCGGTGAGCGGCGGGCCGGCGGAAACGAATTCGCCGGCCGCCCCGGCGCCCGGCCGCTCCAGGACGTCGGGTCGGGACCCGGCACTCCACAGGCCTGGATCGGGCGACGCGGGCGGTAACGGGTAGGCCGCGGGCGGCGCGGCTGTCGGGGCGACCGGGGCAACGGACGGCCGCGCGGGCTCGTGCGGCCAAAGCACGACCAGCGTGGCCACCTGGGACACCGCGAGCAGGCCCGCGGCGAGTGGCCACAACCGCGAACTGCGCGCCGACCGGCGGCCGGCCTCGAATAACAGGGCGTCGCGGTCCAGCCCGGCGGCGGCCGGGGTGAACCGGGCGAGGCGGTCGGTCACCGGGTCGGGTCGGTCGGGCATGGGACACCCAAGGTCTCTCTCAGGGCGGCGATCCCGGCCTCGTACCGGCGGAACGCGCTGCTCGCGGAACAGCCGGACACGGCCGCGATCTGCTCGAATGCCAGCCCGCCCCAAAGGCGCGCCACGATCGTCTCGCGCAGCTCGGCCGGCAGCTGCTCCAGGGCCCCGACGGCCTTTTCCGCATCGAGCCCGTCGATGTCCGGCTCGACGAACCACGCCCCGGGTCGGGCGGCGGCCTCGCGCCTCTGTCGGCGGCGGTCGGCCTTGGCCGCGTCGAGGGCGGCGTTGCGGACCACCCGGAACAGCCAGGCCGGCGGGTCGTCCGGCGGCCGGCGCTGGGCGAAGAGCTTCAGGAAGGCATCCTGGACGATGTCCTCCGGCGCGGCGCACCATTGCCGGGCATACAGGACCAGCGCGGGCCCGTGCCGGTCGATCAGCTCGGCCAGGTGCCGGGGGGTCATTGCAGGGAAGACGACGCGGGGCGGAAGAAATTCCGCAGGATTATTTACGAGACTGTTTAGCGGCGAACCAAAGGCGAGCCGAACTGACCTCAGTCCTTCATCTTGATCTCGATCTTCGCCTTCTTCCGCAGGTCGGTCAGCAGGTTCTGCTTCAGCTCGGCCTCGAAGCAGTCGCGGACGTCGGCGGCGACGTCCTCGTATCGCGTCGGCTTGCCGGACTTGCGGTCCGTGACCCAGATCAGGTGGTACCCGTCCTCGGTCTCGACCACGTCGCTCACCTCGCCGACCTTCAAGGCGAAGGCCGTGCGGGCGTAGTTCTCGTCCGCCTGGAACTTGCGGACGATGTAGCCCAGGTCGCCGCCCTTCGCGGCGCTCGGGCACTGAGAGTGGGCCTTCGCGGCCGACGCGAAGTCGGTCCGCCCCGCGGCCAGTTCGGCGCGGATCGCCCGCAACCTGTCGATCGCCTTGCGCCGATCCTCCGGAGTCGCGACGGCCCCGACCCGCAGGACGATATGACTCGTTTTCACCGTCGTCTTGTCAAACATGTCGCGGCCGGACTCGTAGTAGGCCCGCAGCCGGTCCTCCGTCGCCTTGGCCTCGACGTACTTCGCCAGTTGCAACATCCGCAGGAAGTTCTCCTTGATCTGGGCAACGGTCAGGCCAGATTCCTTCAGATACGCGTCGAGCGTGCTCCCCTGCGCCTTCTGCGACGCGACCAGGGCCGCGACTTGGCGATCCACCTCGGCCGGTTCGACCTTCGGACCGTGCTGGCGGAGGAACTGGCGGACCAGCTTGTCGTCGATGAGGACGTTCAGGGCCTCGGTCCGTTGCTGGCGCTTCTGAAGGGCGGAGGGTGGGGCCGGAACCTGGGCCACGGCCGCGTCGAGTTCCGAAACCGTGACCTCCTCGCCGTTCACGGTGGCCGCGACCCTGTCCGCGGCGGACGTCGGGACGGCGAAGAGCAGGGCGAACAGGGCGCAACGAGTGGGGTGCGACACGGCCGCGTCCTCGCGATGGTCGGGATCAACCCGGCGTATAGCCTGGTCGGCAATTGCTGGGAAGGTGAGATTGGCGTTCCACCCGCGGCCGGGCTACAATCCCCCCTCTTGATTCCCGCCCGCGCGTCCACCCGGAAGGATTCCGCACCGTGGCGACGCTTTTCCCCGTAGACACCTTCGGCGGGTTCGGCCCGACCGCCGCGCGCCCGGCCGAATTCGCCCCCGATCTGGGTCGGGTCCGTTCCCGCAAAGAGCCAAGGCTCCGGACCGGCGTCCGCGACTCGGCCCCCAAGCTGCCGGGCGTGTACGGCATGCTCGGCCGGTACGGGGAGTTGATCTACGTCGGCAAGGCGAAGTCGCTCCGGGCCCGGCTGATGAGCTACTTCCGCGACAGCCGCGACCCGAAGGCCGGCCGCATCCTCCGGCACACACACACTCTGGTTTGGGAAACCGTGCCCGACGAGTTCGGAGCCCTGGTCCGCGAGCTGGAGCTGATCCGCCGACACCGCCCGCGGTTCAACGTCCTCGGCCAACCGGGGAGCCAACGCTATTGCTATGTCTGCCTTGGCCGGGCGCCCGCCCCGTACGCGTACGTCTCGCGCTCGCCGACCGGCAAGGACCTGAGCGTTTACGGCCCGTTCGCGAGCGCTGCCCGCGCCGGGGAGGCGGTCCGCCGTCTCAACGACTGGTACCGCCTCCGCGACTGTGCGCAAACAGTGGCGATGCACTTCGCCGACCAGCGGGAGCTGTTTGTTGAGGAACACAGCGCCGGCTGCCTGCGGTTCGAGATCGGCACCTGCTCCGGGCCGTGCGCGGGCGCGTGCACGCGGGCCGGCTACGGGGCCCAGGCGCGGGCCGCGAAGCGCTTCCTCGACGGGACCGACGAGCGGCCGCTCAAGGATCTGGCGACGAACATGCTCGCGGCGTCGGCGGCGATGGAGTTCGAGCGGGCCGCGGCGCTGCGCGACAAGCTCGGCGAGCTGCAGTGGCTCGCGGAGAAGCTGTCGTGGCTGCGGACTGCCCGGAAGGAGAACACCTTCGTCTATCCACTGACCGGAACAGACGGGCGGGCGGTCTGGTACCTGATCCATCGCGGCCGCGTCCGTGCGGCGTGCTACCGGCCGACGTGTGCGGACACGTCGGCGATGGCGCTGAAGCTGTTGCAGGAGGTCTACCGGCAGGACCCCGGCCCGGGGATGACGCCCGGGCAGGTGGACCACGTGTTACTGGTGTCGGGCTGGTTCCGCAAGCGCCCCGCGGAGCGCGACGCGTTGTTGACCCCGGCGCAGGCTCGAGCAGTGAGCAGTGAGCAGTAAGCAGTATTCTGAAGGCAAGACTCACTGCTTACTGCTTACTGCTTACTGCTCACTGCTCACTGCTCTACCCTCGCACCCTCCGATCCGCCTCGATGTCCACCGCCGCCGCGCCGAGCCCGTCCCGCTGGAAGTGGTGGATCTGCGTCCTGCTTCTTTTGGCCAGTGCCCTCAACTACATGGACCGGCAGGCGCTCAGCCAGACGGCCGTCCCCGTCACCGAGTACTTCCAGCTATCCAATGCCAGGTTCGGCCTGCTCGAGGGGGCGTTCAACGCCGCGTTCGCCCTCGGGGCTATCGGTGTCGGCGTCGTCGTGGACCGGGGCAGCGTCCGGTGGATTTACCCGGCGATTGTCGTCCTCTGGTCATTTGCCGGATTCGCGGCGGGGTTCGCGCCGACGTACGCGTTCCTGCTGGTGTGCCGGTTCGCCCTCGGCCTGTTCGAGGCCGGGAACATCCCGTGTGGGGTGTTGACGGTCAAGCGCGTCCTCAAGCCCGAAGAACGGGCCCTCGGCAACGGCATGTTCCAGAGCGGGTCGGCGTTGGGGGCAATTGTGACGCCGCTGGTCGTGCTCGCGTGTGTCGCCGTTGTCGAGCGGATGGGTTCGACCGACCCGGCGTTCGCCTGGCAGCTCCCGTTCCGCGTGGTCGGGGCGGCCGGGCTCGTGTGGGCGGCGCTTTGGCTCGTCACGGTGAGATCGCACCACGTCGCGCCGCCGGCCGCGACTCAGGCTGACCCCGGCGACACGTACTGGGCGATCTTCCGCAACCGGCGGTTCTGGGTCGCCCTGGCCGTGGTCGTGTCGATCAACAGCGCGTGGCGGTCGTTCGGGTTCTGGCTGCCGAAGTACCTGCAGCAAGGGAAGGACTACGACAAGACGGAAATGGCCTGGCTGTCGTCGGGATTCTTCCTGGCCGCGGACCTGGGGTCGATTGCCGTGGGGGCGATGGTCTTGCGATTGGCAAATGGCGGGATGAGCCTGTCGCGGGCGCGGTTGCTGTGCTACATCGGCTGCGCCGGGCTCACCACGCTATCGCTGGCGGCCGCGGTGCTCCCCAGGGGAATGTCGCTGGTCGTCGTCCTGTTGCTCGTCGGCTTCGGGGCCCTCGGGCTTTTTCCAATCTACTACGCCATTAGCCAGGAGATCTCCGTCCGGCACCAGGGGAAGGTGACAGGGACGCTAAGCTTCCTGAACGCGGTCTACCTGGCCGCGTATATCCCCACTCAGGGCTGGCTGGCGGA
>DATFWZ010000655.1:0-4766 GCA_035258765.1 Gemmataceae bacterium
CCCGGCGACGTAGGCCCCCGCCGCGAAGCACACGAGTCCGACCAGCGCGCAGATGAAGTAATGCCGAGCCCGGGACATCGGGAATCCCCGTGGGAAGAGTCCTCTGCCGGGAGATTGTCGCGCCAACCGGTTGCTCCCGCAAGGGACTGCCCCTGGCCGGCCGCGAGCCGCCTCCGTATGCCAGCGATCACTCGACAGGTTCCCCGGTCCGGTGGGCCGGGGACGAAGAGGGAAGACGGTGCGAATCCGTCGCGGGGCCGCCGCCGTGATCGGCCAGACCCCGGACACGAGGCCACTGCGGGTGACCGCGGGAAGGCGTCCGGGGGTCGAGACGAGCCGAGAGCCGGAAGACCTGCCCGTCGAGCCGCGTACGCCGCCCCGGCACCGGGCGCGCGGCCGGCACGGGTTATCCGCGCATGTCGCGCGGGGCCGTCCGCCCGCCCGCCGGGGCCCGCTCCGCCCGGCATCCGGCGGAAGGAGCCTCAACCCGTGTCCAAGTCTCGTTCCAATCCATTTGGCAGCCGATCGGCCTTCACCCTGATCGAGCTGCTGGTCGTGATCGCGATCATCGCGGTCCTCATCGGCCTGTTGCTCCCGGCCGTCCAGAAAGTTCGCGACGCGGCCAATCGCGTCAAGTGCCAGAACAATCTCAAACAACTCGGCCTCGCCACCCACAACTACGTCAGCACGTTCGAGGGCACGCTTCCCCCGGCCCGGGTCATCGAGAACGGTACCGACCGCTGGTGGTTCGGGGTCATCGTCGGGTCGGACGTGGACGCCACCCGCGGAACGCTCATGCCCTACCTGGAGAACAACAAGGCAGTCCTTCGCTGCCCGAACGCGGACCCGTCGAAGATCCAGCAGAAGTACAACGGCGGCACCGGCGGGTACGGTTACAACTACGCCTATCTCGCCCCCCTGTCGTTTGCCCCGCCGACCTGGCAGCCGGTCTGGAAGCCGGTGAACATTGCCCAGATCCAGTCCACGAGCAACACGATCGCCTTCGCCGACACCGTGGGGACGTGGTTCACCTCCTGGCCGCCCGCGGGTGACCCGATCCTGATCGAAGTCCCCCTCATGGAGCCGCCATCGGGGCAGTACCCCACGGTCCACTTCCGGCACGCCCAGGTGACGAACGTCTGCTTCCTGGACGGTCACGTACAGACGTTCCACCCCGGGACGCGGAACCCGGCCCCGTCGTGGGAGCCCGCGAGCGCCACCGCAGTCCGCGACCGCGAGCGGATCTTCGACCTCGGCTCCACGGATGAGCTGTGGGACCGGGACTAGACAACCAGGAATGAGGAGCAAGTCAGCATTCTGACTTGTCTCCTCACTCCTCACTCCTTAGTTCTCACCCTGCACCTTGGCCGACTCGCCGTCCCCTCCGGATCACTATGGAGTCGCCCTGTTGCGCAGGAGGAACGTCTGTGTTCGCTCGCCTCTCCCTCGTTGTCGTCGCCCTGACCGCCGCGGTTGCGGCCGCCCAGCACGACCCGGCCAACGGCAAGGCCCCGCTGCTCGCCAACCTGGGTAACCGCCACCACAAGGTCACCACGTCGTCCGAGGACGCCCAGCGGTATTTTGACCAGGGCCTGACCCTGTGCTGGGCATTCAACCACCCGGAGGCGATTCGGTCGTTCGAGCGGGCCGCGAAGCTCGACCCGGACTGCGCCATGGCCCAGTGGGGCCTGGCGTTCGCCTACGGGACTAACATCAACATGCCGATGATGGAGGACGCGGGCCCGAAGGCCTATGAGGCCGCCCAGAAGTCGGTTGTGCTGGCTGCCAAGGTGAGCCCGAAGGAGCAGGCGTACATCCAGGCGATGGCGAAGCGATACGCCAAGGAGCCGCCCAAGGACCGGGCCCCACTCGACAAGGCGTTCGCCGAGGCGATGCGCGAGGTCTACAAGGCGTACCCGGATGACCTGGACGCGGCCGTGCTGTTCGCCGAGTCGCTCATGGACACCATGCCGTGGAACTACTGGGCCGAGGACGGCAAGCCGAAGCCGGAGACGGTCGAGATCATTGACGCCCTGGAGGGGGTGCTGAAGAGGGACCCGCTGCACCCTGGAGCGAACCACTACTACATCCACGCCGTCGAGGCGTCGCCGACGCCGGAGCGGGCCCTGGCCGCGGCCCACCGGCTACGCGACCTGGTCCCCGGGAGCGGGCATCTGGTCCACATGCCATCGCACATCTACCTGCGGACGGGCCAGTTCCACGAGGCGTCGCTGTGCAACGAGCGGGCGATCGCGGCCGACGAGGCGTACATCGGCAAGTACAAGGTGACCAGCCTGTACGCCAACATGTACTACCCGCACAACGTCCATTTCCTCTGGTACTGCACGGGAATGGAAGGGCGCAAGGCGGACGCCCTGCGGCAAGGCCGGAAGGTCGCCGGAATGGTCCCGGCCGAGGCGCTCAAGACGATGCCGGAGGCGCAGTGGTTCAAGGCGACCATGTACCTGGCCCCGGCCCGCTTCGGCGAGTGGGAGGACGTGCTCCGCGAGCCGGCGCCGGACGACGCGGCCCTGTTCGTCCGGGCCGCGTACCACTACGCCCGCGGCCTGGCCCACACCCGCCGGCGCGAGCTCCCGGAGGCGAAAGCCGAGCTCGGGCTGCTGGAAAAGGTCGCCGCCAACGAGGAGATGAAGAAGCTGCAGACCTCGCACTTCCCGGGCGAGGCGATCGTGGCCGTCTACCGGGCGGTCCTGACCGCCGAACTGGCCGGGGTAGATGGCAAGCCCGACGAACTGCTCAAGGGCCTGGCGGAGGCAGTCGCGCTTCAGGACAAGCTGCCGTACATGGAGCCGCCCTATTATTACTTCCCGCTGCGCCATCGTCTCGGAGCAGCGTTGGTGGAATCCGGGCGCCTCAAGGAGGCGGAAGTTGTCTACCGCGAGGACCTGAAGCGGAACCCGGAGAACGGGTGGTCGCTGTACGGTCTGCTCCAGTGCCTACGGGCGACCAGTCGGTTCGCCGAGGCGGGCGACGTGGAGAAGCGGTTCCGCGACGCCTGGAAGTACGCGGACGTGGCGCTCACGGCCTCGGCGTACTGACGGACAACGCCCCGGTCCCAGGGCACCGGGGTTGCTAAAACTCCCCCATGCCCTCTCCCGAAAAGCTCGCCGCGTTCGTCGAAGCCGCCCGGGCCAGCGGGCTCTTGCCGCCGGCCGACATGGAGGCGTTTGCCAAGGCCGCGGCCGAGCCGGGGGCCGACGCCGAGACCCTGATCAAGGACCTCGTCCGCCGCGGCCTCTTGACCTCCTACCAGGCCCGCAAGCTCTGGAAGGGCCAGGGGGCGGATCTCTTCCTGAGTCAGTACATCCTGCTCGACAAGCTCGGCGAGGGCGGGATGGGGGAGGTGTTCCGGGCCCGGCACCAGCGGCTCGACCGGGACGTGGCCCTCAAGGTGATGCGCCGCGAGCGGCTGGCTAACCCGGAGGCGGTCAAGCGGTTCCGCCGGGAGATCAAGGCGGCCGCCCGGCTGGCCCACGAGAACGTGGTCCTGGCGTACGACGCCGACCAGGCCGGCGACGTCCACTTCTTCGCCATGGAGTTCGTCGAGGGGACCACCCTCGACAACCGGGTCAACGACAAGGGCCCGCTCCCGGTCGGCGAGGCGTGCGAGTACGTCCGCCAGATCGCGATGGGCTTGCAGCACGCCCACGAGGCCGGGCTCATCCACCGCGACGTCAAGCCGTCGAACATGCTCCTGAGCAAGGACGGGATCGTGAAGATCTCCGACCTCGGCCTGGTCCTGGTGGACGACCCGGAGACGCCGGAGTCGCTGGGCAAGATCACCAAGGAGGGGTTGACGGTCGGGACTCCCGACTTCCTGGCCCCGGAGCAGGCCCGCAACCCGCGCAAGGCGGACATCCGGGCCGACATCTACGCCCTCGGCTGCACGTTCTACTACCTGCTGATCGGCGACTTCCCGTACCCGGGCGGGACGCCGACGGAGAAGATGTTCAAGCACGCCCGGGAGCCGTTCCCGGAGGTGACGCGGGCCGACGTGCCGGACGAGGTCCGGGCGGTGATCGCGAAGATGACCGCCAAGCGGCCGGAGCAGCGCTACCAGATCCCGGCCGAGGTGGCGCTAGAACTTGAGCCGCATGCCCGCAAACCCTCCCAACTTACCCCGCCCCCCCTCCCGGGCGTAGCGCCCGAAGAGCCGCTGACGGAAGACTCGCTGCCGACGCAGCGACGCGAGCGCGACACCGATAGTCGGTTCCGACTGTCCGAGTCAGCCACCCGCCGGAAGGTGCGAAGGAAGGGATGCCTGGGGGTGGCTTTGGTCATCGGGGTGGTTGGGCTGGGCGTCGTGATCGGGCTCGCCAGTTAGCCCCCACAGGACGCCGTGGGTTCTTCGGGGCATCCGCAATGTAGGCGGGCTTTTGGAGCAGACTGTGGCTGGGGAAGGTTAATCGATGTTGAAACGCCTTCGAGAGTGGCGGTTTCGGTACACCTGGCTGATCGGCATTGCGATCGCGCTCTTGACCTTCGGCGTATGGCGATCATGGATCGGCCTGACCGGCCCGCCGACCGCCTGCCTGACGTTCCAACCATCCCCGCTGGAGCCGGCATTGGCCGAGGCCAAGCGAGATCACGCGGCCCTGTTCGACGCAAGGTTTGGGCCTGGCGCCGAGTGGGAGGTTCGGCATCGACTTGCGCAGTCTGAAAACCGAGCGTTGTTGGCCTTATCGGACCTCGAGGATGCCGTAGCCGCTGACAACGCGGCGCGGGCTGCTGCGGCTCGGCGGGGT
>DATFWZ010000656.1:0-6018 GCA_035258765.1 Gemmataceae bacterium
TGTCGGTTCGCCAGTAGCCGTTCAACTTCTGAACCGCCGCCTCGAGTTGTCGCGAGTCCGCCTTCGGCGCCTGGGCGCTCGCGTGTGCCACGGTCAGGAGGCCCAGGGCGACCGTGGGCAAGGCGATTCGGAGTGCGCTCATGGTGATCCCCCTCACCGCTTCCGGGCCATCGCCTTCTGGACCGCGGTCCCCAGGTCGGCGGGCGTTGGCGCCACCTCGATGCCGGCCTTTTGCAGGGCCGCGATCTTGTCCTTGGCCGACCCGCTCCCGCCGGAGATGATCGCCCCGGCGTGGCCCATGCGCCGGCCGGTTGGGGCGGTCTGGCCGGCGATGAACGCGGCCACGGGCTTGGTCACGTTCTTCGCGATGTACTCCGCGGCCCGCTCCTCGGCCGTCCCGCCAATCTCGCCGATCAGCAACACGGCCTCCGTCCCCGGGTCGTCCTGGAAGAGCTTGAGCAGGTCGATCTGGTTGGTCCCGATGATCGGGTCGCCGCCGATGCCGACGCACGTCGATTGGCCGAGCCCGAGGGCCGTGAGCTGGAACACGGCCTCGTAGGTGAGTGTCCCCGAGCGGCTGATGACGCCGACCAGGCCGGGCTTGTGGATGTACCCGGGCATGATGCCGATCTTGCACTGGCCCGGGGTGATGATCCCCGGGCAGTTGGGGCCGATCAGGCGCACCCCCGGCTTCGCGTCGAGGAAGCGCTTGACCCGGGCCATGTCGAGGACCGGGATGCCCTCGGTGATGGCGACGATCACCTTGATCCCGGCGTCGGCGGCCTCCATGATCGCGTCGCCCGCGCCCGGCGGGGGGACGAACACCATGCTCGCGTCGGCCCCCGTCTTGGCCACGGCTTCGGCTACCGTGTTGAACAGCGGGAACCCTTCTTTCACGCCCCCGCCCTTGCCCGGCGAAATCCCGCCGACCACCTTGGTGCCGTACTCCCGGCACTGGATCGCGTGAAACGTCCCGGCTTTGCCGAGCCCCTGGCAGATCACCCGCGTGTTCTTGTCAACGAGGATGCTCATGGATGGTCGCGGTTGGTAATGAGTGATTCGAGGATCAGCCCGGCGGTTGCTGCTTGTCAAACGCCTCGACGAGCCACTGGCCGCCGGTCTTGGTCGCCTTGATGAAGTACGGGGTCTTCATCCCGCCGGCCTCGAACTCGGCCAGGAATGTCGCCCCGTCCTTCGCGGCGTTCAGCTCGTTTTTCGACAACGAGTAGCCGACGTACTCGCCCCTCCAGGCCTTGGTCGTCTGGGTGAGGAACCCGGGGCTGTAGTCGTAGCCTTCGCGGACGTCGGCGTCGTTCGCCCGGGCGATCTTCTTCTTCCAGTCGAGTGTCATCAAGGCGTGGGCCAGCCGCAGGTCGCCGCCCAGGAGGACGTCGAGGAAGTTCCGCACCGCGTCCTGGGCGGCGGCCAGCTCCGGGTCGGCAGGGGCCTTGATGTTCATCCCCATCCGCTCGGACCGGTGCAGCCAGTCGAGCTTGTACCCGCCGTCGTTGACCAGGCGCAGCGAGAATGCATCTTTCCGGTTCGGCGACTCAGCCCGGCCGCGGACCACCACCGCGTTGCCGAAAGTTGTTTCCTCGAGGATGAAGAACCGGGCACCTTTGAAATGGGCAAGGTACTCCCGGGCGTCGGCCTCGGCATCACCCTTCGGGCGGGCGATCGCCTTCAAGAAGGATGCGGTAAATTGCGCCGGGGTGACCTGGCCCTCGCCGAGGTCGGCGAGGAAGGCGTCCGCGGCTTGTCGTAGCGTCTGGGCGGGAGCGGGGCCGCCCTCGGTCGTGGTCCCGGCCCCGGACGGACCCGGGCGACTGCTGTCGCAACCGGCGACGACGAAGGTCCCCGTGGCGAGGAGGACAAGAGCCCATCCTGCCCTGTGCCGATCCGTCGTGAGCCGCATGAGGCACCTCGTGTTGCAACGCGGATGTGTCAGGGTGGGCAGTGATAGGGGGTCGATTGCCGTTCACGCCTTCGCCGCGGCGACGACCATCTTCGCCGCCTCGGTCAGCCCGCTCGCAGACTGGATCATGGGCAGCTCCGCACGGACGCCCTTCAGGATCTCCCGGGCCTTCTCGACGTTCGTCCCCTCCAGCCGGACCACGACCGGGACCTTGAACCCGACCTCCCGGCCCGCCTTCACCAGCGCTTCGGCGATCAGGTCGCACTTGGCGATCCCGCCGAAGATGTTGACCAGGATGCCCTTCACCTTCGGGTCGGACAGGATGATCCGGAACGCCTCGATCGCAGCCTCCGCGGTGACCCCGCCGCCGACGTCGAGGAAGTTGGCCGGCTCGCCGCCGTGGTACTTGATGATGTCCATCGTCCCCATCGCCAGGCCGGCCCCGTTTACGAGGCAGCCGATGTTGCCGTCGAGCTGGATGAAGTTCAAGTTGGCCTTCGCCGCCCGCACCTCGACCGGGTTCTCCTCGCCCAGATCGCGCAGCGCCTCGACGTCCGGGTGACGGAACAGGGCGTTGTCGTCGAAGTCGATCTTGGCGTCGAGGGCGACGACGTGCCCGTCCTTCGCGACGATGAGCGGGTTGATCTCGGCGAGGGTCGCGTCCTTCTCCAGGTAGACCTTCGCGAGCGCCTTCAGGATCGCGATCGCCTCGTCCACCTGCTCGCCGGTGAATCCCAATTCGAATGCCAGCCGGCGCGCCTGGAAGTCGTATAGACCGACCTCCGTGGGGACCGGGACCTTGAAGATCTTCTCCGGGTGCTGGGCGGCCACCTCCTCAATGTCCATGCCGCCCTCGGCCGAGGCCATCAGGATCGGCATCCCGATCGCGCGGTCAAGGACCATGCCGACATAGATCTCGCGCTCGATGTCCGCGGCGGCCTGGACCAGTACCTTGGAGACCTTCTGTCCTTCAGCCCCCGTCTGCTTGGTGACCAGGGGGTATTTGAACATCACCTCCGCGACCTCCTTCACTTTGTCGCGACTGGTGACGAACTTGACCCCCCCGAGCTTCGGGTCGGAGTGCCCCTTGAAGTGCCCCTTACCGCGGCCGCCGGCGTGGACCTGGGCCTTGAGGACGACCGGGCCGCCGCCGAGCTGGTCGAACGCCCGCACGGCTTCGTCCGGCGAGCCGGCGACGATCCCCCTGGGAATGGCCGCCCCCGCGGCCTCCAGGAGGGCCTTGGCCTGGTATTCGTGGATCTTCATCGGGTTGAAAGTCTCGGTGAGAGGCTCAACGTCCTGCCAGTTATATGGTCGGTGCCGGCTGGTGCCTATTTCGGCAGCCGCCACACGCGAACAACTCCATCGACACCGCCCGAAACGGCCATCGTTCCGTCCAGTGTGAACGCGACGCACAGGGCCCCACCCGCGTGGGCCTCGAACTGGTGCAACTCCTTTCCGGTGTCGAGGTCCCACAGTCGAACGGTCCCGTCGCGGCCGCCGGAGACAACGCGGCGACTGTCCGGCGAGATCATGACACTCTCGACCCACCCGGTGTGCCCTTCGAATTTCCGCAGCTCCTTGCCGGTCTCGCGGTCCCAGAGGCGGATCGTCTTGTCGTGGCTCGCGGAGACGATCTGCCGGCCGTCGGGCGAGAACGCGACCGAGCTGACCGACCCGTCGTGTCCCTTGCACGCCTTCAGCTCCTTGCCGGACTCGGCGTCCCAGACGCGGACAACCCCGCTCGTGTCGGCTGCCGCGTCGCCGTCGCCGGACGCGACGAACCGGTTGTCGGGCGAGTACGCGACCGCGTGAACCTGCCCATCGTGGCCCTCCAACTTCTTCAACTCCTTGCCGTTCTCAACATCCCAGATGCGGACCGAGCCGAGGTCGCAGTAGGCGGCACGGCGGCCGTCGCGGGCGATCGCGACGCCGCGAAGCCGGCCGTTGTTCTCCTCCTGCTTGCGGACCTCGGTGCCGGTTTCGAGGTTCCAGAGCCGCAGGACGGAGTCGGACCCGGCGGTCAGGGCGAACCGGCCGTCCGGGGTGATCGCCGCCGTGCCGGGAATCGCCGTCGCGGGCCCGTCGAGGGTGCGGATGCGCTCCCCCTTGTCCAGGTCCCAGACGCGGACCGGGCCGTCGTCGCCCGCGGAGAGCAACTGCCGGCCGTCGGGTGACACGACCACAGACCAAATGGCGCCGACGTGGCCTTCCAGTCGTTTGACTTCGCCCGGGCCGTCGGCGGCCTGTGTCACTATCGGCGCGAGTACGGCCGATAGGATCACCGGCACGAGTCGGTGCGCGAGGCCAATCATCGTCAGGTCCTCCAGAGAAGTGACTATCGGCGAGTCGTTCGAAAGCCGGCGACCGGGCCGACCGCGGGCGCCGGGCCGTTCCGGTGGTTTAGGTACGTTCACCGGGACAGAAGGGCGACCACCTCAAGCGGATTGACTCGCGGATCCCATGTTATCACGCCCGTTCGTAACGACTGGCTTGGGGGGAGTTGAAGCAAGAATCGCGTCGAAGCTACGTTATCCCATCTCGAGCCTGCCCCGAATATAATCCGCGAGTGCCCGGCGGCCCCTCCCCCGGCCGGGCGCCCGGAGGCCCTCCCGTGCCCGCGCGCATCCACTGCCCACAGTGCCAGACCGCGTTCGCGTTTTCGCCGGCGCTCGTCGGCAAGATGGTTCGCTGCAAGAAGTGTCAACACACGTTCGCGGTCACCGCCCCGCCGGAAGAGGCGGAACCCGTCGCCGCGGCCCCCGCGGTTCCGGATAGCCCGAAGCCGGCCGGCCCGCCGCCGTTGCCTCCCTCGCCCCCGCCCTCCCGGGCCGGGCGCGACGAACGGGACGACGCGGACGACCGGCCGGTCCGCCGGGGATTCGAAAGCGATCGCGACGACGCGGACGATCCGCCGGTACGTCGGCGGTCGGACGACGACCGTCCGCGCCGCCGGCCGGAGCCGATCGAGCGGTCGAGCGGGGTATTGATGCTGACGTTGCTGATTGCCGGCGTCGGGCTGGGGTTCCTGGTCCTCGCGGCCGGGATTGGGTTCATCCTCTGGCCGAGTTCGACACCGGACCCGAGCGTGGCCAACCTTCCGCCGCCGTCTCAGACCACCGCGATGGCACGCGTCGAGCCGCCGCCGCGAATGCCGGCGCCACCGCCGATCGAGGCGGCCCCGCGCGCGCCGGTGGGCGCCGGCACGCCGCGACCCGCCGGCACGCCGGCGCCCGCGTTCACCCCCGCCGACCCGCCTGGGTTCAAGGAAGTGGTGCCCCCAGTCAAAGGAACGCCGCCCCGGTTTCCCGAGCCGCCTCCGCCCGTCGGCCCCGCCGAGGTGAAGCCGCCCGCGAACAAGTCCGCCCCGAGGTGGCACCCGGTCGCGGCGGTCCCGATCAAGCCCGCCCCGCTCAAACAGGACCGCGAGGAGCGCAAACTTCCGTCCGCGATCGACGACGTTTGCGTCGGCGGCGGCGGGCGGTTCCTCTTCCTCTCCCTGCCGCAATCAAAACAGGTCGCGATCTTCGACGTCAACGAGGCCAAGATCGTCAAGTTCCTCCCGGTCCCGTCCACCAACGCGCGGATCGCCGCGGGGATGGACAAATTGTTCGTCGCCGACCCGGCCGAGGGGTTGATCCAGCGCTACAGCCTGTTCACGTTCGAGAAGGAGATCACGGTCCAACTGCCCGCGGCCCCGGCGGGCGCCAAGGTGGACGCGCTGGTCACCGGGTCGGCGGTCAACGGGCCGATCCTGGTCGGGTACTCGGCCCGCGAGAAATCCGGCGGAAGCGGCGTCCTCGTGGACCCGGTCACGTTCCAGGAGGTGAACGTCGAATTCCCCAACCGGGCCCGGTTCCCGACCTTCACCCCGTACCTGGCCCGGGCGTCGGCCGACGGTCGGACGTTCGTCATCCACGACGGCCACGGCGGCGAGCCGCACGCCCTCAAGGTCATCACCCTGAACGGCTCGACCGGGAAGGTGTCCGGCGAGGTGTGGCCGGCGCCGGCCAGCCTGGGCAACCCGTCGCCGGACGGGTCGCTCATCTACACGGCGGGCGGGGTGTTCAACCCGGACTTGCGCGACGTGACCGGCGGCAAGC
>DATFWZ010000657.1:0-3442 GCA_035258765.1 Gemmataceae bacterium
CCCGCCGTTCCACGCCGCCGACGCGAAGGAGACGCTCCGGCAGGTGTTGACCGAGGACGCGGCGCCTCCGCGGCAGTTGAACCCGCAAGTGCCGGGTGACCTGGACCGAGTGTGTCTGAAGTGCCTGCGCAAGGAGTCGCGGAAGCGGTATGCAGCGGCTGGCGACCTGGCCGACGACTTGCGGCGATTCCTCGACGGCAAGCCGGTCCGGGCCCGGTACGAGTCGTTCCGGGAACGGGCGGTCAAATGGGTACGGCGGCATCCGGCCCGGGCAGCTGCCCTGGCTGTCGGGCTCATCGCGGCTTTTGCCTTACTTGGTGTTTGGCGGGGACTCGAGCACCAGCGGGAAGAGGACCGCATTGCCCGGCGCGTGGACGAGCTGGTGAGCACCGAACCGGCCCGCGTGCCGGACTTGGTTGACGAGCTGGTCCGATCGGGTGGACGGGCGAATCGGAACGTCCGCGAGCGGTGGGACCAAGCGGTGGCGAGTGCAGCCGAGCGGACGCGGCTGGCCATGGCGCTCGTCCGGTTTGATGCGGCCGGTGCGGATACGCCCGCGGCGCGACTCCTCGAGGATCGTCTGCCGACCGCCGACCCGGCCGAGCTCAAACTCATCCGCGAAGCCCTGCAGCCGCGCGCGGCCGAGCTGCGTCCCCGGCTCGTGGCCGGGCTCGAGCACTCGGACCCGGATCGCCGGCTGCGGTACGCGGCCGCCTTGGCCGGGTACGAGCCGGACGCGGCCGAGCTGGCCGCGCACTGGACGGGATTGGCCGAGCGCCTGGTCGCGGAGAGTCCACTGGACCTGCCCGCGTGGGTGAGCGTGTTCCGCCCGGCCGCGGGCCAACTGCGCCCGCCCCTCGAAAAGTTGTTCAAGTCCCCCGGGCGGGAGGACGAGGCCCGCGCCGCGGCGGCCGTCCTGGTCGCGTTCCTCGAGCGGCCCGCCGACCTGCTCGATTTGATCGAGCTCGATGCCGACGAGGTGCAGTTCCGCTATGTCGCGGCGAAGTTGCTCAAGCGATCCGAGGAGACCCGGTCCGAGCTGGCGACGCGGCTGACCGGGAAGTGGGAAGCGCCAACTGAGTCCGAGCGTGACAAGAAGGCGCGCGTCCAGGCGCATTACGCGGCCCTCGCGCTCCGGCTCGACCCGGACGGTCCGGCCTGGGAGCATCTGCTGCGTCCTCCCGCGCGGGACTTCCGGCTGCAGTCGTACCTGATCCACTGGCTCCCGTCGCGTGGCGTACCGGCCGGGAGCGTTCTCCGCCGGTGCGATGGGACGGTCGGACTGGCCGCCCTGCTGTTGACTCTCGGGTCCTACAACCAACAGCAGCTACCGCCCAGTCTGCGAGCCGAGCTGATGCCGCGGGTCATCGAGTACTTTTGCAAGGACCCCGATCCCGGCGTTCATTCGGCCGCCGAATGGCTGCTGCGAAAGTGGGGGTACGGGACCGAGGTCGATCAGGCGAAGGTCGCCTTCGCGGACAAGCCAATGCCCCAGGAACGCCGCTGGTACGTCACCCCGGACGGAATGACGATGGCCGTTTTTCCGGACGTGGTTAATCATCAGGCTGACTTTTTCGAACTTGGCGACGATGGAAAGCAAGAGCATGTGACCCGCAAGGTGACCCTATCGCCATTCGCCATCTCCGTCTTGAAAGTCGAACGCGCGAAGGTGATTGAAAGGCTGACGGGCCGTGCGCCCGGCCCACCGCCGTGGCCTGGCCTGTCTCACTCGAAGGCTGCACAGTATTGCAACGCGCTGACGGTTGACGAGATGGGCGAAGACGAATGCTGCTACGAGAAGCGAGGCGGTTGGTGGCGACTGAGGCCCGACTACGCGAAGCGGGCGGGATATCGGCTTCCGACCGAGTTCGAGTGGGACTATGCGGTCCGCTTCGGGACGACTACGCCGCGGTTTTATGGCAATGACCCGGAATTGTTTGAGGAATACGGCGGCCTTGTCGACCCTCGCCGGCGAACCGCCGTTTCGGGAAGCGTGTATAAGCCGAACTGGGCCGGATTGTTCGATTCGTTGGTCCCCCCATTTGAATACTGTCATCGGCGTCTGGAGTTCAAAGGTGATTCCGACCAGGAATCAATTCACGGCGTAGCCGGGTTGCTTGAAAAACAGGAGCTATGGCGGAGCGATACCGCCCACACGTGGCACGCCTTTAATGACTCGACCGCCTTTACCTTCCGCATTGTGCAATCGTGGCCCCCAAAGCGCTAATACCGAACCCCTAGCCTTGTCGAGGGAAACTCATGTCTGATCCGATCGCCTCCCCGGGCCCAATTCCCTGCCTTAACCCCAGCCCGGCATACCCCGCCGGCCAGTCTCAGTGGCGATGGGTTGCAGCTATAGCCGACTGGAACCTCGTCGGCTGTAATTGTTCCGGAGAGTGTGCCGTCCGCCCTGGCTTCCTGGGCACATACGACGGCCAGCTCCAGAACACCGCGTGCGTGGTCTGTCCGAGCGGAACGGGCGGCACGGACCTCAAGGCAGAAGACGCTGCCTAGCCGCCCGACTTTCCCGCCGCAGTCCCAAAAGCTGAAGGCGCCGGACCCCGGGGTTGAAACTATCCCCGAAGCCCGGCGCCTTCACGCACGCCCTCGACCCAGTGGGTCGTCAGTCCTTCTTTTTCTTCTTGTCCTTACCCATGATGATCAGGCCCAGGCCGAAGTCCTTGCTCCTGGCGTCGGCCGCGACCATGCCGTGGATGCCCAGGATCGGCTCGCCGGTCCCGCCAACGAGTTTGGCCGAGGCCGGGTCGTTGTGCCCCCAGTACTTGCTCTCGTACAAGTCGTTCTTGTCGAGCCCGGTCTCCGTGATCCGGTAGAAGACCACCGACATGCCCTGGATCTCGCCAAAGATGGTGTGGATCTTGATGCCCCCGACCGCGTAGCCGGGCTTGGCCTCGAGTCGGACCGGAATACCCGCTCCGACCCAACCGTGGGTGTGTCCGCTGGACCTGACCGTGCTCTTTCCGTCCTGGCGGAGGAAGATCGGCTTGGTCCCGCGGACGTACTCAACCTTGTTGGCCACCCCGGGGAACAATTCCAGTCCGACCAACAGTCCGGGGGTCTTGGGCCCGTCTTCATAAGGGGTCTTGCCGCCGCCATGGGTGGGGTCGAGCCGGTAGTCGCTCTTCTTGCCGGCCTCCTCGACTAGCGCCAGGAGCGGGAGGGCGTCCTTGTCGCTCGCCTTCTCGTCCTTCTTCTCGTCCTCCGTTTTCTTGGCGGGCGGGTCTTTCTTCTTCTTTTCCTGGGCGTCGAGCGGCGCGCCGGCGAGAGCGGCGAACAGGGCCAACAGGACGCCGGTGGACAATAACCGACGCAGAGTCATGGCGCAGGGACCTCCAGCAATCTGGCGGGATGATTCGGGGCGGGGGGTGGAGGGTGGTCGAATCACTCTAGCCGACGGTTCCGGGTGTGTCCAGGCGAGCGT
>DATFWZ010000658.1:0-11962 GCA_035258765.1 Gemmataceae bacterium
ACTCGAACCCCGATTTCCAGCGTGCGAGGCCAGCGTCTTCCCGTTGGACCAGCAGCCCATTCAGTTGCGGAGGCCGGATTCGAACCGGCGTCGGACGGCTTATGAGACCGTGCTGGAACCTATTCTCCAGTCCACTCCGCAATTCACTTGTCCCGAGTCCCCAGTCGCCAGTCCTCAGTCCGAGTGACCGGGGTGGGAGTCGAACCCACAAACATCAGGCTCTCGACCTGACCGCTATGCCAGTTCGCGCACCCGGCCGGTTTCCCGACTGAGGGCTGCGGACTGAAGACTGAGGACTCCGACAGTGGTGACGGTGGGAGTCGAACCCACACTGTGCGACTTCTGAGACCGCAGCCTCTGCCAGTTGGGCTACATCACCATCAAGCCCGGGCCGTGGGCGCGGCCCGGTGGGCAATACAGTCGTCGCCCTCCTTGAGTAGCCCGTCGGGGAATCGAACCCCGCCCTCCGGCGTGAGAAACCGGTATCCTCGGCCGCTAGACCAACGGGCCAACCCGATCGAGTGCGCCGGGCAGGAATCGAACCTGCCGAGCAGTTGTGCGGCGGTTTTACAGGCCGCCTGGCGTCCCAGCGCCGTCCGACGCGTGTCTTCAGTAGCACGGGTGGGAGTCGAACCCACACGCCCCGAGGTTTGAGCTCGGCCGCTCTGCCAGTTGGCGTACCGTGCCGCGCTTTGTTGGTGGTGAGTGGTGGCTCGTCCCATAGGCCCCATAGGGCGTATGGGACTTATCGGTCCTATGGGGAGGCAGCAGCACTCACCACTCACTACTCACCACCGCGAGCGCCCTTGACGGGAGTTGAACCCGTCCTTCCACCGTGACAAAGTGGCGTGCTCGGCCGATACACCACAAGGGCGTGAGGGGTCCGTCTCGCGCGACGGGGTCGCCTCGTCCTACTCCAATCCAGAGCATCCAGCGGGAGTCGAACCCACGCGTCCACCTCGGCAAGGTGGCAGGCTACCGCTACATCATGGATGCACGTCACCGACCAGTGAGGCCCGAGGGACTTGAACCCTCACAACCCGGGTAAGAGCCGGGCATGCTGCCGCTAACACCTGGACCTCGACTTCCGGGCTCGGACCAATCGACCTGAAAGGATTCGAACCTTCATCCGTCCCGTTGTAAGCGGTATGCTCAGCCGTTGAGCTACAGGTCGGTCGTCCGCCAACTCTCCCCGTCTGACTCCCGGCATGGTCCGTGGGGGAATCGAACCCCCGTTACCGGCTTGAAAGACCAGCGTCCTCACCGCTAGACGAACGGACCGTCATCGTGTCCCCATAAACGCCGCAAGGCCGGGGGCCCGCTGCGGGGACCCCCGGCCTTGCACTTGACCGTGCAAGCGGCTTATGGGGTCCCGGGGTCGTGGCCGCGCAGGTAACACGCGGACCGACTCTCGACGCGATCGCACCACCGGCGCCGGCCGGCGAGGCGTTCGAGCTTCGATAAGTGACTATGCCGCGTCATGGTCGTCGGTATGGTAAGTGATGTTCTCTCGGTCGTGCCGGTCGCTCGTTCGCTAGTATGACGCACGACCCTCTCGGGAGGTTCGCCCGAAATCTGGTTTTCTTTCGCACTGCAGTCCCCGCATGACTGACCACGACTACATGACCCGGGCCCTCGAGCTGGCCGAACGGGGCCGCGGATCGGTCGAGCCGAACCCGCTGGTCGGGGCCGTGGTGGTCCGGGACGGGGTGATCGTCGGCGAAGGCTGGCACGAGAAGTTCGGCCAGGCTCACGCCGAGGTCAATGCCCTCCGGCAGGCGGGCGAGCGCGCCCGCGCGGCAACCCTGTATGTCACGCTCGAGCCCTGCTGTCACTTCGGCAAGACCCCGCCGTGCACGGAAGCCGTGATCGGCTCGGGGGTACGCCGGGTCGTCTCCGCGATGCTCGACCCGTTCCCGCTCGTCGCGGGGCAGGGCGCCGCCCGTTTGCGGGCGGCCGGCATCGGCGTCGAGGTCGGCGTTGGCGAAGCCGCTGCTCGCCGGTTGAACGCCCCGTATCAGAAGCGCTTGCGCACCGGCCGCCCCTGGGTACACGCGAAATGGGCCATGACGATCGACGGAAAGATCGCCACCCGAACCGGCGAGTCAAAATGGATAACCGGGGCGGCCGCCCGCGCCCGGGCCCACGTGCTCCGGGGCCGCGTGGACGCGATCCTCATCGGCAAGGGCACACTGCTGGCCGACGACCCGTTGCTCACGGCACGGCCCGCCGGCCCGCGGACGGCCGCCCGGGTCGTGCTGACCGCGACCGCTGAGGGCCTGCCCGAAAGTTGCCGCCTCCTCGAAACAATTCAAGACGCCCCGGTCTTGGTGTTCACGGCGGAGGGCGCGCGCGAGCGGCTGACCACGTGGCGGGATCGGGGGGCGGATGTCGTCGGCCTCCCCGCCGGGACAGGTGGGGCGCTGGACATCCAATCGGTCTTGACGGAATTGGGAAATCGGAACATGACCAACGTGCTGGTCGAAGGGGGGGCCGAAACCCTGGGGCGATTCCTGGACGCCGGTGAGATCGACGAGGTCCATGCCTTCATCGCCCCGAGGCTCGTCGGCGGGGCCGCGGCCCCTTCCCCGATCGGCGGTGTCGGGGTTACAGACCTGAGCCGGGGTTTGAATCTGACGCAGTACTGGGTCGAGCGGCTGGGGGACGACACCTTGATCCACGGCTTTAGGCACCCGGCTGCCTGATGAGCACGCCGGTTCCTTGTTCGGCGGGTGGGTCGAGATTATAATTCTTTGATTCTTCAGAACCCGAGACGGAAGGCGGGCGCGTGAGGACCCAGCACGAGACCGGTCCCGGCGGTGCCGGACCGGACGAACGCTTGCAGCGTGCCGAACACATCGTCGGCGCGCTGGACAAGGGGATTGCCGTCCTATCGCCCGATCTGGCCGTCCGCTGGGCCAATGCCCCGTTCCGCCAGTGGTGTCCGGGCGACCCGATCGGCAAAACGTTCTTCGACGCCCTGGAAACCCCGCCCGACGACAGGCCTGACGACTCCGCCTTTCACGCCGCCCTGTCCGGCTCTCCGGCCTGCCTCCGCCTCCGCCAGAAAGACCTGCTCCTGGACGTCACCGTCTCCCCCGTCCGGGAGCACGGCGAGATCGTCGAGCTGGTCGCCCTGTGCGACGACGTGACTGCCGGCGCCGTCCGGCAGCAGAAGCTCAACGCCCTCTACAAGGCCGGGCAGGAGCTCGATTCCCTCGAGCCGGATCAGCTGGACGAGATGAACCGCGACTGCCGGGTCGAGCTGCTCAAGCAGAACGTCCGCCGGTACGTCCACGACCTGTTGCGGTACAACGTGGTCGAGATCCGCCTGCTCGACCCGAAGACCCGAAGGCTGATCCCGCTCATGGAGGAGGGGATGACCCCGGAGGCCGCCAGCCGCGAGCTCTTCGCCAAGACCGAAGGCAATGGCGTCACGGGCTACGTGGCCGCGACCGGCAAGCCGTACCTGTGTGCGGACACCACCAGTGACCCGCACTTCATCGAGGGGTCGGTCGGTGCCAAGTCGTCGATGACCGTCCCCATCATTTTCAACGACGAGGTGATCGGCACGTTCAACGTCGAGAGCCCGCAGCCGAACGCGTTCGGGCCGGAGGACCTGCAGTTCACCGAGTTGTTCGCCCGCGAGCTGGCCCGCAGCCTGCACACGCTGAACCTGCTGAGCACGCTCGAGCAGTGTGCCGCGGCCGGCGTCATCGACCACGTGAACCGCGAGATCGCCCTACCGGCCGACGACCTCCTGGCCGTGGCCAGCGGGCTGATCGACGAGCTGGGCGACCGGCCGGAGCTGGTGGCGGCCTTGCGGCGGGTGCTCGGGGACGCCCGGAAGATCAAGCTGGCGGTCCGGCACATCGGCGGCGAGGTGGCGAAGCCGTCGGCCTCAGTAACCGACTCGAAGCTCGACGGACTGCGCGTCCTGGTAATCGACACCGAGGAGCGGATCCGCAAGTCGGCCCACCTGATCCTGGAGCGGCGCGGGTGCGTGGTCGAGGCGGCCGCGACCGCCGTCGAGGGGATCGCGATGGCCAAGGCCGGCACCTACGACGCCGTCCTGGTGTCGGTCAAGCACAAGGACATGGGCGGGACGGCCGCGTACCGGACCCTGGTCAAGGCCGTGCCGCTCGGCCGGGTGATCCTGACCCAGGGGTTCGAGTACGACGGCGGACACACAGTGGTGAACGCCCGGCAGGACGGCTACTGGCTGCCGGTGCTGTTCAAGCCGTTCCAGGAGCCGGCCCTGTTCAAGGCCCTGACCACGCCAGCCCCGTGCGCGCCGAAACTGGCCGAGCCGGTCGGCGCGACGACATGAGAAGAGTCAATCCAATGGACATGCCAACGCTGCTTCGCGAAATCCGCGCACTCGACCCAGCCGACCTTCGTACGGTCATGGATGTCCTGCAGGACAGCTTGGGTGAAGACGGGCAACCTTTCCAGGTTCCCGACTCGCACCGGCAACTGATCGCGGAGCGCATCCGGGCGCGCGAGGCCGACCCGTCCCGGGGGGAGCCGTGGGACGTCGTCCGCCAGGACCTCAGGTGGGACGCGTGACGTTCGAACTTATCATTGACCCGGAGGCCAAGAGCGACCTAGCCCAGGCCCGAAGGTGGTACGACGACCAGGATCCTGGTGTCGGCCGGCGGTTTGCCCAAGCCGTGGACGCCGCGTTCCAACGGATCAAGGAAAGGCCACACCTTTACCCTCTCGTCACGGAGGACGTCCACTTCATCACACCGCGAAGGTTCCCATACGTCGTTTACTACCGGGTGGAAGGCAGTAACGTCGTAGTCTTGGCGATCGTCCACCAGCGCCGGGACTCAGCGGTCTGGAGGCGGCGCCTTTGATCCCGGCCATGTCCGTCCCAGAGCTTTCCGAATTGCTTTCAATCCTCCTCTTCCTCGCCGCCTGGATCGGGCACGGCTATGTGCTGATGCTGACCCTCAACGTCATTTACTCGCGGCCGTTCCATCGAAAGTTCCTCAAGGCCCTCCGGCTTGTCTGCGGGCTCCTGCTCGTCGGCGGGCCGCCGCTCTTCGCGACCCTCGTCGGGTTCGACCTCATCGCACTCGGGCAGAGGGCACTCGCGGATGGGTCGTACCTGATCCCGACCGCGTACGCGTGGATCTGCGTACTCCTCGGCGGCATCGCATTTCCGGCCGTCACCGTCTACCGGTTACTCCGAGGCAATCCGAAAATCGTCCGCGACGAGCGGACCGAGACGGTCGACGTGGCCAAGGAACTTGGCGGCCGGCCGGTCGGCGATGGGAAGCACCGGCATCTGGCCAGGAAGGCGTTTCTCGACCTGTTCAACGTCGAGTTCACAACCCTGACGCTCGCGGTCCCCGGGCTCCCCGCGACTTGGGACGGCCTCAGCATCCTGCACCTGAGCGACTTCCATTTCTTCGGCACGCCGGGCCGGGATTACTTCGAGTTCGTCGTCCGGCGATGTATGGCCGACGGCGTTCCGGACGTGCTGGTGCTGAGCGGGGACTTCATCGACGACGACCGGTACCTCGACTGGATCGAGCCCGTCTTCGGCCCGTTGCGGTGGAACGCGGCCGCGTTCGCCATCCTCGGCAACCACGACTGGTGGCAGGACTTCGACGCCATCCGCGAGCGCCTGGCGGGCCTCAACCTGCGAGTCATCAGCAACCGGTGGGAGGCCGTCGACGTCCGCGGCGAGCGCCTCGTCGCGATCGGACACGAAGGCCCCTGGTTCCGCCCGGCGCCCGACCTGGCCGGGTGCCCGGACGGCTTCTGGCTGCTGGTCAGTCACACGCCGGACAACATCGGCTGGGCCAGGCAACACGACTGCCGCCTCATGCTCTCGGGCCACAACCACGGGGGGCAGATCCGCGTACCCATATTCGGCTCTCTGTTCGTACCGAGCCGGTACAGCCGGCGTTACGACGCCGGCACCTTTCACGAGCCGCCCACCATCCTCCACGTCACCCGCGGCCTGTCCGGGAAGGAGCCGCTCCGGCTGTTGTGCCGGCCGCAGGTCTCCCGACTGGTCTTACGACCGGGATGACTAGCCCTCGCTTGCGCGTCGGGCTCCTCCCAGGAGCCCGACGCGCAAGCGAGGGAGATAACTCTTCAAGTCCCGGGCCGGTTCTGCCGATGGTATCGAAAAGGTGACTTGTTCCGTCGGCCGGTACAACGGCGTCGGCCCGAAAGGATGCGCAAGATGCGGCGGAAACTCATGCTCGGGGTGGTGGCGCTGGTCGCGGTCCTGCCGAACTCCGGCTGCCTGCTCTTTAACCGCTACGACAGCGACCCGAACTACCGGATGACCCAGCTTCTCAACGAGTCCGAGGACCTGCGGCAGGCCCGCGAGGAGTTCCACCGGTTCTGGATGAACAACCAGCCGAGCGTGCTCACCTACGAGCGGCTGAACGGGGCGATCGGGCCCTGACCCATTGTTGACCCTTTCCCATAGGACCTATAGGTCCCATAAGAGTCCTACGGGTCCTATGGAATGGGCCTCACTCACTTGATCGAGTTGAGATAAGCCAGCAAATCCGCCATCGCGGGCACGTCGATCTGCTTCTCCAACCCTTCGGGCATGTACGAAAGGCCCAGACTCCGCAAATTCTCCACGTCCGACCGCTGGATCGATTCGCTCAGGCCGTCCGCCCGGCGGATCGTCAAGCCGGTCGCGGTCTCGGCGACGATCATGCCAGTGACGACCCGCATGTTTTTCAGCTCCGCGGCATAGGCCAGGAATTGCGGCTTCACCTCGCGGTTCGGGTCGATGATGTTCAGGAGCACCGCCTCGAGGCCGCGGTCGCGGATCGCCTTCAAATCGGCCCCGACCTCCTCACCGATGCCTTCCAGCTTGTGACACGAGGCACACTGGGCCTTGAACACGAGCTTGCCCTTCGCCGGGTCGCCCTTCAGGTCGAGGGCTTTCCGGTACCGCTCAAACACCTTCTGGCGGTCCGCCGGGGCCGCGAACAGTTTGCTGGCCCGCGCCCCAATGTTCCGGGCTGGGGACTTTTTCAAGAGCGCCACGCGGGCCGGGTCGATGTCGCCGCGGGCCACCTTCTTGGCCTCCACCGCGTCCAGGAACGCGGGAACCCAGTTATTTCGGCTCAGCAGCACCTCGGTGGCCGTCGCCCGCACCTGGGGACTCATCGCGGGCCAGGCTTCGAGGATCAGGCCCGGGGCCGCGTCGTCACCGAATCGGCCGAGGACTTCCAGGGTCGCGATCTGCACCACTGGTGGCTGGCTCGCCTTGAGCGTCTCGGCCAGGACCAGGTGGACGTCGCGGAACGGCAGGAGCTGCAAGTCATTGACGGCCAGAGCTCGCGGCTCGACTGGCTTGCGCGTATCGCGCGCGGTGCGGATCGCCTCGTCCAGAAGGCGCTTCATCACAAACTGCACCGTGGCCTCGTTGTTCGGGTCGGTCAAGTACGCCTGCGTCTGGACCGACCCGCGCGTCTTCATCGCCCGGAGGATGGCCCGGGACAGGTAGGGGTCGCCGCCGGCCAGGGCGGACACGGCGTTGAACAGGTACGTGCCCGCGTTCCCCGTCTCGTCCGTTGCCATAACCTCCGCCATCGCGATCAGGAAGGCCGGGCCGTCCTTCGACATGCGGAAGAAGCGCGAATCAACCAGGTCCGGGAACACCCGCCACATCTGCGACTTGTCGATTCCGGCCAGCAAGGCCAGCCGCATCCAGGGGTCTTCGATGTCCTTGACGGCCAGCTGCACGTAGACGGCGGCGGTGTTGCGATTGATCTGTTCGTTCTGGTTGTTAGCGGGGCCGATCCGGTGGAGCGAGCAGGCGAGCTGAATGCGGACGTTCGGGTCCGGGTCGCGTCGGAGCTCCCAGAGCTCTCCGAGCGGCGGGTTCGAAAAAGCCGTGTGCCGCGTCTCGCACAGGCGAATCGCGTGCTCCTTGACTCGCGGGTCCGGGTCCTGAAGGGCCTTCCGGATCAGCGGCAAGTCGATCTGTTTCAGGGATGCGAGGGCGTACAGGCTGTGGACACGGCCCTGCGGCGTCTTGGCCCCGGTCGCCAGGTTGTTGAGCGGCGCCACCGCGACCTTGTCCTGCCGCTGGTACAGGAGGCGACTGGCCGTGTCGCGGTGCCACCCGTTCGGGTGATCGAGGAGGGCGACCAGTTCGTTCGTGGACGCCTTACTGAGTGCCGGGGCCGGCGGCCGCTTGTAGCCCTCCGGAACGATGCGCCAGATCCGGCCCTTGTCGATCCCGGCGGACGGGTCCACGTGCTTCAACACCCGCGGGGCGAGGAACGCGGCCCCCTCGATCAGCTCGCGGTACATGTCGATCACGTACAGGCAACCGTCCGGGGCGTTGGCGAACTGGACCGGTCGGAACCACACGTCCTTCGACGCCAGGAATTCCTTGTCCGGGTCCGCCCGCTCGGCCACGGGGAGCGAGCCGTTCGGCTTGAGCTTCGCCCGGAAGACGAGGTTGTTCGCCACCTCGCCGACGAAAACATCCCCGCGGTAGTCGGCCGGGAACGCGTCGCCGCGATAGACGGTGACTCCCGAGGCGCCGGTGAAGAAGCCGGACGGCGCGCCCCCCTCGTCCGACCCGGCGATGGCCTTTTCCTTGCGGAGCCGCGTCCGCAGCTCGCGCCACGGCTCGACCTCGCTGATCCGGTGCAGCTTGGTGAACTTGCCGCTCGGGAGGATGTTGACCGCGGCCTGCGGGGCGTGCACGTCCGGGCTGGAGGTCAGGTAGCGGGCGTCGTAGGCGAGGAATTGGATCGGGTCGCTGTTCCCGGACACGTAGACGCGGCCCCAGTCGTCGAGCGACATCCCGTGCTGCCCGCCGCCGCTGGTGGTCTCCCAGGCGCCCGTGCGCGGGTCCAACAGGACGTTGAGGCTGCGGACGGAGGCGGTCTTCCCGTCCTTGGCGTTCACCGCGCCGCCATCGAGGCCCGTGGAAATCAGGATGCGATTCTCGAGCGTCCACCGGAACGAATTCAGCTGTCCCTCGCCGGCATTGTCCTTGCCGAACCCGGTCAGAACCACGCGCCGGACGTTGATCTTGCCGTCCCTCTTGGTGTCCTTCAGGTAGAGGAGGTCGGGGGCGGCCCCGACATAGACGCCGCCGTCCCAGCAAATGATCCCCGTGGGGTAGTCGAGGTCGTCGGCGAGGACGGTGCGCTTGTCCAGGACCCCGTCGCCGTCGGTGTCTTCCAGGCGGACGACCCGCCCGCGGCCGTGCGGTCGCGTGCCCGCGTACGCGTTGTACTCGGGCAATTCGACGACGTAGAGCCGACCGTCCTCGTCCCAGTCGCAGGCCATTGGTGACTGGACGAGCGGCTCGGCCGCGACCAGCTCGACGCGGAACCCGGGCGCGACGACAAATGACTTCTGTTCGTCCGCCGGCGACTTCGGCGGGATTCGTGGCAGGTCCGGGTCGGCCTTGGGCGGCTGAGCCCTGACGAGCGTGAGAGCGAGTAGCGCGAGGGGGAGCGCGAGGTGGCGGATGCGGCGCATAAGGGCAGGATACCCGCCGGCCCGGGGGGCTGCCAAGCGGTGCGTTACATCGCGTCCCGGCGAGCGGAGCGGCGTAAGCCGGCTCGCCAGTAGGCGCGGCTAGGCTCGCCGTGGCACATCCCAAAGCGACTGTCAGAGCGAACAGCTTACGACTTGCGTTTCAGCTTAACCGGCATATCTCCGGCCCTTGAGATTACAACCGTATCCGCATCCTCGAACACGGCGGTGAGGGTTTCCTTCTTGTTCGTGGCCGCGGATGTGACCTCGGTATCCAACGTCACTGTCTTGCCATCTTCCTTGGTCACCTTATAAGTGCCGGTCGATTCGAACGGACCTAGCGCAATTTTCAATCCGCCGTCGGCTTTGAATTCCATCGTGATCTTCAGGTCCAGCATTTCCTTCTTGGCGTCCGCTCCTTCCGGCTTCCCTTCCCAGACGCCGACCAGTTTCTTGCCGTACGACTCGCCGCACCCGGCGGCGGACAAGCAGGCAACGACAACAAACACCACGCCGACCCGCGACGTCCTCAACATGAGCGAACTCCCTGGTTGTGACGGAACCGGTTGTCCCGGACGACCCCAACGCTGGGCCCCGGGTGCCTCGAACGCAGAGCAATCGTAACTGCGCGCGCCGCGGCCGGCATGCTTCTTCCGAAACTCTAGTTCCGACACGCCCCAAGATATCTCCACGTGACCGAAATCCCGGACAATTCGCGACATGAAATCGCGCGCATTCCGTCGTGCGCAACTTGGGCGCGACATGTTTGCGGCCCGGATTTCGGCCGAAGTCGGAGCTCGATAACGAATTCCGCCAAACCGCTTCCAGCGGAACACGGCCGTGGAGGTGGCTGAAGCCGAATCGCGGGAAGCCCCGTGAACGGGGTTGAAGACGACCCAGCCGTCTGCCTCATTGATTGTCAAGTATCATCAGCCGGGACGCTGAAACGGCCCGGTCGGGGGTGGCGGAAAACTCGACGGTGCGAGGCGGTCCGAGGCACGGAGTGTGCGATCCTTTTCGGCCCCTGTCAAGTTTTGGACCCCCGGAAAATCTCCAGAATTCCTCAGGCCGCCACACGGTGTGCATGTGTGGCGGTCTGAGGCGGCCTGGAGCATGTGGCTCACCGGCAGGCACTTAAGTGTCATTCGCCGGGCCACGAGAATGTCGCAATTGGCGGCCTGAGAAGCGACCCCCGGACCCGGGGCGCACTTTCGCTCCCGGCCGGAAGGCGGTACGTACAACACGATTCGAGTTGCGCCGCTTCGACCCAGGGGCCCGTCCCGGCGGCCAACAAATGCGGCCGCGACAGCAGAGCCCCCGTACGACAACCACGAGCCGAAATTGGCGCTACCTTCCGCATTCCGGAGAGGTTGGATGCGTGTCGTCCTCACTTTCGCCGTGCTCGCTATCATCACGGCCGTAGCCCGGGCCGAGGATTGGCCCGGCTGGCGCGGGCCGACCGGCATGGGTCAGTCCGCTGAGAAGGACCTGCCCGTGACCTGGGGCGGCAAGGACGGGATGAACATCCTCTGGAAGGCGCCCTTATATGCCGGGACCGACAAGGTTCGATACGACCAGAACCAGTCGAGCCCGGTCGTGATGGGCGACCGGGTGTTCGTCACGTTGTCGTACTGGCCGCCCGGAGTGGCCGTGGAGAAGGCGGCCCCCGAGCACCACGTCGTCTGCTTCCGCAAGGGCGACGGTCACCGGCTTTGGGATAGGGCGATCCCGCCCGGGCCGTGGCGGCTCACTGACCTTCGCGGCGGGTATACGGCGCCCACCCCGGCCGCCGACGCGGAGACCGTCTACGTCCTGTTCGGATCGTCTGTCGTGGCTGCCCTCGATCGGGAGGGCAAAGTCGTTTGGCGGAAGGAGATCACGCCATTCGCGTTCGACGTCGCGATGGGTGTCAGCCCGGTGCTGTATCGCGACAGCGTCCTCGTCGCCTGGGACCAGACGGACAAGACGTCGCGGCTGATCGCGCTTGACCGCAAGAGCGGCGATGTGAAGTGGGTGAAGAAGCGGCCCACGGCGGACTGGGCCCACAGCACGCCCGTGCTCGCCGAGGTCAAGGGAAAGACGCAACTTTTGGTCGCGAGCGCGACGGCCCTGGAAGGGCTCGACCCGGCCACCGGGGAAACCATCTGGTCGTGCGCGTCCGGCGACGCGAAGCCGGACCGAATCGGAGACACGGTGTCGCCGGTGCTGGCCGGCGGGCTGGTCTACGCTGACAGCGGTCGCGGCGGGCCCGGGATCGCGGTCGACCCAGCCGGGACCGGCGACGTGACCAAGACGCACCTGAAGTGGAAGATCCCAAAGGTGCCGGACGGCAGTATCGGCTCGCCGGTGGCGGTCGGCGAGTATCTATACCGGCTGCAAAGCCCGGACCTCCTCCACTGCTGGCGGCTGGCGGACGGCAAATTGGTATTTGCGGAGCGCCTGCCGGGGAGCTCCGCCGTGCCGAGCCCGG
>DATFWZ010000659.1:0-14499 GCA_035258765.1 Gemmataceae bacterium
GCCGCCGCCGGCGAGGACGCTCAGCACAATGGCCGCCATCGTGGCCCGCAAGGACGTCTTCTGCGTCAATGAGCAATACAAGCCAATCCACGCGAACCCGCTGGCGTAAATCGGGACGCTCAAGACCATCGCGGCAAGCATGACCGGGTGAACCCCACCGGCAGCGAGTGCGAGGACCCATACCGCGAACACCCAGACCCACGCCCAGCGCATCCCCAGCAGGCAGCCCCACCACTTGCCCCACAGGATCCTTGCGACCGACATGGGGCTCGTGAGCAGCACGTCAAGCGTGTGCCGGTCCCGCTCCCCGGTGATGCCGCCGGCCCCGCGAATGGCGATTGCCAGGAATACGAGCGTGCTAACGATCGTCCCGACCACTTGCAAGTAGCGGTTCATCCCTTCGCCCAGATCACTCCACCGGTCGGCCGACCACCACGGTCCCCGGCCCGACCTGCGAAGGTCCTCCAGGATGGTGACCCAGAAGATGATCCCGGCCGGCGCGAAGGACACGATCACTAGTACGATGACAACGAACCGGCTGAACACGCCCATCCGCAGCCCGGAATCGACGAACACCTCCTTCCACACGACCGGGGAGTCGCCCATCTCCGGCCGTCTGGTATCCCGGGCCCGGCGGCGGGCCCGCGCGGGGCGCTCCGCGTCTGCAGGCTTTCGGGACACAAGCCGCCGCAACAGCGACCGATCCCCACCGCCGAACCTCTGCCGCAGGGCGATCGAGCGCAATCGCATCCCGGCCCACGCGACGAATAACGCAATGACGACAATGTGGAACAAGGAGTAGTGCAACAGGCCCGTGAACAAATCCACTCCGGACGCGGCCCGCCGCTCCAATACAGTTGGGACCATGTAGAACGGGTTCCCGCACACGAGCGGGTAAGAAATGTCCTCCGAGGTCACCAGGTAGCCGAACACGAGCACGTCCCACTGCAGCGGAGGCGCGGTGGAAACGATGTAGAAAATGCCGGACAGGATGCAGTACGCGACGGCGAGCAGGTACGTCAGCGCGATGGCGTCCCGCGTCCGGCGCGACAGGACCGACGCGGCGATCGCGATCGCCGCGAGCGTCAGGACGGTGAGAAACGTGGCCGCGAACCCCGCGATGACGAGGTCCGGGTCGATCCCGCCAAAGAACTGGACCATACCGAGGATCGGCAGTCCCGCCAGCAGGAAAAGGAGCAGGCTGCCGACCCGCGAGGCCAGCTTGCCGAAGAGGATCTCCCGGTCGCGCAGGTCAGTCGCCAGCAGGAACTCGAGGGTGCGCCGCTCCTTCTCGTCCGTGATCGCCCCAGCCACACTCGCCGGGGTGAGCAGGCACACCATGATGAACTGGACGACCATGTAGACCTGGAAATACGCCTCGGCCATCCGGGCCATGTCCTGCATGCGGACTCCGCGATAGCCGTAGGCGCCGACAGCCCGCCAGACCATGTAGACCCAGGTGAAGAGGAGGGCCAAAACGACCGCGTACGCGACGCGGAACCAGATCTGCCGCCGCCGGCGGCCGACGCGGAGGACGTCGTACGCCAGCACCGGGCCGAAGAGAGACTGGATGAACTGCCGTAACAACAGGCCGAGCCCGACCAGCCACAAGCCGCCGAGAAGAACCTGACCCGGCCGGCTCAACCAGTCGGCCGCGAACCAGACGCCGACCCCGATCGCCAGCCAGCCGAAAAGGGCCGCGCGGAACGGCCATTTGCGTTCCAGGGCGGGCGTGGCGGACTCGGGGCTTCCCATACGCGGGCCCGGGGGGAGTTACTCGTTATTCGTGATTCGCTCTGCGGCCCGGGCCCTTTTTCGGCTTCGGGCCGTCATCCAATCCCGAGCCATAAATTCCTAATTACTAACTGTATGTCCAACGACGCCACTCTCCCGGTGGTCACGGTCGTCGAGACGGCCCCGACGCCGGCCGCCCCGGTGACTGCGAGCGTGCCCGGGTACGAGATCCTGGACGAGCTCGGTCGCGGGGGCATGGGCATCGTGTTCAAGGCCAGGCAGCATTCACTCAACCGGATCGTCGCCCTCAAAATGGTACACGCCGGGCGGGGCGGGGCGGAGGACCTCGAACGGTTCCGGGCCGAGGCCGAGGCGGTCGGCCGGCTCCAGCACGCCAACATCGTTCAGGTGTACGAGATCGACGAGGTCGAGGGCCTCCCCTACTTCACGCTCGAATTCTGCGCCAACGGGAACCTGACCCGCAAGCTCGATGGTAAGCCGCTGACCAACAAGGACGCGGCGGAACTTGTCGAGCACCTGGCCCGGGCCATGACCGCGGTTCACCGGGCCGGGATCGTCCACCGCGACCTCAAGCCGCAAAACGTCCTGATCGCGGCCGACGGCACACCCAAAGTCACCGACTTCGGCATCGCCAAGACCACGCGCGGGAGCGACAGCCACACGGAAACAGGGATCATCCTCGGCACTCCGAGTTACATGGCCCCGGAGCAGGCCGAGGGGCGGACGAAGGAAGTCGGGCCCGAGGCCGACGTCTGGGCCCTGGGCGCCATCCTGTACGAGTGCCTGACCGGGAAACCCCCGTTCCTGGCGGCAACACCGGTGGAGACGATGCGACAGGTCCTCGACCAGGAACCGCTCCCGCCGCGAATCATCAACCGGTACATCGACCCGGACCTGGAGAAGATCGTCCTCAAGTGCCTGGAGAAGGACCCGGCGGTGCGCTACCGGTCGGCGGAGGAGCTGGCCGAGGACCTGCGGCGGTACCGCGAAGGCGAGCCGATCGCGGCCCGGAGCGTCAACCTGCTCGAGCGCCTGCACCGCGAAATCGGCCGCAGTCAGCACGAGGCCAAGCTGCGGCCGTGGGGCACCGGGCTGATGCTCCTCGGCGCGCTCATCTGGGTGGTTCACACGGCGACGTCGATCCTGCTGATTTCCGGGACGCCCGAGTGGCCGGCTTTCTGGATCCCGCGAGGTGCGTTCTTCGTACTCCTCGTCTGGTGGCTGGGCAAATACGGCTTCGGCACCGGATTCCTGCCGACGAACCCGATCGAGCGCATCCTCTGGGCGGTGTGGCTCGGCTACTTGCTCGCGTTCGCATCGGTCTTTTGGGTGGTACGGGCGCAGGGGCAGGGGCACCTGGAGATGTACGGGGCGGGCATGGCGCTCAGCGGGTTGGCGTGGTTCGCGATGGGCGGGTGCGTCTGGGGCGGGGGGTACGTGATCGGCCTCTTGTTCATGCTCGCAGCCCCACTCATGGCCCGGTACATGGACGGTTCACCGTGGGCCCCGGCGGTATTCGGGGCCGCGTGGGGGGTCACCTTACTCGTGGTCGGCGGGCGGTATCGGCGGCTCGGGACGACAGGGCGATGAACAGGTTGCCCGAATTGCAAACGTCCCTGCCCGGATCGCCAAGAAGGCCGGAGTTTCGCGGTGATAGGTTGATCCCCTCGCGCCCCGCGATTAGACTTTCATTCACGCTGCCGCACATACCTGCCCGCTACTCCTAATTCTCCCGAGGGGTCCTCTCCATGCTCGATCGTCGTACGTTCATCTCGCATTCCGCCGTGATTTCCGCGGCCATGGCCGCGCTCCGGAACACGCCGGCTGTCGCCGACGAACCCGCCACCAGCCGGCCAATCGGGTCGGGTGAGACGGTGCGCGTCGCCATCGTCGGTCTCGGCGGCCGCGGTGGTGACCACATCAAGGGCCTCACCGGCAATTTCGGCTGCGAGGTGGTCGCCATCTGCGACGCGGATTCAAAGGCGGCCGGCAACGCCATGAGGGCGATTGCCAAGAAACAAAAGACCGAGCCCAAGTTTTACCAGGACATGCGCAAGCTCCTGGAAGATAAGTCGATCGACGCCGTGTCCTTCGCCACGCCGAACCACTGGCACGCCCTCGGCGCCATCTGGGCCATGCAGGCCGGCAAGCACGTCTACTCCGAGAAGCCGGCGTCGCACAACGTGCTCGAGGGCCGGCGGATGATCGAGGCGGCCCGCAAGTACAAGCTGATCTGCCAGGTCGGCACGCAGAGCCGGTCGATGCCGGGAATGCGCGACGCGATGGCGTACGTGCACGACGGCAAGCTCGGGAAGGTGAAGCTGTCGTACGGCACTTGCTACAAGCGGCGCAAGAGCATCGGGGACGTCGGACGGAAGAAAGGCGAGCAGCAGGTCCCGGACTCGGTTGACTACGACCTCTGGTGCGGCCCGGCCCGCAAGCTGCCGGTCATGCGGGAGAAATTCCACTACGACTGGCACTGGTTCTGGGAGTACGGCAACGGCGACCTCGGCAACCAGGGCGTGCACGAGATGGACAAGGCCCGCTGGGGGCTGCAGAAGAACGAGCTGCCGAGGTCCGTCGTCAGCTTTGGCGGCCGGTTCGGGTATCTGGACGACGGCGAGACGGCCAACACCCAGCTGGCCGTTTTCGACTACGGGGACGGCGAGCTGGTGTTCGAGGTCCGCGGGCTCGAGACCGACAGCCCATACCCGGGCAAGCTGGGCGGCAAACGAGGGAGCGGCTTCGTCGGCAACGTTTACTATGGGGACAAAGGGATCCTGGTCTGCCCGAGCTACACGGGCGGTGTCGTCCTGGATCCGGACCTCAAAGAAGTCACCAGGTTCCAGAGCAAGGACGACGGTCAGCACTACGAGAACTTCGTCAAGGCGATCCGGTCCGGGAAGTACACGGACCTGAACTGCGACGTCTCCGAGGGACACCTTTCGGCCGCCCTTTGTCACCTGGCCAACATCAGCCTGCGGCTCGGCAAGCAGATGCCGGTCGGCGAGCTGAAGGAGATCGCGGGCAGCAAGGAGGCGAACGAGATCCTCAAGAAGATGTTCGCCCACCTGAAGGAAACGAAGAAGGAAGTCGAGCTGTCGGAGACACCGTGCTTCTACGGTCCGCTGCTGCCGATCGACCCAAAGAAGGAGCAGTTCACGGGCAACAACGAGAAGGCCAACTCGATGCTGACGCGCGAGTATCGGAAGGGATTCGAAATTACCGATAAAGTGTAAGGGTTATCCCTGGCCGCTTGCGGCTTAGCGATGTGAAACGAATCGCTAAGCCGTAAGCAGAGATTCCCTCCCTCGCCATCCATCTCCCTCATGCGCAACTTGATCCCCGCACTCACCGTTCTGCTCACTACAGGCCACTCCATCGCCGAGACCGCCGCCCCGGCCCCGACGAAGCCCGAAGAGCCGGTCGCCAAGACCTTCAGCCCCACCAAGGCGGCCGCGTACATCGACGGCGTCGGCCTGCACTGGACCCGCGAGCGCGGCTGCGCCACCTGTCACACGAACGTCCCGTACATGCTCGCCCGGCCGCGCGTCCGCGGCGGCGACCCGGGCCCAATGAAGGAGGTCCGCGCGTTCCTCGAAGGGACCGTCAAAAAGTGGGACAAGCAGAAGCCGCGGACGGACTACGAGGTCGTCGCCACCGCCTTCGCTCTCGCCGGGAACGACGCGGCAACGACCAAGAAGCTACACCCGCTGACGAAGACCGCCCTCGACAAGGTGTGGACGATCCAGAAGGCGGACGGCTCGTGGAATTGGCCCGACTGCGCCTGGCCGCCCCTCGAGCACGACCAGTTCTACGGCGTCGCCTTCGTCGCCGTCGCGGTCGCGACGGCCCCGGACGACTACAGAGACACGCCTGCGGCGCAAGCGGGCCTCGAGAAAATCCGCAAGTATCTAAGAGCCAACCCGGTCCCCGAACTTCACCACAAGGCCACGCTCCTGTGGGCCTCCGCGAAGATCACCGGCCTACTCAGTGACGAGGAGCAGAAGGCAACGATCGCCGAGTTGCGGAAGCTGCAACTGCCGGACGGGGGCTGGAACCTGCCGAGTCTCGGCCCATACCCGAAGCGCCGCGACAACAAGACGCCGAACGCCATGGACGTCAGCGATGGCTACGCGACTGGATTCGTGACCTTCGTCCTCCGCCAGGCGGGCATCCCCGCGGATGACCCGGCACTGAAGAAGGCGGTCGGATGGCTGCAATCGAATCAGCGGGAATCGGGCCGGTGGTTCACCCAGTCGCTCGGCGGGAGCAAGACCCACTACATCACCAACGCTGGCAGCTCATTCGCGATCCTGGCACTCGACACGTGCGGCGTGAAGTTGGCCGCGGAGTGACTCGCCAAATGCAACGGATGTCCGCCTGGCGACGGGCACCCGTGGAAGCGCTCGACTTGGTTGTCAATCCTTGATCTCGGTCGGCTTGGCTTTGGCCAGCGTCTCCTTGATCTCTTCGAGGTCCTTGAGCACGTCTTCCTTATTGTCCTGGCCGCGGGGGGGCATGGCGATGACCTTGCCGTCCACGTCCTTGATCCGGAACCGGTACCCGTCCTTGCCCTTGAAAATCTCGATCGTTCCGACCTTGGCCGCCGGAGCCGCCTTCTTGTCCTCACCCTTCTTTTGTTTGGCAGCCTTTTCCTGGGCATCGATCTGCGGCGCGTTCGTGGCCATGACCACGGCCAGTCCGAACACCAGGGTGATCAGTCCGATGGTCTTTCGCATGGCTCCCGTCCTCCTCGATGTGTGTCTTGAAGTGCCCGGCGATCACGCGAGTATCCTCCGGGCGGCGGGCGAAGACAAGGGAAAAGCCCGGGCCGATGGCGCTCGCGCCAGCGCGAGCCGGGGTTCTATTCCGCGGCGGCGTCCGCTAACCTGATCGAATGCCTACCCCCGGCGGGGCCGGACGATGATCCTGGAACGACTGATCCGCACCGAGCAGAACGCCCGCCGGTTCGCCGAGATCGTCGGCGTCCTCGCCAAGTACGGGCTGGCTGACTGGCTGGCGGCCGTCCCGCACATCGACTGGCTCCGCCGGCATTTGACCCCGAGCGGGTTCCGCAAGATCACCGAGGCCTCCCATGAGGCCCGCGTCCGCCTCGCGCTCACCGACCTTGGCACGACGTTCGTCAAGTTCGGCCAGGTCCTGTCTACCCGCCCCGACATCGTCGGCGTGGCCCAGGCGGACGAATTGTCCCGGCTTCAGACAGACACACCCCCCGACCCTCCCGACGTCGTCCGCGAGATCATCAAGACCGAGCTCGGCCGGCCCGTGGAGGAGCTATTCGCTGAGTTCGACCCGACGCCGATGGCGTCCGCGTCGATCGGCCAGGTGCACGCAGGACGGCTCATCGACGGCCGAGCCGTGGTGGTCAAGGTCCAGCATCGCGGGATCGAGGAGCGGGTCGCGAAGGACCTCGACCTGCTCGCGGGCCTTGCCGAGCTGGCCGAGCGCTACGTCGAGTCGTCTCGGCCATACCGCCCTGTGGCCACGGTCCGGCAGTTCAAGAAAGTGCTCAACCGCGAGCTCGACTTCACGGCCGAGCGCTTGAATTTGGAGGCCTTTACCCGAAATTTCGGGAAGGAGCCCGGAGTCCACTTCCCGCGGCCGATCCCGGAGCTGTCCACCCGGCACGTGCTGACAATGGAGCGCCTCAACGGGATCGGCGGGACCGACATCCGGGCCCACGCCGCAGCCGAGGTGGACCCCCGCGGCCTGGCTCTGCGGGCGGCCCGCATTTACCTGCAGATGATCTTTCAGGACGGCTTCTACCACGCCGACCCTCACCCGGGGAATTACATCGTCCTCTCGGGCGGCGTCCTCGGCATCCTCGACGCGGGCATGATCGGCCGCCTGGACGAGGATATCCGCGACCGGCTGGAGAACCTGATCGTCGCCGTCTACCACCGCGACGCCGGGCGGCTCACCGACACGGTCATGACCCTCGGGGCGTCGCCGCCAGACGACCCGGCCGGGCTGCGCGCGGAGGTGACCGACTTCGTCAACGACTTCGCGGACCAGCCGCTCAAGGAGTTCGACTTGAGTGGTGCGCTCAACCGGATGACGGACATTATCCGGCGGTTCGGCATCCTGCTCCCCCCGGAGGTCGCCCTCCTGTTGCGCACCCTTGTCGTCCTCGAGGGGAGCGCGCGGCAGCTCAGCCCGGACTTCAGCCTGGCGGAGGTGATCGACCTGTACGTCCGCGAGCACGGCGTGGGCCGCGTCTGGCGGCGGTTCCGGCGGAAGATGCAGCGCTCGGCCCGCGACTGGGAGCGGTTCCTGACCGACCTGCCGCGGGAGTTGGACGAAATCATGAAGCGCTTCCGCGAGGGGAAGCTGGACATCCATCACGAGCACAAGGGGATGGAGCGGACGGTGAAGCTGTTGGTCCGCGGGATCATCGCCGCGGCGCTGATCGTCGGTTCCGCGATGATGTGGAGCATGGGGACGCCGCCCCTGGTGTGGGGGGTGTCATTATTCGGTGTGCTCGGTTACGTCGCGGCCGTGGCGCTCGCGTTCCAATTGATCCGGTGGACGCGACAATGAAGCACGAGCGGTCAATGCGGCTTCACCGCCCGAGTCGCGATCGATGTCGGCATGAGCTTCGCGAGCGGGTGATCCGGGTTGCGGTCCTCGTAGAACCCGGTCAGGACGAAGCCGGCCGCGAGCTGCCCACCGATCTGGTCGTCGAGCGTGTGCCCGTAGACCAATGGCTCGTCCTTGTCCGTGTACATCCGCCGCTCCTCTTCGGTGAGGCTCGTCAAGTCCGAGTACGGGATCGCGTGCCGGGCGATCAGCTCGCCGCGCTGGGCCGCGACGTCGTCGAAGACGTAAAGCGCCGGGTTGGTGAAACCGGAGATCAACACCCCGCCCGGCCGAAGCACGCGAAACGCCTCCCGCCAGACCGGCCGCACGTCGGGCGCGAAGCAATTCGAGCACGGGTGCACGACCAGGTGAAACTGCCCGTCCGCCAGCGATGACAGATCAGCCATGTCCCCCTGGATTGTGTGCAGAGTCAGCCCGTCGCGGTCGGCGACGAATCGATCCTGGGCGAGCTGCGCCGGCGATTGATCCAATACGGTCACGTTTGCCCCGGCAGCGGCGAGAATTGGGCCTTGCTGCCCGCCGCCCGACGCGAGGCAGAGAGCGTCGAGGCCCGCCAGCGCCGGGAACCAATCCGCCGGGACCGGCTTCGTGGGCGTGAGGACGATCTGCCACTCCCCGCGCTGTGCCGCGGCAACGACCTCGGGACCCACCGGCACAGTCCACCGGTTCCCCTTCGCGACCTGGCGGTCCCAGGCGCGCTGGTTGTAATCCAGGATGTTCATGGAATCCCCAAGGGTCGTTGACACTCGCCGAGCCCGGCCTTACATTCCCGCGGCATGACACGCCAACCGCCCGGCCGGTTCGACCGCTTCTTCCGGCTCACCGAACGCGGAACGACTCCGCGGACCGAGCTCCTTGGCGGGGCGACAACGTTCGCCGCCATGGCTTACATAGTCGTGGTCAACCCGGCCATCCTTCAATTTGCAGGACTTCCGATCGGTCCGAGCACCGTGGCGACCATCGTGACCGCCGCGATCGGCTGTCTGCTCATGGGCGTCTACGCCAATCGCCCGCTTGCGGTCGCGCCGTACATGGGCGAGAACGCGTTCATCGCGTTCGGGCTCGCCGCCCTCGGCATCGGCTGGCAATTGCGACTTGGTGCGGTGTTCGTCAGCGGCGCGGTTTTCTTCCTGATCACTTTGTTGCTCATCCGCACCTGGCTCGCGAACGCGTTGTCCGCGAGCATGAAGCACAGCTTCGGGGTCGGCATCGGCCTATTCCTGGCCTTCATCGGTCTTTATCAATCCGGGATCGTGACGAGCTTTGTCGAGGGCATGCCGCCGCCGCCGGGGCCGGTTCAGCCCAAGCCGGACGTGCCGGTGAAGATCGGCAACGTCCGCGACCCGCGAGTCCTGCTTGCCATCGGCGGCTTCGTTCTCATTGCAGGGCTGTTGTACTGGCGGGTGCGCGGGGCGATCCTGCTCGGAATGGCCGCGACCGCGACGGCCGGCTACCTCCTGGGCTTCGGCGATGCTCCCCGGGGAATCGTCGCGCTGCCGTTCACCGGAGACTACGATCTGAGCCCCATCGCGTTCCATCTCCAGGTCGCGGGCGTGTTCCGCCTCACCTTCCTGCCGGTCTTGCTCACGCTTTTCCTCATGAGCTTTCTCGACACGCTGGGGACACTGGTCGGCGTCGGCGCCGCGGGCGGGATGCTCGACAAGGACGGCCGCTTCCCACAAATGGAACGGCCGATGCTTGTGGACGCCGCGTCGTGCATGGTCGGGGCGGTCGTCGGGACGTCTACCAGCGGGGCCTACATCGAATCGGCCGCGGGCGTCCGCGAGGGTGCCCGCACGGGCCTCGCCGCAGTCACGACCGGGCTCCTGTTCGCCGCGAGCCTGTTCTTCATCCCGCTCGTGCAGCCGCTGCAGTCGCTGAGCTACGCCTACGGGCCGGCCTTGATCGCGGTCGGCGTGATGATGCTCGGGTCGGTGACGAAGATCGCGTTCGACGACCCGACCGAGGCGGTCCCCGCGTTCGCGACGCTGGCCATGATCGTGTTCACCTACAACATCGCGAACGGGCTCACCGCCGGGCTCGTCCTGTACCCCGTCATGAAGCTCATTGCCGGCCGGGCCCGGGAGCTGACCGGCGGCTCCGTCGTTCTCGCCTTGATGTGCCTCGTCTACTACGTGTTCGGCCTGCCGCATTGACCCGGGAGGGAGGACGTGCCGGTGACGCCCGAAGACTACATGCGCCTCGCGATTGAGATCGCGGAGGTTGGCATCGCGGTGCGCCAGTCCCCGTTCGGGGCCATCATCGTCCGCGATGGCGTGGTCCTGGCCGCGACACACAACACCGTCTGGCGCGACACCGACCCGACGGCGCATGCCGAGGTCAACGCGATCCGGGCCGCAGCAGCGCGTCTGCGACAGATCGCTCTGACCGGATGTGTCATGTATTCGACGTGTGAACCGTGCCCGATGTGCCTGTCCGCGATCCACTGGGCGAAGCTCGACGCGGTCTATTACGGGGCCGTCATCGCCGACGCCGAAGCAGCTGGATTCTGCGAATTGGCCCTGCCCGCGACGCGACTGGCGGAACTCGGCGGCAGTCCGCTGCGCGTTCTGCCGGGTCCGTTGCGCGAAGAATGTTCGGCGCTCTTCACCAAATGGAAGGCGGCGGGCTTGTCGTCCCCGTACTAAGAATTAACCGGACCCGGATGAGGCGGTTGCGCCCGCACTCGGAGGTTTCCTGCCGTGCGGGCTGAACCGCATCGTTGCCGGGCCATAGCTGTGGTCTTCTGGACTTTCATTATGCCCGGCACATACATTGCAGCGGCAGAAGCGCAACAGACCCGGCGGACTGCGCGCGCGGACGCGGTTTAGGAAGGTAGACTCCCATCAACCTCGCCCCGATCGCCCCATTTCGCCTCGACCCTCTTCGAGGATTGGTTTGTGGGCATACTGATCGTTGACGACCAGCCCGACGTTTGCAACACGTTCAAGGTCCTCCTTCAGGCGGTCGGATACGAGGACGTGCGCACCGCGACGAGCGGGCGTCAGGCCATCCGGTTGCTGGAGGCCAGCCACTCCGCCGTCGATTTGATCCTGACCGACGTCGGCATGCCCGGGGTGAGCGGCATCGACCTGTGCAAGTACGTCAAGGACTCCCCACAACTGAGCGACATCCCGGTCCTCGCGCTGACGGGCCTGGACAGCGAGGAAGTCCTTGAACGGGTGTTCGCGGCCGGGGCGCACGACTTCATTCCCAAGAACGCCAGCCCGAACAAGTTGCTAGTTCGCGTCCGCTCCGCCCTCAACTTGAAGCGCGAGCTCGACCGGCGCAAGGTCCGCGAACGCGAACTGGTGGAAGTGACTGAGCGGCTCCGGCAGCTCAACGAGCAATGGGAAAAGCTGGCCGTCATCGACGAGTTGACGGGGATTCCGAACCGGCGGTATTTCAACCTGCTGTTGAAGCAGGAGTGGGGCCGGGCGGCCCGCGACGGGTCGTCACTGTCCGCGGTCGTGGTGGACGTGGACCTGTTCAAGAAGTTCAATGACGCCTACGGACACCCCCGCGGGGACGAATGCCTGGCCCGCGTGGCCGCGACTTTGCATGACGGCGCCCAGCGGGCGGGAGACACTGTCGCCCGGTACGGCGGGGAAGAGTTTGTGATCCTCTTGCCGAACACATGGGCCGACGGCGCGATGACCGTGGCCGAGTCCCTGCGGAGCGCCGTTGCGGCACTCGAGATCGAGCACCCCGGGTCCCCGTACGGCCGAGTAACCATCAGCCTCGGTGTTGCGTCGGCGGTCCCCGAGGGCGAGACGGGGCCGGAGTCACTTCTGGCTTCGGCCGACCAGGGCCTGTACCAGGCGAAGGCCGGCGGGCGCAACCGGGCCATGCTCTTCGACGGCCCGCTCACCCCAGCGACCCCGATCCCCGACACGCCATTCCCCGGCGACCTGATGTCCGCCTCCGACCTCGCGGCCCTCTCAGCGGCCTCCGCGGGACGAAAATGACCAATGCCCCACCAACGATCAATGTCCAAGGAATGTCGAATGTCGAACGACGAAACCCGGCCCCTATAGGTCGGCATTCGTCATTCTGAATTGGTCATTCCTTGGACATTTGTCATTGGTGGGCTATTCGTCATTTGCCTACTTCTGCACCTTCAGTAACACACTCTTCGCCCCGTGCTCCGAGTTCTTCCCCTCCTGCCGCGACAGGACGACGAACGGGTGCTCCATGGGCTTCACCCACGGCTCCGCGTAGATCGCGACTTCCCGCTCCGTGTCCCGTTCGGTGATCAGGATGCCGTTGAGCCCGATATCCAACACGCGGACTCCGTGCGGCAACCCGCGGACGTCGAGCGGCACCCGACCCTTGAACCCGTTCCGCCGCTCGATCCGCACCTTGAGGCGCGCCTCCGCACCCGGGCGCACCACGACCTCGCTCGCGGAGGTAACCGTCACCAGGTCGCCAGGCGGGACTACCTTCGGCACACCGCCAGTCGCCTCGCGAACGACTTCCTTGCCGTCGATGGTTGCCCGGGCCACGAGCTTGAGCGGGGCCACAGTCCCGGGCGGATTCTCGGCCATCGGCGACGCGTACAGGGCGAAACTGGTTGACTGCTGGCCCGCCTCGACGAATGTGGCCGGGGCCTCGAATCCCGCGGGCAGATTCTCCAGCTTCACCTGCACCGGCCCGTCGAAGCCGTCGATGCGGTTCACCGTGACGCCAATCGGGAGCGACCCGCCCTTCCAAATACTTGGGGCCGTGGGGCTGAATGAGACCGTGAACTCCGGTCGCGGCGGGCGGACGGTGAGGCGGTAACCGTAGTTCGGACCGCCCTGATTGCGGGAGTCTCCGATCCGCACCGTGTATTCGCCGTCGGCCGGCGGGTCGAAGAACAGCCGCGAATCCTTGCCGTAACCCGGCCCGCCGTCGTCGTTGCGGTAGTTGAGATTGAACACCGGCAGCCCGTTCGGCGGGAACGTCGTGCCGGGGGGATGAATCTCTACCTTGTAGACGGGCGCGCCCATCGGGTGGTGGCCGGGCGTGGTGTCCAGGAACCCGACCCGCTGGCCGCCGACCGCGTAGAAGTTGCAGTCCGCGTCCGGGTTGAGCGGGAGCTGCTCGATGCGCAGCAGCTCGTTGCCGAGGTAGACGTAGTCGTCCATCGCCAGCTCATTCCAGGCCTCGATGCGGATGCCCGGGCCGGCCGAGTCGTGATCGCGGAAGACGACCCACGTCCGGGCCGTGCACCGCAACGTTGCCCGGCCGACGGGGCTGCCCTTCGCGTCGAGCAATTCGATCACCGAATCGAGCGGCGACCCGGCCCGCCGCGCGTTGACTTCGATCAGCAATCGCTGGCCCTTCTTCGCGGTGAACCGAATCGCCTGCGTCTCGCCCGGCCTGGCGATCACGCCGTTGGCGGTCCCGGGGGTCTCGATCGCGGTCTGACCGTTCTCGACGGTCGCCTCGGCGAATTCGCCAGCAATTACGATCACATTTCCGAGCGGCTTCTCGGCCTTCGCGTCGAGCGGCACGGGCACGCGCGAGCCGACGGCCGCGTCCGCGGGGACCTTGACCTTCGCAGTCACGGTTCCGAGGTTCACGCCGACCACGGAAACGGTCGCCTCGTGGCCGCGCTGCACGCCCATCGGGACGACGCCCGTGACCACCGGGACGTCGCCGACATGAAGCCGGTAGAACTGGTCGGCCCCGCCGCGATAGTCCTTGTCGTGGACACCGATGGCGTACATCCCGGCGGCCGGGCATTTGTACGCGAGCAGCCCGCCCGACCCCTGCGCAAGTACCTTGCCGTCGGCGTCGGTCAGTTCGAGGACCGCATCCAGTTTCGAGCCGATCGGCCCGGCGATGATCTGGGCGCCGATCTCCTGGCCGGCCTTGGCCTCGAAGCGGAAGTAGTCGGACTGACCGGCGCGATCGAGCGTGCCCGCGAGCGTGACCGGGAGCGTCACCAGCCGACCGTTGCGGGCGGAGTCAATCCCGGCCGCGTCGGTGACGACCGCGAACCGGTCCACAATGAAATTGACGGCCGCGGACTCGCCGTTCGCGCTCTTGACGCGGACCGGAATCGGGCCGATCGCCGCGGTCGGTGCGATGGTGATATCGGCCTCGCGCCTGGCGGCGTTCCCCGTCGTCACC
>DATFWZ010000660.1:0-6301 GCA_035258765.1 Gemmataceae bacterium
GTCGTCTTCATGGCCGAACAGACCGTCCCGGTCCGCCGCAAGGTGGCGCTGAAGGTGCTCAAGCCGGGGATGGACACCCGGCAGGTCGTCGCCCGCTTCGAAGCCGAGCGGCAGGCCCTGGCGCTGCTGGACCACCCCAACATCGCCCGCGTCTTCGACGGCGGGTCCACCCCGGCCGGCCGGCCGTACTTCGTGATGGAGCTGGTAAGAGGTGTTCCCATCACCGAATTCTGCGACCAGAACCAGCTGACGCCGCGGCAGCGGCTGGAGCTCTTCATCCCCGTCTGCCAAGCCGTCCAGCACGCCCACCAGAAGGGGATCATCCACCGGGACCTGAAGCCGTCCAACGTGTTGGTCTCGCGGCACGACACGACACCGGTCGCGAAGGTGATCGATTTCGGTGTCGCAAAGGCCCTGGGCCAGGAGCTGACCGACAAGACCCTGTTCACGGGCATCGCCCAGTTGATCGGCACGCCGATGTACATGTCGCCGGAGCAGGCGGGGATGAGCGACCTGGACGTGGACACCCGGAGCGACATCTACTCCCTGGGGGTGCTGCTCTACGAGCTGTTGACCGGGACGACGCCGTTCGACAAGAAACGGTTCCAAGATGCCGGGTACGACGAGATCGTCCGGATCATCCGCGACGAAGAACCGCCCCGGCCGAGCACCAGGCTGGCCGAGTCAACGGTCACCCGGCCGACGGTCGCGGCGCAGCGGCACACGGAGCCGGCCAGGCTGACGAAGCTGGTCCGGGGGGAGCTGGACTGGATCGTCATGAAGTGCCTGGAGAAGGACCGGGGCCGCCGCTACGAGACGGCCAACAGCCTGGCCCTGGACGTGCAGCGGTACCTGGCCGACGAGCCGGTGCAGGCGTGCCCGCCGTCGGCGGGGTACCGGCTTCGGAAGTTCGCGCGGCGGAACAAGTGGTCCCTGGTCACGTGGTCACTTCTCGGCGCGCTGCTCTTGCTGCTGGTGGTCGGCATCCCGGTGACTGCGATCCTGCGGCACGAGCGCGACCGGGCCATCGACAACCAGCGACGGGCGGAGCGCGCCGAAGCCCTGGCCACGGCCGCGGAGAACGAGGTCCGGCTGCGCGCCCACGTGGCGAGGGCGGCGGCCCTCCGTCGCGGCCGTCAAGCCGGCCAGCGCTTCCAATGCTTGAGGGAGGTTGCCGAGGCCCTGAAATTGGACCCTTCGCCCGAAATGCGCGCCGAGTTACGCACCGAAGCCATCGCTTGCCTGGCCCTTCCCGACCTCGACCTGTCCGGGCCGCGGCACCCCTGGCCGGACCACGGGTATTGGTTCGATTTTGACGAGGCGCAGGCCCTGTACGCCCGCACCGACCGCGAGGGCAACTGCAGCGTCCGCCGCGTGGCCGACGACGTCGAAATTCACCGGCTGCCGGGGCGCGGCATCCCCTACCTCAGCCGCGACGGCAAATTCCTCGCCGTCGTCGGTCTCGATGTCGAGCGGCAGGACGTTGCCGGCGCGCAAGTGTGGCACCTTGATGGTGGGACCCCGCGCCGGATTCTCTCCGAGACGCACGGCAGACATGTCGATTTTCATCCCAAAGGCCAACAGGTCGCCCTGGTCTACACCGACGGCTCGATCGGCTGGTTCGAGCTGCCGAGCGGCAAAAACCTCAACCGCCTGCCGCCCGACACGCTCACGCGCGAGGTCGTCTGTGCCCTTCACCCAACGGAGCCGGTGGTCGCGGTCACGACCTACTTCGGATCGGTCGTGCAGCTCCGGGACGTGCGCACGGCAAAGGTCCTGAAGACTCTGCAGCAAGGTACCAGGCCCTACTCCGTCGCCTGGAATTCGGACGGGCGGACCCTGGCGGTTGGCCTGGCCGAAGCACGATTGATCCGGCTCTACGACTACCCTGAGCTCCGGGTATTTCAGACACTCGAGATCAGCGACGTGGCTTACGGCCTGGCCCTGAACCATGCGGGAGACCGCCTGATATCAGCGGGCTGGGGGAGCCATTTGGAACTGTTCGACGTCGGCACGGGTCAACGGTTGTTTACGTCCAGGTCTTTTCAGCACACCCGACGCTTCAGCAGCGACGACCGGCGGCTGGCCGGTGCGATCCAGGATGGCAAGCTCGGCATCTGGCAGGTCGCCGACGGCCGGGAATACCGCACTCTGTTCCGCAAGGCCCTGCCGGAAAAACAGGGGTATGAGTCGTTATCCATGAGCCCGGACGGTCGGTTGATCGCCGCCGCGATGTGGGACGGTTTCGGCATCTGGGACCTGGCCAGCGGCAACGAGGTCGCTTTCATCCCGACGGGAGGCCGAGGCAATCGGGTCCACTTTGAGCCGTCGGGGGACCTCCTGGCACTCGGTTCCACCGGCCTATTCCGGTGGCCGATCGTAAGGGAATCGGGTGCGGCAGGCAATTGCGTCGTGGGCCCTCCGCGACGGTTGCCTCTGCCCCGCGGCAGCTGCCTCGACCAGAGCGGCGACGGCCGGGTCATCGTTACCTGCTCGCGGGCGGTCAGTGCCGAGCAGGTCCACGCGGGCGGGTGGATTCTGCACGCCGACCGGCCGGGCCAGCCGATTCGCATCGACGCCGGTGCCGACATCGGCTTCATAACGGTCAGTCCCGACGGCCGCTTTGTCGTCACCGTTCCGCATGGCACCGGCGGCTCGGCCACGGTCTGGGACGCAAGTAACGGGAAGTTCGTCAAACGGCTCGCCGAGCGAGGCGCCGGTTATCCCCGCTTCAGCCTCGACAGCCGCTGGCTCTCCACCGACCTCGATGGAGGCCGGCTCGTCGCGGTCGACACCTGGGAACCGGGTCCCCGGATGGGCGGTACCGGCGCGTTTACGAAGGACGGCAATCTCCTGGCTGTCCCGACCAGCACCGCCGCGATTCGCCTGGTCGATCCCGCCACCGGCCGGGAACTCGCCGTTCTCGAGGACCCCAACCAGGATCAGAGTTTTGCGCCCGTCTTCACGCCGGACCGCACCAGGCTGATCGTGATGAGTGCCGTCCGTGGCGCTCACATCTGGGACCTGCGGCTCATCCGTCGGCACCTGGCCGGGATGGGATTGGACTGGGACGCGCCGCCGTACCCGCCGGCCGATCCCGGGAGCAAAGTCGTCCCCCTGAAGGTCGAGGTCCGACTCGGCGATCCCGTACAGGCCACGCAGTCGCGCGAACAGAGGGCACGACAGGCCATCCAGTCGTATCGTCGTGCGGTGAAAAACAACGCGGACGATCCCATGGCCTGCAACAACCTGGCCTGGGTTTACCTGACCGCCCCCGAGGAGCTCCGCGACGTGAAAGCCGCCGTGCCCCTGGCCGAAAAGGCCGTGCGGCTCGACCCGGGGAACGGCGTGTACGGCAACACTCTGGGCGTGGCCTACTACCGCGACGGCCGATACCGCGAAGCCGCTGACATCCTCCGCGCGAACCTCGCGCGCCAGGAAGACTGGGGCCTGGCATTCGACCTGTATTTCCTGGCCATGAGCCACCACAAGCTGGGCGAGACCGCCCGGGCCCGGGACTACTACGACTGGGCCGGCCGCTGGCCGCGAACGGACCAGCATCTCGCACCCGGACACCTGGAAGAGCTGGACATGTTCCGCGCCGAGGCGAGTGAGCTGTTAGGGGTCAATGTTGGTATCGAAATCGCCCCACCCCCGCGAGAGATCAAGAAGTAGCCTGAGTCGTCGGATCGGTTGGTTCCACAAACGAGAGCGGCCGGCGGGGTCCTGACCGCCAAGCAAGCCCCCCGCCGGCCCGGCACCGCCCCGGCGCCCGGCCTGCGCGCCGGCAGCCGGTCCGTTTATCACCGCAGGCCGGGGAGTCCGCCGTGTACCGCGTTCTAACCGACCTGCGCGAAAGTGCCGTGTTTCTGGCCGACCTGCTCAAGACCGCCGTGACCGAGACCGTCCGCAAGGCCCGCACGGGGCCGGCGAACGGATGGGCCGGGCCGCGCCACCTGATCGCCCCGCGGAATCGCCCGCCGGTCGAGGTCGTGGACGAGGTCCGGACGCCGCGCGGCGCCTGCTGGTTCCGTTGAGCCGCCGTGCAGTCCACGGATTCGCCCAACGAGCGATCGCTTCGCAACCCCGCGCCGACCAACCGGCCGCGGCGCGCCCACACCTGAGGAGACGGTCATGAGACTCGAGCAGCTCGAATCCCGCGACGCCCCGGCCGGTTTCGTCGCCAACTATACCGACGTGGACGGCGACCATGTAACGCTCACCCTGTCGGCCGGCACCATGATCATTGGTTGGGCCAGCTACGCCCAGGGGTCCGCGGCAAGCGAGGTCGACCTGACCGGCGCCGAACCGGGCGCCAGCCTCCGCATGACGGTCGTGCGCGCCCCCGGCGGCGACGGCCTATCGAACGTCGGCTACATCAACGCCACCGGCGTGGACCTGGGCACGGTCGTCATCAGGGGCGACCTCAGCCGAATCACGGCGGGCGACGCTGACATGTCCACCCCCGCGGCCCGGGCGGTCACGGTCTGGTCGCTCGGGCGGCTGGCGTCCGAAACCCAGCCGCTCGGGGGCGGCTTGGCGAGCTCGTTCAACGGCCCCCTCGGTCGATTCGCGGTCCGCGGCGACATGGCCGGCGCGACGATGTCCGTTACCGGCGGGATCGACGCGGTCGTCATCGGCGGCTCCCTGGTCGGTTGGTCGGGCACCTCGGGGAGCGGCTCGATCTACAGCGGCGGCCAGATCGGCTCCGTCCGGATCGGCGGGGATATCCAGGGCGGCGGTGGTCTCGCGTCGGGGTCCGTCTACGGCAGCGCGGGCATCACCACCGTCCGGGTCGGCGGTTCCTTGATCGGCGGCTTCAGCACCTCCGGCGACAATCAGTCGTCGGGTTCGATCGGGTCCAACGGCCCGATCGGGTCGGTCAACATCGGCCACGACATCGTCGGCGGCGACATCTTCGGGCCCGGGTCGCTCCGTGATTCCGGCACGATTGCCGCCCGGCGGCTCGGCCGCGTGACCGTCGGCGGCTCGATTTTCGCCGGCACCGCCAGCAACGGTGGGACCCTTGCTCAGAGTGGCGCGATCCTCGCCATCGACGACATCGAGTCGATCATTGTCCGCGGCAATTTGATTGGCAGCTCGACCAACCGCGTCCAGATCTACGCCCGCGGCCAGCCGACGCCGACGGCCGGCGCCGACTTCGCGATCAAGAGCCTCCGCATCGGCGGGCGCGTCGAGGGCGCCTGGATCTTCGGCGGAGTGGACCTGAACGGGGTCGCCGTCAACGGCAACGCCCAGATCGGCACGGTGACCGTCGGCGGCGACTGGGTCGCGAGCAGCATGACGAGTGGGTGCACGTCCACCGACGGCTTCCTCGGCGATGCCAACGACGCCGCGTTGCCCGGCGCTACCGAGTCGCGGATCGGCTCCATCAACATCGCCGGCCAGGTGTTCGGCCGCCGGGGGTCGAATGAGACCTTCGGCATCTTCGCCCAGGAGATCGGCTCGTTCCGGCTCGCCGGCGTGTCGATCCCGCTGACGCCCGGCCAGGGCAACGACACCTTCGCCTTGGGCGCAGCCCACGCGCTCGGCGCAACTTTCTCCAGCTTCAACGGCGACGCCTTCGCGGTCCACGTGTATGAGGTGTGAGGCGGGCCGGGTCCCCGGCCGGCCGGGAAAGGCGGCCGCTCGGATCAGCTCCGGATCGTCGCTACAGAGACGGTACAATCTGCTCACGTATGAACTTCACTCTTGACCGTAACATGTCTGCGTTGTCCTTTGTTGCGGCTGCATCGACTGGATAGACGTCGTCGAGAGAAGAACCCGACGCAACCGCGTCGACCCATTCCTGCATTAGGTCACAATAGACGCCGAGCGCCGAAGCGGGATCACGTGCTTCATCAACCACGAAGTACACTGACGGCAAATCACCGACAACTACCCACAGCCACTCATCGTTGTTGTTAATGGCCCTTGCGAACCTAAAAAGAAAGAGGGCGAGTACACCGCCGATCCCGACACCCAGATAGCGCTGCGCAATCGGCGGACACCAACTGAACGAACGTAGCAGAGTCTCAGCCCGAATGAGCATGTCGCGCAGCATTGCAGTTTCATCTGCATCCTCCCCCGCCATCTTTTCAGCTGGCGTGACACGACGCAAATCGACTGGAATCATCGTTTCTTCCCTCTTCTGAAGAATAAAAGGGGTCGGGAGTCTTTATTCCTCACCCCGGGGGCGCTCCTTCGGCGGCCGGCCGCGCGGACGCAGGCTCGATTCCAGCCCCAGCCGCGCCGCCGCCCGCTCCGCCCACGGACCGTCCCCGTACGGCGACCCCCGGGC
>DATFWZ010000661.1:0-2097 GCA_035258765.1 Gemmataceae bacterium
GAATTTATGGAAAAGTCACAAGCGGGCGAATCGCGGGGATGTCCGGGGGCAGGGTAACCGGGAGACTCAAGCACCGACGGCGTTCCTGTCCGATCACCTCCCGACCGCCGCGAAGCCCCTGGGGGTCAACCCGCTCCGTCATTCCTCCGCGGTCGAGTCACGAGTTGCCTGCTCGGGAATGGTGTAACGGGCCATCACGACCGTGACGTTGTCCTTTCCGCCCGCCTCCAGAGCCATGTCGATGAGCGTGTGGGCGGCCTCGTGCGATGTCTCGATGCCGCGCAGCGCCTCGGCGATCCGGTCGTCTGGGACCATGTCGGTCAGGCCGTCGGTGCACAGCAACAGTCGGTCACTATCCGTTAACCGAACGTACTCCACGTCCGCTTCAACCGCCCCGCCGCCCCGACCGACGACCCGGGTGAGGACGTGCCGGAACCGGTGTCGGGCGACGTCCTCGGGGGCGATCCGCCCCTGGTCCGCGAGTGCCTGGGCCTGCGTGTGGTCGCGGGTGAGTCGGTATAGCCGGCCCTCGCGGAACAGGTAGGCCCGGGAGTCGCCGACGTAGTACAGGACCAGGTGTGGGCCGACACTACAGGCGACCGTCAGCGTCGTGCCCATCCCGGCCAGACTCGGGTGGGACTTGGCAGTGTCAGTGAGGACGTGGTCGATCTGGCGGAACCGCTGCCGCCACCGCTCCATGTTCTCGCAGATCTCCTCCGGACTCATCCGCAGAGTCCACTTCGGGCTGTTGAGCGCCAGGTTGAGACCGATCTCCAGGGCCAGGCTGCTGGCCACCTCGCCCGCGGCGGTGCCGCCCATCCCGTCGGCGACGGCCATGCCGTAGCCGACCTCGACGTACTGGTCTGGCACCTGGCCCACGGCCAGGTTGGTCGCGATCGTTTCGACGGCCCGGCCGAAACGGACCGCGAGGTAGTGGTCCTCGTTGTTAGCGCGTTTCTTGCCGCGGTCCGTCGCGGCGGCGAGCTCGACGCGGACGCGGGCGGAGGCGGGTTCCGGGCGATCGGCCGCGCCGACCGGAATCGGGGGAAGATCGGTGCGGGTTTCGATGTTGGCTGGGTCAGGCATGGATTGCTCCCGGGGATGATTGGAGCTTGCCGTGGTCGCAACCGCATTAGTCGTCCGAGGACACAGCCTTGGTCGAACTGCTGGCGGCCCCGCCCGAGGACGTGAACCGGGCGACGACTTCAGTCCGCGTGATCGGGGTGTGGACGAACTTCAATGTGCAGTGCCTACTATACGACCTGGGATGAAGGCATTGCTCGTCCGAATCGGGATCGACCAGGCCTACGGCGGCTGGAACGCTCCGGTCGATGCCGAGGGGCGGTTCGTCTACGTGCCCATCCCGGAGAAGCCCGGCACACTGTTCCACCCGGGCCTGGAGCGCCGCTACGGCGAGGTGATTCCCGCGCTCCAACGGTTTTGCACGGCTCACGATTGCGATCTACTTGCCGAACTACAGTTTCCGCGGAAGTTGCTCCGTCGTCCTATGCACCTGGACCCTGATTTCGACTGTCTGACCTACGGTGACGTGGGCGCCCGTCGCGGGGCCCGGATGGTCGGCATGGGTGCGGGGGACCTGCTGGTGTTTTACGGCGGCCTGCGCCCGGTCCGCCCGTGCGAACACCGGCTGATCTACGCCCTACTCGGCGTGTACGTCGTGCAGGAGGTGATGCCGGTCGCCCATGTTCCCCGGGCCCAATGGCACCAGAACGCCCACGCCCGCCGGGCGCGGCGCGGCGAGACCGACATCGTTGTGCGGGCCAGGCCAGGCGTGTCGGGTCGATGCGACCGGTGTGTCCCGATTGGGGAGTGGCGAGGCGGGGCGTACCGCGTCCGGCCCGACGTCCTTGACGCCTGGGGCGGGCTATCGGTGAAGGATGGGTACATCCAGCGCAGCGCGGTCCCGCCCCTCTTCAGTGACCCGGCCAGGTTCCTCGCCTGGATGCGGAGGCAAGCCGTGCAACTGCACCCGAGGAACAACTGACAAGGCGCGGGTGCAGGTCTGCCTCGCCGTCGCAGATGACCGCTGCCCCCGCGCGCGATACATTCGCTTCAAGTCTCCGACTGGCATAGCCC
>DATFWZ010000662.1:0-2720 GCA_035258765.1 Gemmataceae bacterium
TGGAGTTTGTCGGCGGCGTCTCGCTCCAGGAGCGACTGGAGCGTCGTGGGCCGCTCGAGGTCCAGGAGATCCTGCGGATCGGAATGCAGGCGGCCCGCGGTCTCGCGGCCGCTCACGCGATTGGACTGGTCCACCGCGACGTCAAACCGGCCAATCTTCTGCTCGAAAACGGCGTCGAACGCGTCAAGATCACCGACTTCGGCCTGGCCCGGGCGGCCGATGACGCCAACCTGACTCGGAGCGGCACCATCACCGGCACGCCGAACTACATGTCCCCGGAACAGGCGGCCGGGGTGCCGGTGGACGCACGTTCCGACCTGTTCAGCCTGGGCAGCGTGCTCTACGCGTTGTGCACTGGCCACCCGCCGTTCCGGGCCGAGACGCCGCTCGCCGTCCTCCGCCGCGTGGCCGACGACACGCCGCGGCCGGTCCGCGAAGTCAACCCGGACATCCCCGACTGGCTCGACGCGATCGTCCGCAAACTCCTGGCGAAGAACCCGGGCGAACGTTTCCAGACGGCGACGGAGGTAGCCGACCTCCTGGGTCAGCACCTCGCCCACCTGCAGCAGCCTGACGCGGTGCCGAAGCCGGCGGCCGTCTCTGTACCGGTCAGCGCCCCGGGCCCGCCAACGGAACGCGACTGGACGCAGATCTTCGAGGCGACCGATACCAAGAAATGGTGGGCCCAGGTCGGCCTGTTATTACTCGCGATGACGCTCATCGGTTGGGACGTCGCTGCGGTGATGCAGGCGCGCGTAGTTGACAGGCTTCCTCCGGAGATTGCCGCTAAAGGCCGTTTCGACTTTCTTGCCCCCGCGCCGGGGCCGCTGCGGACGCCCATCTTCATCCTCGCCGGCGTCCTTGGAATCGCGTTGATTGTAGTCGATGAGGTGTTCGTCAAACTTCGCTGGGAGACTCCGTACAAGGGCCGCACACTCCGGTTCGAGAACTCCCTTCTCACCGCGGAGAGTTTGTTCGTGGACGGCGTTCGAATCGCTCGCGGTCTGTTCGTGTTCGGGATTCGCCTCGGGTTTCGCCGCGAGATCCGCGGGACCGTGCCGGACGGCCCGGGGGCGGGGGATGAGATTCGCGCGAAGGCAACGCGCGGAATCGGTTTCTACCGATGCGAGATGTACGCCCGCCCGGGTCCCGGCCAGTCGCCGTCCGTCCACGAAAGTTGGGCGGTGCACCCACCGAGCGGGCAGGCGGAACTGGCCACGCGCCCGAAACCGACCGGGCCAGTCTTGGATGGCTGGACGACATTCGCGATCGGCGCCGGCTATTTCGTGGCCGTCGTCGGCCTCTTCATCACTCACTTCCTGGGCGTGGACATCCTCCCAGCGGAAGACGCCGTGCGAGCCCAGGTTTGGGCGCTGGCAGCTACGGGGACGCTCGCCCTCTTGTTCTTCGGGCCGGGGGTTTTCCTGGCCAGGCAGTCGTGGCGGAAGCGCCAGCCTTCGGATAGCCGGGCCGCGATTTTCGCCGGCCTCGGGACCGGGCTGACAGTTATGGCGATCGTCGTGACCGTCGTGCGGACCCCAATGTTGCACTCATACGTGTTTGGCGAGCCAATCCCCGCAAATGCCAGCCTCGGGATGAACTGGCACAGGGACCTCATCGCCCGCGTGACCCTCGAACGCGACGGAAGACGGATCGAGGACTTCGAAGGCAGAGTCAAGGGGGTCGGCGGGCACTACCCGCCGGGCCGGTACACAGTCCGCGGGTTCAAGGACGACCGCGAAGTCTACCGCGAGGAATTCGACCTGCCTCCGGGCGGCTCGGTCGGGTTGAATCTGCTTGAGGCTCCAATGGAATCGGGCTACGGCACGCTGCGTGTGGAATGCCAGGACCCGACGCTGACGATCGAGGCCCGAGGCTCCGGGCACTATTTCCAGTTCACCCGCTCGACGTCGGGGGGAGCCGTGGTGCAGGGACTGAAGCCGGGCGTGAAGTACCGGGTCGGCTTCGGTCGCGAGCAGCGATCGTTCCACGCGGAAGATGTCCAACTCGCCAGCGGGGAAACGCGGACGCTCCAGATACCGACGATCGTCTTCGCCGAGCGCACGGTCAACCTGAAGCTGAAGACGGGATCGTTTCCCTTGGACGTGATACGGATGCAGATCTCGCCAGACCGCTCGGCGGTGGCGGTGGAACGATTGGACGGACCGATCGCGGTGTTCGACGCGGAGACCGGGCAGGAGCGCTTTACGGTCAATCGGCCGCGGACCCATTGTACCGCCTTCGGGTTCACCCCGGACAGCAAGCGCCTGGCCTACCTCGCCACGATCGACGGTGGGGGGGAGCATGTCCTGATGTGGGCGGATGCCGGCAGCGGAGAGCCAGCCGGGAAAGATCTGAGACCGCAGCCGGGGCGGGCGTTCTTCAATTCGCAGGCCCTCGCGTTCTCGTCGGACGGCAAGCGGCTGGCGGTGAGCAGCGCCTATAACGCCGACACGGAGAACGGCTGGCAGTCGCGCGTCCTCCGATGGGAACTGACCGGGGACACCGAGTTCCGGGAGTTGGACCTGATGCCGTGGCAGGCGGGGATGGTGAAGGAGATGCGGTTTAACGCGGATGGGACTGAGCTAATGACCGTCAGCGGGACGGCCGTCGCGACCGGCCGGTGGTGGGAGAGCGGGAAGGAAAGCCGCCTCTTCTCCTCCGCCCAGTTCGCAATCGACCTGGTGGCCGTCGGGAAATCGCACACGGCGGTCGGCGGG
>DATFWZ010000663.1:0-7316 GCA_035258765.1 Gemmataceae bacterium
CCACGGGGCGTTAACGGCCGCCGCGACGCCCAAGAAGCCGGCGACGTGTCTCCACCGGATCGGTACCGGGTTTTCCGCCAGCCGCCGGTGCAGCCACACCGGCGGAACGAGCAATAGGAAAGGGATCGGCCCCTTGGTCAGCACGCCGAAGCCGGCGGCGACGGCCGCGAGATACCACCACCCGGCCCGAAATCGCCCCCCGCGAACGGCCTCGAACGTCGCGAACAGGGCAAGCGTGACCCAGTACGTGAGCAGCCCGTCCATGGTCAACAGCCGCGCCATGCCGACGAAGCCGGGAGCGACGGCCAGGAACAGCCCGCCCCAGAACGCCGACCGCTCGCCCAGGCTGCGCCGCCCGAGCAGGTAGACGACCAGGATCGACCCGTGAACGGCCAGGGCCGGGATGAGCCGGGCCGGCGCCTCGGCGACGCCAAACACCGAATAGCTGAGCATCACCAGCCAGTACAGGAGCGGCGGCTTGTCGAGGTACGGCTGCCCCTGGAGGTGTGGCACGACCCAGTCGCCGCGGGCGAGCATCTCTCGCGGAATCTGTGCGTATCGTCCCTCGTCCGGCTCGAGCAGGTGGAACGATAGCGTCGGATAAAGCAGAAGCGCCGGCAGAACGAGAAGGATCAGGAGCGACGGCCAGCGGATCGCGGTGGGAGTGGCCTGGGTCCCGGGGAAGAGGACCTGCGACCAGAGAAACGGGACCCAGGTGAGCAGGTGGCGCGGCCGGTCGGCCATGGCGAACGTCCTCCGTGACGGTTCCCGGCGAATCATCGCACAGGCGGGCGGGAGGGGTCAACGCGAACCCGTCTCGGCCTACAGCGAATGACCAATGTCCCACCAATGACCAGGGAAGGGCAAATGCCAAATGACGAATGCCGACCCGAGGGCAGGTTGGTCATTCGGAATTGGTCATTCCTTGGTCCTTGGTCATTGGTAGGGCATTGGTCATTTGTCCTCACTGTCGCGGATCGCCGACCGCGAGCACCGCCTCGGCTTGCTTCGCCCGGTACTCGTGGACTGCTTTTCGGTACTTCGGCTCCTTACCCCCCAGGATCGTCGCCGCCAGGAGGGCCGCGTTCACGGCCCCGGGCTTGCCGATCGCCAGCGTGCCGACCGGGATGCCCGCCGGCATCTGCACGATCGATAACAACGAGTCCATGCCCCGAAGGGAGGCCGACTCGATCGGCACTCCCAGCACCGGCAGGGCCGTCTTCGCCGCGGTCACGCCCGCCAGGTGCGCCGCCCCGCCGGCCCCGGCGATGATCACCTCCAGGCCGCGGCCCTCGGCGCTCGCGGCGTATTCGAAGAGCTGATCCGGCGTCCGGTGGGCGGACACGACCCGCACCTCGAACGGAACGCCGAGCCTGGTGAGCGTGTCAGCCGAGTGGGACATCGTCTCCCAGTCGGACTTCGAGCCCATGATGATGCCAACGAGCGGCTGCATGCGGTGCCCTCGGGGAATCTCCGTTGATATACCAGTCCCCGATGCCGGCCGACACCCCGCGGATCGAGAACGCCCCGTACCTCACTTACCGGCACGGCGGGCTCACTATTGAGGGCTGGTCCCGGGCGGGGATTCAGACCTACTTTCGCATCCCGGAGCTGCGCGTCGGCTTCGACCTCGGCGACATCCCGTGGGACTGGACGGCCACCAGTTGCTGGTTCATTACCCACGCCCACCTCGACCACCTGTCCGCCCTGCCCGGCTTCCTGGCCCGTCGCGGGATGTTCAAGTACCCGCCGGCAGTCATCCACGTGCCCGCGGAGATCGTGGACGACATTCGCGTCCTGCTACGCGCTTGGGAAGCCCTTGACCGCGGCAAGCTAGAGTGCGAGCTGGTCGGGATGAATCCGGGCGACGCGGTGGACCTGTCGAAGGACCACCACGTGACTGCGTTCGCGACCGCGCACCCGATCCCGTCGCGCGGGTATGTCGTCTGGGAGCGCCGGCACAAGTTGATGGAGGAGTACGCCGGCCTGCCGGGGGAGAAGCTGAAGGAGCTGCGTGAGTCCGGCGTGGCGGTGACTTCAGAAGTGTCGTTTCCGCTCGTGTGCTACACGGGAGACACTGGCCCGGCCGGGCTCGACGCCGACCCCGCGGTGTACGTGGCCAAGGTCCTGATCACGGAACTGAGTTTCGCCCGCCCCGAGCACTCGCGGGAGCGCATCCACGCCTTCGGGCATTTGCACCTGGACGATTTCGTCGAGCGGGCCGAGAACTTTTGCAACGAATTGATCGTCGCGGCCCACGTCACGAGTCGGGACGAGCCCGACGACTTCCGGCGGTGGGTCCGGGACCGGTGCCCGCCCGGACTGCGGGAGCGGATCAAGGTCTGGGGGACGGATTAAGACCGTGGAGTGTCGGTCGAAGGTTGCCAACCCGCACGCCACGCCTGGCAACCTTCGACATCGCCCGGACCGAAGAGCCGGGGGGGATGCGAAAAATGTTGGCGATCTTGGCGATCTTGGCCCCGCACCGGCGGTGACGCAATGACTCCGCCCCGGGAGGGTGATTCCGGTTCGGGAAGGTGATTCCGGTTCGGGAAGGTGATTCCGCCGGAGGGTGGCGCGGTGGCGGCCGGAATCACAGAAGCGGTCGAGCCCCGGAGCCGGGTACGCCGAGAAGCGTCCCCAATCGCCTCCCGGCTATGAAACTGGTCGGGGTAGGTGAAACAACTTGGCAGCCTAATTCCCCTCCGATGTCCCTATTCGTCCTGGCTGTCGTCCCCCAGCCCCAGCGCCTTGATCCGCCGCACCAGCCGGCTGCGGTACACGCCGAGCAGGTCGGCCGCGGCCGTCTGGTCTCCTTTGGTCTTTCGCAGGGCCAGCTCGATCATGCGGCGCTCCACCTGTTCCAAGACCTCGTCGAGCTTCGGGACGGGAGAGGCTTTCGCGGCCCCGGCCGCGGCTGCCGCGTCGGTCGCGGCCCGGCGCATTGCCAGGGGCAGATGCTCGATCTCGATTTGTCCCCCCGCGGCCCGTCGCGCCGCGGCCCGTAATGTCTCCCGGAGTTCCCGAAAGTTTCTCGGCCAAGTCCAGCCGACGAGGACGGTCGCCGCCTCCGGGGTGATCCCGGCCGTCAGCAGACCGGCTTCCCGGTGCTTGTCCAGTTCGGCGGCCATAAGCCCGGGCAATTCGTCGGTGCGCTCCGCGAGGGACGGAAGGTGGATGTCGATCACGCCGAAGGCCGCCCGGAACTCGGGCGTCAGCCCGTTCCCGCCGGTCGTGCCGATCGCGACCCGGCACTCGTCAGCCAACAGCTCCCCCCACTCGACCAGCTCGGCCTGCAGATCGGCGGCCAGCGCCTCGGGGAATTTGAGATAAATGGTGCCGACGCGCCCGGTCTCGGCGAGTCCGTTGTGCCCGAACAGGAGGCTGCGGATCAGGTACGGCTGGAGGCCGGCACAGTCGATGCCGGCGAATGCCCGCTCGCGGGTGACGCCGTGGTAGTGGATGGCCCGGGCCAGCGTCTCCTTTCCAATCCCAGGCCAGCCGGTCAGCCAGACGGGGGCCAGCGTCTTCGCGGCCAGCTCGGCCTGCGCTCGGACCCGGCGCACGGCCGGCGACTCCCCGCCGAACTGGTCCAGGGAGCCGCGCTCGACCGCCCGCTGCCGCAGCGCCACCAGGGCCTCAGACAGCCCCTTGCCGCCCGCCTTGGGCGCCGCCCCCGCGATCGGGACGATGACCCCGAAGACGCCGACCAACTTGTCGCCGTCACGCAGCGGGACGAACGTCAGGTCCCACCACGGCGGGCCGAGCTTCGCGGGCGGGACCGGCCGGCGGACGCGGACGACGCGGCCGTGCATCGCCTCCGCGGGAGGGGCCATGACCTGGAGTAGGGCCCGCAACCCGGCCGCGAGCCCCTTCTGGACCTTTCGCGGATGGCAGTACTCATGGAGGGCCGCGTCCGCGGCGGTACGGGTGGTGACCTCCCAGGCCCGGTTGACGTACCGCACCCGGCGGCGCGGGTTGAGGAGGAAGACGGCGTCCGTGGTCTGGTGAAACAAGGCGGCCCAGGTGCCGCGCGGGGTCGGGTCGGGGGAGGGTTTGGGCATGACACGATTCGTGATACACGGCGCCGACAATCCGCACAACTACGGCCTTCCGCCAGCGGGACACCACCGGATAAAATGCTCACAACTGTCGAGGATTGCCGATGTCCGCCGAAGCGCCTCCCACTCCGACCGCCCCAGGTCTTGCACCGCAGGAGATGATTCCAGACCTGAGCAAATACCAGACGGAGGACCACGCGTCCGTTGACGGCTTCTGCTGTGCCCGCCAGCAGATCCTCTTGGTCGATTCGCTTTCGTCCTCCTGGCCGGGCCCGGGCGGTGGCCGGCGGTTTGTCGTCACCAAGAATGTCGGACTGTTCCATACCACCAATCAGCTTCCTGTGGACCCGGACGTGATGCTCGCGTTGGACGTCGAATTCGGGACCGATTACTCGCTGCCCGAGAATCGGTCTTACTTCCATTGGGTGATCGGAAAGCCGCCGGACCTGGTCATCGAGATGGTCTCCCGGACGCCGGGGGGGTGAGGACACGGACAAGCTCCAGCTTTACGCCCGGATCGGTGTCCCGTACTACGCGATCTTCGACCCGGAACACTTCCTGAGTCCGACCGTGCTGCGGGTGTTCGCCCGGTCCGGTCGCCGGTATCGTCCGATCGAACACGATCTCATCGAAGACCTGGGGCTTGGGTTGACGGTCTGGGAAGGGACGTACGGTGGGGACATGGCCCGGTGGCTGCGTTGGATCGATGCAGCCGGGATCCTGATCCCGACCGGGGCCGAGCGAGCCACCGCGGCCGAGCAAATGGCCGACGAGGCTGCCCGGCGAGCGAAGGCCGCGGCACAGCGAGCCGATCGCGAGAAGCTGCGGGCGGATGAGCTGGAAGCCAAGCTCGCCCGCTACGCCGCCAAGCTGCGCGACGCCGGACTCAGTCCGAACGGCGAGTGAGAACCACTCTCACTAATCCTGCGGGAACCAGGCGAACCCCGGCGCGACGGGTGAAGTCGGCGGGCCGGTTATTTCTTCAATCTCATCGAAGTACACTCTTGATTCGACAGTCGGATCGCATCCAGCAGGGAGTTTGAGGTGGGGGTCGGCTTTCAGTAATTCGAGGCCCTTGGCTTCTGCCTGCCCCGGATCGTCGGCCTCCACAAACCGAGTGACATAGAACCCGACTGGTCCGGCCTCGCCGATCAGGGCCCCGGGAAAGTTCCCGCCGCGGATAAAGCACCGGAACCAGGGCATTCGGCACCTCACGCCCGCGCCACGCACTCGCGCATGTGCCGCAGACTTTCCCGGGCAATCGTCTCCGGGTCCGGGGTGTAGTCGAACACCTCCACCGACACCCATCCGCCGTACTTCACGTCCTTAAGCGCCCGGAAGATCGGCACAAAGTCCGTGCTGCCGAATCCCGGCCCGCGGCGGTTCGCGTCGTTGGCGTGGAAGTGTTGCATCCACGGGGCGAACTCCCGGATCACCTCCGGCACCGGCTTCGCCTCGGACGACATCGCCTTCACGTCAAGGTGCAATTTCACCCGCGGGTGGGCGAGCCGGTCCATCATCGCCTTCCCCTCGGCCGCGGTCTGCAGGAAGTCCGCCTCGGTCGGGGCCAATGGCTCCAGGCACAGGTAGACCCGCTGTCGCTCCAGCTCGGGGAGGGCGTGTGAGAGGCTATCGATCGCGTAGTCCTCCGCCTGGGCCCGGGTCGCCCCCGGCGGGATGCGCCGCTGCATCGGCGAGCCGAGGACCAGGAGGTCCCCGCCGAAGTCCCGGCAGGCCCGAGCTAACTCGGCGACGTAGCGGCCGGTTCGCTGGCGCAGCTCCGCGTCCGGCGAAGTGAGCATGAACCCTTCCGTCTTCGCCAACAGCCAGTGCAGTCCGATGATCGAGAGGCCCCGCGCCTCGGCCTGCCGGCAAATCTCCGCACGCCTCGCGGACGATACGTCCGTGATCTGCGGGGCGAAGGTGTACGGGGCCAGCTCCAGCCCCGTGTAGCCGCTCGCGGCGACGGATTCGCACACCCGCTCGTGCGGCCACTCGCCGTAGGTCTCGTTGCAGATCGCGTAACGGAAGCTCACGGCAAGGTGACCCTCTCGCGCTTGGGATCCGCGTCCCGGGAGGTGGCTTCGATGACATCCAGCGTGACCGAGCCTTTCCCGGCGGCCGCCCGATAGAAGTCGGCCGGCGTCGGCACCGGCTTGCCGTCCACGGCGATGACGATGAGGCGCGCCCGGGCCGACCACTCCTTCAATTTCTTCTCCGCCGGGCTGCCCGGCTCCAGGTCCTTGACGAGCACCCCTTCCGGCGGATTGCTATCCAGCGACATGGTGCTCGCGTAATCGACGCGTATCCCGTAGACGGACTTCGGGCGGTTCGATGCGATCGCCTTGTCGGCCCACTCGCCCGGAGGGGCCTTGGCCAGCCGGGCCCGGAACGTCCGCGTGGTCCCGTTCCGCCTGACCTCGATGTCGGCCTCCGACCCGGCCAGGGCGGCGGAGATGTGCAGGAACAGGTCGTCGTGATCGCGGACCGGATTCCCGTTGATCGCGACGATCGTGTCCTGGGCGATCAGCCCGGCCCGTGCCGCGGGCATCCCCGGCGCGACGCCGCCGATCTCCACGCCAAAGCTGTCGGACCTGGCGTCCGATGGAATGGTCACCCCCAGGAACCCGTACTCGATCTCCTCGCCCCGCTTGAGCACCTCGATCATCTTCTTGACGTTGGCGTCCATCGGAATGGCGTACCCGCCGGCCGCCTCCCCGCCAGTTCGGGCGGCCAGCGCCGTACTTAGCCCGATCAGCTCCCCGTCCAGGTTCAACAGGGCCCCGCCGGAGCAACCGAGGTTCAACCGGGCGTCGGTCTGGATGAGGAACGCGTACTGGGCCAGCGGCTTGGCCCGCTTGGCCTCGTCCACCGGCCCCGGGGGCGGGGCCGGCCGCCGCAGGTTGCTGATAATCCCCCACGAGGCGCTGGGGCTGCCGTCCCGGAACCCGGCCGCGAACGGGTTGGCCAGGGAGATCACCCAGTCCCCCTTGCGGACCTTGCCGCCGTCCCCGAACTTGATCGGCTTGAGGTCCCCGGGGCCGCGAATCAACTTCAGCACGGCCAGGTCGGCCCGCGGGTCCGCGGCCAGGATGTCGGCGTAGCTCGCCCGGTCCGGCCCGGGCAGCCGGACAAACACCTTCTTCGCCTTTTCGATCACGTGGAAATTAGTCAGCACCAGCCCGGACTCGTGGATCACGACCCCGGATCCGTACGACTCCGGGACCGTGTCCGGGCTGGCCAGGTCGAGCCGGT
>DATFWZ010000664.1:0-11032 GCA_035258765.1 Gemmataceae bacterium
AACCTGCTTCTTGAGGGCCATCCCCTCGAACACCGCCTCGACGACGATGTCGGCTTCCGCGAAGCGGTCGAAAGTTAGGGTCGGCTCGATCCGGGCGAGCCGCTCGTCCATCTGCTGCTGCGTCAGCCGGCCCTTCTGGACCGTGCTGGCATAGTTCTTCTTGATCGTCGCCAGGCCGCGGTCCAGGGCAGGCTGGTCCACTTCCTTGAGCAGCACGGGGATGGCGGCATTGGCATAGGTCATGGCGATGCCGCCCCCCATCGTCCCGGCGCCGACGATGGCGGCTCGACGGATCGGGATTCGCGGTGTGTCCTTCGCGAGGCCGGGCACCTTGGCGACTTCGCGCTCGGCGAAAAAGACGTGGATCAGCGCCTTCGACTGGTCCGAGAAGAGGCACTCGCGGAACAACTCGGCCTCGCGCTTCATCCCCTCGGCAAAAGGAAGCGTGAGGGCCGCCTCGATCGCGTCCACGGCCTTGAACGGGGCAATCAGCCCGCGGGCCTTCTTCTTCACCTGGTCGCGAACGACGGCCAGGATCGGGGCGTTGGCGGCGGGGCTGCCGAGCTTCGCCGTCAGGTCGCACGTCTTTCGCGGCGGTCCCTTCGCGGCGACCTCGCGGGCGAAGGTGGCCGCACCCGTCACCAGGTCACCCTCGATGAGCTTGTCGAGGATGCCGGCCGCGAGTGCGTCGGTGGCGCGAATCGGCTCGCCCCCGGCGCACATCTCCGCGGCCTTGGCCACCCCCGCGAGCCGCGGGAGCCGCTGCGAACCGCCCGCGCCGGGGATGAGTCCGATCTTGACCTCCGGCTGGCCGACCTGGGCGTCCGGCGTGGCTACGCGGTAGTGGCAAGCCATCGCCATCTCCAGCCCGCCGCCGAATGCGGTGCCGTGGATGGCGCAGACTACCGGTTTTGGGCTGTCCTCCAGTTCGGACAGTAACACGCCGAAGCCGACGTCGAGCGACTTCTTGCCGGACGTCAGCTTGCCGAACTCGTTGATGTCCGCCCCGCCGCAGAACATCTTCCCACTCCCGTTCAAGACGATGCCTTTGACCGCATCCTCCGCTCGGAGCGCTTTCAAGGCGGCGATGAGGCCGTCCAGCACGCCCGGGCTGAGTGCGTTGACGGGCGGGTTGTTAAGCGTGACGATGCCGACGTCGCCGTCGCGGGTCAGAGTGACCAGATCGCTCATCGGGAAACCTCCGGCCCAGTCAAGTGCAACGCTTTGATAGCTGCGGCCGTCGTGGGCAACGTACTCGGGAAACAGTTGCCGCAGTAGTTCAGTCTGTTCTCTCTTATGATCCGCTGCAGGGTTCGAGACGTCCAAGAAGAAGTGGACCGTCTCGAACCATTGCTCTCCGCCGTCGAAGTCGTCAGGGAAGAGCAAACAAATCACGGCTCTTACCGCAAGAACGGCGGGCACCTCGAAGTTACAGGAATCCTTGCCGAGAAGCTTCCACGCCGCGACACGAACTCGTTCCAGGTCGGCCGCCGACGCCTGCTGGTACCGATATCTCTCTGCGACTTGGAGCCATTCTTCGGCTGCGGGTGGTAGCAGCGGTGCGAGCAATCGGGAAGCCGCGACCATGAAGTCCCGTAGCCGGCCACATTCACGGGGCAGCAGACCGGGCCGGTCCAGTTGGTCGAGTAGCTCCCAGGGGTGATGGTCTTCGGTTATTGTTCGCTCCCCTAGCGGCTAACTCCCGAACAGTTTGACCGACCGATAATCTCTAACGCCAATTGCCACCCATCACGGCCAGGGCGCCACCGGCAGCATGATCATCGCGCCCGGGGACCGTTGGGCGGGTAACCGGCGGCCACGTATCTCGGGCTAGGCGACATTCCGTCCCGACCTACTGCGGAAGGCCAGGGGGCACTTCTGCATTCGACGGAACTCGTTAGCACAACTCAAACAGCCCCGCCGCCCCTTGGCCGCCGCCGACGCACATGGTGACGACGCCATACCGGGCCTTCCGCCGCCGCATCTCGTTCAGCAGCGTGCCGACCAGCCGGGCCCCGGTCATGCCGAACGGGTGCCCGATGGCGATCGAGCCGCCGTTGACGTTCAGCTTGACCGGGTCGATCCCCAGCCGGTCGCGGCAATAGACCACCTGCACCGCGAACGCCTCGTTCAGCTCCCACAGGCCAATGTCGTCCATCTTCAGGCCGAGGCGCTTCATCAGCTTCGGTACGGCGAACACCGGGCCGATGCCCATCTCGTCCGGCTCGCAGCCGGCGACGGCGAACCCGCGGAAGACCCCCAGTGGCTTGACCCCCAGCGCCTCGGCCCGCGACCGTGACATCAAGAGGGCGACGGATGCCCCGTCGGACAGTTGCGACGCGTTGCCCGCCGTCACTGTCCCCTGGCCGCTCTTCGGGTCGAAGTACGGCTTGAGGGCGAGCAGCCCTTCGAGCGTCGTTTCGGGGCGGTTGCATTCGTCGCGGTCGATGGTGTGCTCTTCCTTGCAGACGACCTGCCCGGTTTGCTTGTCGAGGATGCCGCGGACGACCCGCATCGGGGCCAGCTCCTCGCGGAAGAAGCCCTCCTGCTGCGCCCGCGCCGTCCGCTGCTGACTCAAGAGTGCGTACTCGTCCTGAACCTCGCGGCCGATCTTGTACCGCTTCGCGACGACCTCGGCCGTGTCGCCCATGACCATGTAGACGCCGGGCTTGTGCTCGCGCACCCACGGGTTGGGGTCGTGCTTGACGTTGGCGTTCGCCGTGATGCTCTCGACCCCACCGGCGAGGGCCGCGTCGGCGCTTTCGTGCATGATCTCGTGCGCCGCCAGGGCAATGGCCTGGAGCCCAGACGAGCAGAACCGATTCACAGTCAGGCCGGCAACGGTCGCGGGCAGCCCCGCCCGGATCGCCGCGACCCGACCCACGTTGTAACCCTGCGGCCCCTCCGGGAAGCCGCAACCGAGAATGCAATCCTCGATCTCACCCGGGTCGAGCTGGGGCACCTTGCGCAACACGTCGGTGATGCAGTGGGCGGCCAGGTCGTCCGGCCGGGTCAGGTTGAACGACCCGCGGAACGACTTCGCCAGCGGCGTCCGCGAACTGGCGACGACGACGGCCTCGCGCATGGCGATCCCTCCGACTTGGGCACCCGCGTCCTTGACAGCCCGTTACCCACGCGGGCATACTCCATCGACCCCTCCACTCACCGACTGCCCCGAGACATGAAGACGTTCCATCTGGTCTTCACCTTCTGCGTGCTCGTGGGCATCAACACCGTGAACTTCTACGACCGGCAAGTCCTCGGGGCGGTTCAGGAACAAGTCCGCAAGGAGTGGGACCTGTCCGACAGCCAGCTCGGCGCGCTGGGCACGGCGTTCATCCTCCTGTACGCAGTCGTTGGCCTGCCGCTCGGCCGGCTGGCGGACCGGTCGCGCCGGGCGTGGCTCCTCGCCGCGGGCGTCGGCTTGTGGAGCGCGCTGACCTTCGCATCCGGGTTCGCCAGGAGCTTCTGGACCCTGTTCGTCCTCCGGCTGGGCGTCGGCGTCGGCGAGGCGACCTGTGCCCCGACCGCCACTTCACTGATCGGCGACCTCGTACGGCCCGGGCGGCGGGCCCGGGCAATGTCGGTGTTCATGCTCGGCCTGCCGCTGGGATTGGCGTTGAGCTTCTTTGTCAGCGGCAAGGTCGCGGCGCACTACGGCTGGCAGGCGGCGTTCTTCGTCGCCGGGGCGCCGGGCCTGGTACTGGCCGTCGCCGCCCTGTTCCTCCTGGATCCGGGCCGGGGCGGAATAGCTCCGGCGGCCGCGGCGCTGCCGTTCGTCGCGGTGGCGCGCCGCATCCTCCGACTGCCCACCATGTGGTGGATCATACTTTCCGGGGCCCTGCACAACTTCAACATGTATGCCCTGGGGACCTTCATCGCCTCGTTCCTGATCCGGTACCACCAACTCGATCTGGCCCAGGCCGGTTCCATCAGCGCCCTGGTCTACGGGTGCGGCGCGCTCGGCATATTCGCGGCCGGGTGGCTGGGGGACCGGGCGTTCCGGCGGCACGTTCGCGGCCGGCTCACGGTCGCCTGGGTCGGGATGGCGACGTCGGTCCCGTGTCTACTCCTGGCTCTGGCGGCCCCCCGCGGCGAGGTGGCGCTGTGCGTCCTCGGCCTCCTGCCCGGTTGCCTGCTCCTCTACTCCTATTACGGCACCGTTTACGCCACCGTTCAAGACCTCATCGAGCCGTCGATGCGCGGTACGGCGATGGCGATCTACTTCTGCGCCATGTACTGCCTGGGGGCCGTTCTCGGCCCGGTGGCGACGGGCTGGACCAGCGACTTCCTCGCCCGCCGGGCCGCGACCGCCGACGGGGCTTCGACCGTCACCGAGTTGCACAAGGCCGTCGGCTTGCACGACGCCATGTACCTGATCCCGGCCCTGAGCGCGGTGCTGGTCCTGGTCCTGTTCGCCGGCTCGCGGACCGTGGCCCGGGACTGCCTCCGGACGACAACCGACGGGTCGGCTACTTCGCCTCGTACCGCATGAGGATTTGCGATTGGTGGACGCCGGCCAGCGCCTCGAACCCGCCGGCGAGGACCAGGTCCGCGAGCCGGCCGACGTCGCGGAAGTAGCGGTCGCTCGGCCGCTTGCCGGTGAGTTTGCGCCGCAGGTCCTGGCACAGGATGTCCGCAGCCGCCGCGGCGGTCTCGTTCTGCTGCTGACTGGCCCACACGGCCGTCACCAGCATGACGATCGTGTCCTGGGCCCGCTGGGAAAGCTCGGTCATGCGGCACTGCCGGTCGGCGAGCTTGAGCTGGTGTTTCACCATCGTCGCGCTGATCTCCTTGCGGAGCCGGGCGAAGCTCTCCCGGGCGAAATCGACGTGCGACTGCAACCCCGCCGGCAGCCCCGCGACCGGCGCCCGATCGCGGCCGGTGAACGCCTGACCCATCTTCCACTTGCTGTACGACCACAGCTCGCGCCGTAGTTTCCACAGGTGCGTCGGGTTGGCCGGGTTCAGTCCCTTCATCTTGTGCTGCTGGAGCGCCCGGCCGATCGGCTCGAAGAACGCCTTGCCGTGCTCCTTGACGAGCGATTTGAAGAAGGCCATTCCGAGCATCTCCCCCTCGCCCTCGTAGATGCACGGGGCGAGGAGGTCGTGGACGTTGTCGCCGAAGAGGTGGCCGACGAGGAAGGCCCGCCCGCCGTGCGTCTTCATGAGCAACTCGACCGCGGCCTCCTTCAGCGACTCGCTGCCGAAGATTTTGGCGACGATGCACTCCAGCTCCCCGCGGTAGCCCTGGTCGATGAGCCAGGAGCACCAGGCCACGAGGGCGTCCGCACCGGCGACGAGGCCCGCCAGGCGGGCGATTCGCCGCTTCACCAGCTCGCGGGTGGCGATGGGCTGGCCGTAGGTGCGGCGGAACTCGGCCCAGGGGAGGATACTCGCCAGCATGACCCGCATCGTGCCGGCCGCCCCAGCGCACACCGCCACCCGGCCGAGGTTCAGCCCGTGGTAGGCGATGGTCAACCCGTTGCCCTGCGGCGGCGTCAGCAGGTTCTCCCGGGGCACCCGGAATTTGTCGAACCGCAGTCCGTTGTTGTACCCGCGCCGCAGGGCGTGCAACTTGTACCGGACGAGACGAAACTGGTCCGTCTCCTGCGGCGGGAGCTCGGCGATGAGGACGGCCGGTTGGCCCTTGAGCATCACGACCAGACCGATGGTCCGCCCGGGCAGGCAGTGGGTGATAAACAGCTTCTCGCCGGTGACTTCGAAGTGGTCGCCGGCCTCGACCGCGGTCGTCCGCAAGGCCGTCAGGTCGGAGCCCGCGCAAGGCTCGGTCAGGGCAAAGGCGGAGCGAGCTTCGCCGCTGGCCATTCGGGGGAGGAACCGCCACTTCTGCTCGGGTGTGCCGAAGGTCTTGAGCGGATCGACAGCCCCGATGCAGCCGTGGACCGAGCCCATGCCGGCCACCATCTCCTCGACCGTAGACATGCGGGTGTGAAACCGGGCGTAGCGGGCGAACGGCGCGCCTTGGCCGCCGTATTCGGTCCCGATCAACATGCCCCAGTAGCCGGCCCGCGACAGGTCGTCCACGGTGGCGTCTGACACCTTGCCCTGGTCGTCGTACAGGGTGCCCGCCTCGCGGCGCCGGCGGACCACCTCCAGCGACCGGTCCATCGCCTCGTCGCACGGGGCAGTGTCAGGCAACGGCGGCGGGCGGAACAGGTCGAGCGGGACCGTCCTCTCCCAGACCGCGCGGTGGACCGGGCTGCCAGTCGTGCGGAGTCGCTCGGCGAACAGCTTCTCGACTTGCTCATCGGCCTTGTCCATCGCCCCCGTGCGACGAACCTCTTCGTCCGACTTGCCACCCAAGCGTAAGGCAGCCTCGGCGAAGCTCTGGTTCTCGCGTTGTGTGTCGGGCGCGGCACTCACAATGGCGTCCCTCTCGCCCCGCTCGGGGCAGCCGACGGGAGATTGCCGGGCGGTGGTCCGAGATCGGTGCAAATCAGCGTTCGGCACGCCCGCAAGGCCGAGTCAATTCACTACACGATACAGCCGAGCGCACGCACAACCTAAACAAAAAACCCAGTGAGGCATCCCCAAGCGGGATCTGCACATCACGAATCAAATTTGTCCGGCTTTTCTCCGCACACGTTCTCAGTCGTCACATCCCGTTGCATCAAAGATTGCGAATGCGTAGACCGCGCTACCAACCAACTCGCATGCGGCTCTTGCGGGCCGGTCCGGAGGAGGAGCTGGACGGCGTTGCGTATCGGGGCCAGCGGGTTGCGCAGGTCGTGGGTCGAGGCGACGACAAGCAGGAGGGGAAAATCACTCCTGACCAAGCCATTCCTGACACTTGCTTCGCCAGACGGCTGGGGTTACACTCCCGTCCGTGGCCCCACGTCCAGGGACCGCCCGGCTCGCCGCGGGGAGCGGTCCCCAGCCCGAGCTGAAGGCGATCGATTCGCTCGTCGGCACCTGCGACACGCAAGCCGCCGGCAAGGCCGCCGAGTGATCCCTCCAGGAGATGCGCACCATCGGCTCCGTCAAATGCGAGTGGGTGCTCGGCGGGCGGTTCGGCCAGGGCACGGGCGCCGACAGTTTGAAGCAGGAGTTCCTAGTCCACTGGACACGCATCGACAGCAAGAAGGCTCACCGCGCCTGGTTCTTCCGCTCCGGGGGCGCGGTTGTCGGGGGGCGGCAAGTGGGACCGCGACGCCAAGACCTTCGTCCTGAAGCAGGACCTGGGGACGGGGATCAGGCATGCCATGACGGCGCTGCTGGTGGACGTTGACGCCGTGCAGTCCACGACCGAGGCCAGGAGGCGGGACGGCAAGGTGTACTTCGCGATGGAGGCGAAGTGGACTCGTCGCAAGTGAAGTGCGGAGCCGGACGCCGCGGCAGACGGCAGCCGCGATCCAAGTTGCTAAGAGTTCGCCGTCACTCAGCCCGGCCGCCGCTGCGGAGCGTTGGAGTTCGGCAGCGGGCCTCAGCGGGTTCTTTGCAGGGCCAGCCACATGAGGGCAACCGTGGAGTCGGACGGCGGCCGGATCGATCTCGATCTCTCGGCCTGCTTCCTCGACAACCTCCGGTCGCTCGACGTCGCGCTGCGGGTCTTGCGATCCCCCCCGGCGCCACCGGATACGACCATCGGGCAACTCGCCCCGTTGCAAGTCCGGGTCCCGGGGTACGACGATGTGTTCGAGATTGTCGGGAATGTCGGCACTGAATCAGAGACGGAAATGAACTTCGTGCTGACCGCGGGTTACCCGATGCCGGCCGTTGTGCCGGGCACGGTGGATGTACTTTGGTGCCGAGGCATAGAACGGAGTCTCTGCACGCTCCCTTGCCGGATAGAGCCGGCTGGTTGAGACCTGAGCCGTCGTGCCGACTTGGGGTCGGCAGCGTTGATCAACGGGCAAGGCGCGGTGGAATGTGGAACGTTCCGCATTCCACTCAAGGAGACCCTCGCGTAGATGGCCTGCCAGTGCGCGGAAGTTCCGCTGTCTCATGCAATTGCAACGTATGGGCCGGTAGAGCCTCGCAACGCTGCTTGCAAACGGGGAGGTTCTCCGTAAACGCAAGAATGCAAGTGGGTACCACTGCCCGCGACGGCCTGCCGCGTGTGTTTCATAATCGACCTGTCACTGGTTCAAATCCAGTCGCCGCTACTCTCAGGGAACATTTCGGCCGAACCACTTCCGGCCTACCCGCGGAGATTCGCCTCCGAGTGTCAATCTGGTGTGGTCGGCAAGTCCGTCATGGACCGCGGCCACTTCGTCGATTGCGCCGGTCACGGTCACTTCCCGGGACGTCCCCGCCGCGGCGATGTGCGGACAGACTTCGCGCACCGACGCAGGGCGAGGGAAGGGGCGCCCCGGGAGAGAGAATAGGTTAACCGTGGGCGTTCGCCACCTTGGCGACGTAGTTGCTCAGCACGTCCACCGTGCCCCCGTTCCTGTCCATGAACACGGCTCCGAACGGACCGAACGTCGCCGGGCCACGGCTCACATGCCGGTTCGGGTGACCATCGGGGTGCGCCCGGTGAGGTTGCTCGTGACCACGATGGAGGTACTCGCCGGCGAACCGATGTTGAACGACGCGGGGGCCTCAAAATCGACATCCCCGATCGCAGCCACGTGAAGAGTGTTGATCCCGTGGCCCAGCCTGGCCGTCACGGCGCCGTTGAAGACGGTCGTGTCGGTGTCGGGCGACCGGTGCTTGCTGTTGATCGACAGGAAGTTGTTGGTCCCCGACATGTTGATGCCCACCTGGCCGACGAACGTCGAGCCGGGGGCCAGGTCGTCGATGGCGATCGAGCTGTTGCCGCCGGCAGTGCTGAGGGAGGTGGCGCCGCCGACCAGGAACTGGTCCACCGCGATGGAATTGGCGCTGTTGCCCAGGAGCGAAACCGCCAGGTTCCCCGTGACGCTCCCATTGGCCAGGGTGGCGCCGTCGTGGGCCCCGCGGCCCGTGATGTTCACGGAGTGGGCGGAGGTGCTGTTGGGGGTGTCGCCGCCGCCAAACAGGGCGGTGTTGCCCACGCCCCTGCCGAGGTTCATGGTCACGTCGCCCGTGACCCGCGCGTTCTGCACCTCCATGCCGTCGTTGGCGAAGTCGCCGAACGACAGGAACCCGCTCCGGGCCATCATCGTCACATTGCCGCCCACGTTGACGGTCTGATCCGACCGGGAGCCGAAACTCGTCCAGCCGGCGACTCCGTTGTTGGCGTCGCCGCTCTGGTCGGCGAAGCCCATGTTGGCGCGGACGAAGCCGCCGACGTTTGTCTCCTCGAGGGCATTGACGTCGAAGCCCGAGGCGGCCGCCCCGGTCGCTGTGACGTTATCGACGATCAGGTTCCCGCCAACGCTGTTGAACACCTCGCCGAGGTTGGCCGGGTCCACGCGGAGGAAGACGAGGGAGCCCCCATTGGCGTGGTCGATCGTCATGTTTCCGGTCACATTGAACTGGTTGAGCCGGGTCAATTCGACGCCGGTGGAATTGCCGTAGATCTCCGAGAAATTGCCGCCCACGCTCAGGAAGTTGGTCGACCCGTCGGTCTTCGTGACGACGGTCTTGGAGCCCGAGCTGCCGGTGATTGACAGGTCGCCGGCGATCACGATGTCTTTCCGGGAGAGGTCGAAGGTCACGGAGTCATTGCCGGCGCCCATGTTGTAGGCGAGGCTGCCGGTCACGCCCTGGATGGTCACGGGGCCGTTCTGCCCGTTAATCGTCGTGCCGTCGGCCGGGGTGAGGGTGATTCGGCCGGGGAGAGCCTGGCTGATGGTGAAGCTGACCGAGCCGTCGTCGGTCAGGGTCAGGTTGCCGCCGGCCAGGTTGGTGGTGACGTTGGACGGGACCAGCCGGTCGTCCAGCGCCTCCAGGGCGGGGCGGAACCGGGCCGGCCTGCGCGCCGGCGCGCCATTGCGTCGACCCGGTTTGCGGAAAACTTTCGACAGGAAACGGGGAACGGACATCAGAAAGCTCCTGAGTGAGGAAGCAATTAGTTGAGCCTGATACATGACCCGGGTGGCCGAGGCTCTGGCGGCCTCCCGGGGTAAGGACAAGACAAGCCGCCATTGCCGCGGCGTGCGTCACGCTCACATCTCGGGCCGCGCTTGCCGCGCTGATGCGCGGATCGCCTGATCCGCGCACCGGCGCCGGGCGAGGCAGGGACGGCCCGGGTGAGGGACCGGGTAACTGTTGGTGTTCACCGCGAAGGCCGGAATGCCGCCGAACACGCCTCGCGTCACCCCGCTTCCCGCCAGAGGACACGGGGCCACGGGAGGGCCGCTTCCATCAGGGGAAGATCAGGCGGCCGGTCGTCGGTGAACCGGTTGTCGAACTGGGTCAACAGCCCGTCCGGTTCGTTGTTGAGGCCGCCGTAGCCTGTGCCGGCGGCGTGGCGGCTGGCTGCTCCGGCTCCGGCGCGATCGGCGTACCCTGTGCCGCGACCAGGCGCCACCGGCCTTGCTGCTCGACGTAGACGTGGGTGTAGCGGCTGAGGGCCGCGAATGGCGCCCCCGCGAACCGCCCGCTCATCCGCGTGCGACCGGTGACCACGGCTGTCGTCGGGTAGAGGCGCACGCGCTGCTCGGCTGGCTCGATGACTTCGAACCGGAGCTGACCCGATCCGAGGACCTCCAGCAGCGAGGCCCTCGTGATCTCCGCTCCTTTCATCACGTCGATCAGCAAGAAATCGTCGGCCAGGACCCGATCCAGGGCTTCCGGTCCGGCCTCGACCAGTGCGGTGAAGAACGCCCGTTCCGCCGCGGGTGGGTCCGATGCTTCGTCCATACAGCCTCCGTACCAGGGTGTTGTCGCCGGTTCCCTTAGTGGAAGACGTCGGGCGACCGGTCGTTGATGAACTGGTTGTCGAACTGGGTCAGCAGCCCGATTCGCTCGTTGTTGAGGCCGCCGTTGCCCGAGCCGGCGGTGTTTTCGGTGAACGTGCTGCCGCTCACCGTCGCCGTCCCGAAGTTGTCGATGCCGCCGCCGTCATTGGTGGCGGTGTTGTCGGCGAAAGTGCTGTGGCTCACCGTCAACGTACTGCGGGACGCTTGACCTCGCTGGAC
>DATFWZ010000665.1:0-4281 GCA_035258765.1 Gemmataceae bacterium
CGCTCACACCGCCGCTCCAGCCGACTGGCGGGCATTCCGACTATGCCACCAACACTTCAAGTCTGCGACCAAGTAGTCGAACTCGCCGGCGACCGGAGCGACTATCGTAATTGACGACTTCGGGCGCGTCGCCGCCCGCGGCAATTCTCTATTGGGGCAACAGCCATGCGCATCGGGATCGCCGTCGTGTTCCTCTCGCTGGTTGGCCGTCCGCTCATCGCGGCGGACTTTCCTGCACCAGTCGACGGCGACGTCACACTCCGGGACTTCCGATTCGCGTCCGGCGAAGAGCTGCCTGAAGTGCGTATCCATTACCGGACCGTGGGCACGCCCAAGCGGGACGAGCAGGGAGTGGTCCGCAACGCCGTCCTCATCCTGCACGGCACCGGCGGCGAGGGGGGCAGTCTGGTCCGCAAGGGCGGGCCGGGCGACCTGTTCGCCGCCGAGTTGTTCGGCACCGGCCGGCCGCTCGACGCGACGCGTTACTTCATCATCCTGCCCGACAACCTCGGCCACGGCCGATCGACCAAGCCCAGCGACGGTCTGCACGCCAAGTTCCCCCGGTACGGCTACCGGGACCTCATCCTGGCACAGTACCGCCTGCTGACGGAGGGGCTGAAGGTCAACCATCTTCGGCTGGTGCTGGGCCAGTCGATGGGCGGCATGCACACGTGGCTCTGGGGCGAAACGTACCCGGACTTCGTGGACGCGATGATGCCGCTGGCGAGCCTGCCCGCGCCGATCTCCGGCCGGAACCGCATGTGGCGGAAGACGATCATCGACGCGATCCGCGCCGACCCGGAGTGGAAGGGCGGCGAATACGTATCCCAGCCGCGGGGCCTCCGGTTCGCGGCCGAGATGCTGTTCCTGATGAGTAGCAGCCCGTTGCAGCGGCAAAAATTAGCACCCACACTGACTAAGGCCGACGAGGTCTTCGAAAAGGGCGTGTCCGACCTGCTGGCCCGGCTGGATGCCAACGACCTCTTGTACGCGTTCGAGAGTTCCTCCGATTACGACCCGGGCCCGAATCTGGAGAAGATCCGAGCGCCGCTGCTGGCGGTCAACTTCGCGGACGACCTCATCAACCCGCCGGAATTGGGGATCCTGGAGCGCGAAGTCAAGCGGGTGAAGAACGGACGGGCGGTCGTCATCCCGATCGGGCCGGAGACGGTCGGGCACGGCACCCACACCAAGGCGGTCGTGTGGAAGGAACACCTCGAGGCGCTGCTGAAACAGAGCGAGCGATAAGCCGGGTGCTTGCGACATCCATTCGAGTTCGTGATAATTCGCTTCCGCCACCTGTCCAACTCCCAGGAGACGCCCGATGTCGTTCTGTCGTTCGCTCGCGGCCGCCGGCGGCCTCCTGTTCGCGGCAGCGACCGCGGTCGCCGACGGCCCGGTCAGCGCGGACCATTATTCCAGCCTGAGCTGGCGCATGATCGGCCCGTTCCGCGGCGGCCGGACAGTCGGCGCCACCGGCGTGCCCGGCCAGCCGAGCGTCTTCTACGTTGGCGTCAACAACGGCGGCGTCTGGAAAACCACCGATGCCGGGCGCACATGGAAGCCGATCTTCGACGACCAGCCGACGGGGTCCGTTGGCGCTCTGGCCGTCGCCCCGTCCCGGCCCGAGGTCATTTATGTTGGTAGCGGTGAGGGGTTGCAACGACCCGACCTATCCACCGGCGACGGCGTCTACAAGTCGACCGACGGCGGCAAGACGTGGAAGAACATGGGGCTGCGCGACGGACAACAGATCTCGGCCATCATCGTCGATCCCAAGGACCCCGACCGACTCTTCGTCGCCGTACTCGGCCACCCGTACGGGCCGAACAAGGAGCGCGGAGTCTACCGCTCCACCGATGGCGGCAAGACCTGGGAGCAGGTGCTGTCGCGGGACGAAAACACCGGCGCCGTCTGCCTCGCCTTGGACCCGGCCAACGCCCAGACGGTTTACGCCGTCCTCTGGGAGTCGCGGCAAGGTCCTTGGGAAAACGGGTCGTGGCAGGGCGCCGGCAGCGGATTGTTCAAGTCGACCGACGGCGGCACCACCTGGAAGCCGTTGACCAAGGGACTACCGACCGCCGAGGAGCGGCTGGGCCGTATCGGCGTCGCGGTCGCGCCGAGCGACCCGAAGCGACTGTACGCAATGGTCGATGCGGGCTTGCGCGGCGGCGTCTACCGCTCCGACGACGCGGGCGAAAGCTGGGCCCGCATCAACTCCGAGTCGCGGCTGTCCGGCCGTGGATCCGACTTCGCCGAGGTCAAGGTCGATCCCAAGGACAAGGACGTGGTCTACGTGGCGAACACGTGCGCGTACAAGTCGATCGACGGCGGCCGGACTTTCAGTGCGTTCAAGGGGGCCCCCGGCGGCGACGACCCGCACACCTTCTGGATCAACCCGGCCGACCCGCGGATCATCCTCCTCGCGGGCGACCAGGGTGCCTGCGTTTCGGTCAACTGTGGCGAGACGTGGAGTTCGTGGTACAACCAGCCGACGGCACAGTTCTATCACGTCATCACGGACAACCAGTTCCCCTACTGGGTTTACGGCGGCCAGCAGGAAAGCGGCTCCGCGGCGGTCGCCAGCCGCGGGCCGTACGGCCAAATCACCTACCGCGAGTGGCACCCGGTCGGTGTCGAGGAGTACGGCTACGTCGCGCCGGACCCGCTGAACCCGAACCTGATTTACGGCGGCAAGGTAACGCGGTTCGACCGCACGACCGGCCAGACGCAGGACGTCGGCCCCGAGGCACTGCGCACCGGCAAGTACCGCTTCGTGAGAACCGCGCCGCTGATCTTCTCGCCGATTGACCCCAGGGCGCTCTACTTCGCCGGGAACGTGCTTTTCAAGACGACCGATGGCGGGGACAGTTGGACGGTTATCAGCCCGGACCTGTCGCGCGAACGGGCGCAGGTACCGGAAAGCGTCGGCATCTACAGCACGCCGGAGATGGCCCGGCAACCGCGCCGCGGCGTCATTTACACGGTGGCCCCGTCGTACAAGGACGCCGGCACGATCTGGGCCGGCACCGACGATGGCCTGATCCACGTGACGCGCGACGGGGGCAAGACGTGGAAGGACGTGACGCCGCCCGGCTTGTCCGCGTGGAGCAAGGTGTCACTCATGGACGCCGGTCGTTTCGACGCGGACACGGCCTACGCAGCAGTCAACCGCATTCGGCTCGACGACACGCGGCCGCACATCTACCGGACGCATGACGGCGGCAAGACCTGGAAAGAGATCGTCCGCGGCCTTCCGGACAACAGACCGGTCAACGCGGTGCGGGAGGATCCGGAGCGCAAGGGGCTATTATTCGCCGGCACGGAGCGGGCGGTGCACGTCTCGTTCGACGACGGCGAGGAGTGGTTGCCGCTCCGGCTCAATATGCCGGCTACCTCGATCCGCGACCTCGTGATCCACGACGACGACGTGGTGGTCGGCACGCACGGCCGATCGTTCTGGATTCTCGACAACATCACGCCGCTGCGGCAACTGGATGACAAGGTCGCCGCGGCCAAGGCGAAACTGTTCCGGCCGCAGTTGGCGTACCGGGTCCGGTGGAACACGAACACCGATACACCGCTCCCGCCGGAGGAGCCGGGCGGCAAGAACCCGCCCGACGGCGCGATCATCGACTATTACCTGAAGGACTCGGTAGCCGGCCCCGTGTCGCTGGAAATCCTGGACGCGAAGGGCAAGCTGGTGCGCCGTTATTCGAGTGCGGACCGGCCGGAGCCGGTAGACGAGAAATCGCTGAGCATCGCGACGTACTGGATCCGACCACAACAAGTCCTGTCGGCGGCCGCGGGGCCGCACCGCTTCGTCTGGGACCTGCACTATCCGCCGGCAAGCAGCGGCGGCGGCAGCAGGTACCCGATGACCGCGGTCTACATGGATACCCCGCCCGAGCGGACCGGCCCGTGGGCCCGTCCGGGCCACTACACCGTGCGCCTGACGGCAGGTGGTGCAACCTCCGAACAGCCGCTGACGATCAAGATGGACCCGCGCGTCAAGACGCCCGCCGAGGGACTGACAAAGCAGTTCGAGCTGTCCATGCAGTGTTACGAGGGCGTGCGACAGGCGCGCGAGACCGTGACCCGGATCGAGAAACTGCGTTCAGAGATCAAAGACCTAGAAACCAAAGCCGGGGGGGACCTCGCGGCCGCCCTGACGGAACTGGACAAAGCCGCGGCGTCTCTCGCGGGCGCGGCCCGCGGCGTCGGACCTGGCCGCCGAACTGCCGTACGCGAGCGAAGCCTCAGCGGGGTGTCGCAAGAGAT
>DATFWZ010000666.1:0-14034 GCA_035258765.1 Gemmataceae bacterium
CTTTCCTCGGCATCTGCAACGTCAAGGGCAACAACATCGGCCAGCAGATGCAACTGAAGCAGGCCGATCGAAACAACAACTGGGCCTGGTTCCAGGCCCGCAACGTCCGGCTCGCGGTGTACGAGACCACCGCCGACGAGCTGAGCATCCCCCGCCCAGATGAGTCGGCGACCGAGCGCCAGGCCCGCGAGGAGAAGGCCGCGGAGTACCGCAAGCGCGCCAAAAGTCAGGAGGAGAAGAGCGAGCAACAGAAGGCCGATGCCGAGCAGGCGCAGAAGGAATACGAGGAGCTGAGCGCCAAGGACGACCAGTTCGACCTGACCGAGGCTGCTCTGACCATTGGATTGGCGATGATGGGCGTCACGGCCCTGCTAAAGCGGTGGTGGCTGTTTGGGTTGGCCCTTGTGCCGGCGGCGTTCGGCGTGGCGATGGGCGTGGCCGGGTTCGCGGGCGTGGACACGACCTTCCCGCCTGTCAAGTGGATGATTGGCGTGTTGTCTTAATGGGAGTTGTCGTGCCGCCGATTGACGGAATCCTGGAAACGGCCCTCTACGTCGTTGATCCGGAGCGATCCGCCCAGTTCTACCAGACCGTGTTCGGGTTCCCGGTCGCCACTCGGGTGGAGCGGCTCATTGCCCTCGCGGTACGGCCGGGCCAGGTGCTCTTATTATTCAAGAAGGGGGCATCGGCCCACATGCCCCAGGTGCCGCACGACGGCGACGGGCAGCTGCACCTGGCCTTCGCCATTCGAGCGGACGAGCTCGCCGCCTGGCGCGACTGGCTCGACCAGAACGGCGTGACCATCGAACATGAGCAACACTGGGAGCGCGGCGGCGTCAGCCTGTACTTCCGCGACACGGACGGGCACCTGGTCGAGGTGGCGACGCCGGGGGTATGGTCCAATTACTGAGCGCCTCGCAAAGTTCACGCACGGCGAATTCCGACTGCCAATTTGGCGGGGGACATTTTGGGGTCACTTCAGTTGAAGATTGCCAACCTACACCCCGACCCCTGGCAATCTTCAACCGCGGTCTGACCCGAATCAGTGCAACCAATCGCCACTCGGTTGGCGGGCGCTTGACAATCCGCGCCGCCGCAAGTTAACCTTCAATCGAACTCGGCCGGCGCATTCGAACCCGGGCCGCCGACGAATCGCACGAATGACACCCGTCTTGACCGGGTCGGTGTATTTGTCCGTTTCACGGGACTTCACAGCCCGAGCAGCCCCGCCCACTGTAGTGTCCGACGGATTCGCGGTCGAGGATTCGCCGCGCCGATTCCGCCTTCCCCGAGGCGGCGGCGCGAAGTCCACCCGCGGGCGCTCGGACTGGCTTGTGGGGTTTCCTTCGCGAGACTACTCCAATGACCCGGAAGACCCGCTCCGTCCGCCCGGCTCGACGCTCGGCCTCCCTCCGACTTGACCTGCTGGAAGACCGCGTCACTCCGACGATCCTGCCGTCGGGGTTCACCGACGCCCTGGTCGCCTCGGGGTTCAGCGCGCCGACCGCGATGGAGTTCGCCCCCGACGGCCGGCTGTTCGTCCTCGAGCAGGGCGGCAAGGTGAAGCTGGTCCAGAGCGGCGGCACCACTTTCACGGCGCTGACCCTGACGGTCAGCTCTTCCGGCGAACGGGGCCTGCTCGGCATCGCCTTCGACCCGAACTTCGCGTCGAATAAGTTCGTCTACCTGTACTACACAAACCCGAATGCCGGCGCGGCTTCCTGGGCCACCGGGATCCACAACCAGCTCAGTCGGTTCACCGTCAACGACACCAACCCGCAACAACCACTGTTCATCAACGAGGCCCCGATCCTCGACTGGAACACCCTCAGCGGCGCCACCAACCACAACGGCGGGGCGATCCATTTCGGCAAAGACGGCATGCTCTACGCGAACGCCGGCGACAACGTCCAGACCTTCGTCGGCCCCGACAACAACACCTACCGCGTCTCCCAGACGCTCGACAACCTGCTCGGCAAGCAGCTCCGAATCGACGTGGCGAAGTTCAATAGCAGCTTGGCGACGCGGGATGACACCGCGGTCGGCCACCTGATCCCGGCCGATAACCCGTTCGTCGGCACGGCCACCGGCATCAACCAGCTCATCTACGTGCTCGGGCTGCGCAACCCGTTCACGTTCGCGGTCCAGCCGGGCACCGGCCGCATCTTCATCAACGACGTCGGCGAGGCCACCTGGGAGGAGATCGACGACAGCATCGCCGGCGGGAACTACGGCTGGCGGGGCGGGGCGACCGACGGGTTCGGCCACCCGCCGCCGGCATTCGCGGCGGGCACTTACCACGACCCGCTCTTGGCCTACAACCACTCCGGCGGCCCGGCCGGGGGCGGGGCAGCCATCGTCGGCGGCACGTTCTACGACCCGGCGACCGCCCAGTTCCCGGCCAGCTACGTCGGCAAGTACTTCTACCAGGACCTGGCCGCCGGGTGGATCCGCGTCTTCGACCCGGCCACGCCGGGCAGCGCGAACAACCCGGACACGTCGACCGGCTTCGCCACCGGCACGCCCGGGGCTCTGCGCGACCTCAAAGTCGACTCGGTCGGCAACCTGTACTACCTCTCGGGGGCCGATGGCGCCGTCCACCGGATCGCCTTCCAGGCGCCCACCATAACGCAGCAGCCGACCGACGTAACGGTCAACGAAGGGCAGCCCGCCAGCTTTAGCGTCACCGCCACGGGCGGACCGCCCCTCTCGTACCAGTGGCAGAAGCAGATCAACATCGCCTGGGCGAACATCAACGGGGCGACTTCGTCAACTTTCACGATCGGCAGCACGACGCAGTTGGATGCCGCGCAGTACCGCGTCATCGTCACCAACTCGGCCGGGTCAGCGACCAGCAACCCGGCCACGCTGACAGTCAACGTCGTCGGCCAGGCCCCGATCATCACCCAGCAGCCTACGAATCTGACCGTGAACGTCGGCCAGCCCGCGAACTTCTCTGTCACCGCGACCGGCACCGTCTCGCTCTCCTACCAGTGGCAGAAGCTGATCAACACGACCTGGACCGACGTCGCGGGGGCGACCAGCGCTACGTTTTCGATCGCCAGCGCCGCGACGGCCGACGCGGGACAGTACCGAGTGATTGTGACCAACTCACTTGGAAGCGCGACGAGCAACGCGGCCACGCTCACAGTCAACCAGTTCCCCACGGCAACAATCACCGCCCCGGCCACCTACACGTTCGGCCAGACGATCAACTTTTCCGGCACCGCCACCGACCCGGAGCAGGGCACGCTGCCGGCGAGTGCGTTCACCTGGCGCGTAGACTTCGGGCACAAGACCCACTTCCACCCCCACGTGCCTGAGTTCGGCGGCGCCACCGGCGGGTCGTTCGTCGCTGATTTCAATGAGGCGGACCCAGACCAGTTCTACCGGATCATCCTGACCGTCACCGACGCGAACGGGGCCAGCACCACGGTCACGAAGGACGTATTGCCGGTGAAGGTGAAGCTGACTCTCGCGGCCAACCCGTCCGGTGCGGGCCTGTCGATTGACGGGCAACCGGTGACTGGGCCGGTCGAGAGCGTCGTCGGCATGGATCGAACGATCGAGGCGCCGCCGATCACGACCGTCAACGGGGTCACGATCCGATTCGCCAACTGGTCCGACCGCGGGGCGGCCACCCACGTCGTGAACACCCCGGCGAGCGACACGACCTACGTGGCCACTTACACCACCGAGACGCCGGGCTTGACGGCCGAGTTCTTTGACTTCACCACACCTCTGACGGTATTGCCGAATCTGACCGGGCTCACGCCGGACGTGACGCGAATTGACTCGACCGTCCGGTACCCGGCGACGATGGGCCGGTGGCCCGGGCTCGACGCCCGCTTCAATGACACGTTCGCGTCCCGGCACACCGGCTACTTGCGGGTCGACACGGCCGGCAGCTACACCTTGTTCGTGACCTCGAACGACGGGTCCAAGGTCTGGCTTGACGGCGAGTTGTTAATCGACAACGACGGCCGCCACGTGATGCGCGGGCGGTCGGCCACGCGGACCCTGACGGTCGGGTCCCACAGCCTGCGCACGGAGTTCTTCGAGGACGCTGGGGCTGCGGGCCTGGTCCTCCAATGGAAGGGGCCGGGGATCGCGAAGCAGGTGATCCCGGTGTCCCATCTCAGCCACGACGCCCCCGCGACTCTCCGTGCGTTCCGCCAGGACGCTGGCGGCGACGGACTTGCGGTCATGGAAGCCGAGCACTTCGACGCGAGCGTCGGCCAGGGCGGGAAAAACTGGGTCGCGAACTACAACCTGTCCGGCTTCTCCGGCGAAGGCACGATGCAGGCCGTCCCGAATACCGGTGTTGCCCGGAACACGGGGTATCTCACGAACAGCCCGCGACTCGATTTCCGCGTCAACTTCACCCACGCGGGCGCTCACTACGTCTGGATCCGCGGCCGGGCCCCGACCACGGCGGACGACACGCTCCACGTCGGCTTGGATGGTGCGGCCGTCGCCACCTCCGACCGGATCGGGCCACTCAAGCCGGCGTACGGCTGGGTCCGCAATACCCTCGACCACAGCGTGGCCACAATCGATGTGACAACCCCTGGCATCCACACCGTCAACGTCTGGATGCGCGAGGACGGGGCAGTCGTGGACAAGCTCCTCTTGGCCACGAACCCCGACTTCGTCCCGACCGGGACCGGACCCGCCGAGAGCCCGCGTGACTCCGCGAGCCTCGACTTCTCCGGGGGGTTCGCCGGCGCGACCGGGTTGACGGCCAACGGGTCGGCGGGGTTCGCCGGCTCGTCCGCCCGCCTCACGGACGGCGGCACAAGCCAGGCCGGGAGCTTGTTCTCCACAAACAAGGTTAGCACGGCCGGCTTCGCGACGGCGTTCGACTTCCAGCTCACGAGCGCGGCGGCCGACGGGTTCGCCTTCGTCATCCAGGGGGCCGGGAACACCGCCCTCGGCCTTTCGGGAAGTGGCCTCGGCTACCAGGGCATCGGGACGAGCGCCGCGATCAAGTTCGACCTGTTCGACAATGCCGGCGAGGGCGCCAGCTCGACCGGGCTCTACACGAACGGCGCCGCGCCGACCGGCGGTGCCACCGACCTCCTCGCGAGCGGAATCGATTTGCACTCCGGCCACGTGTTCCGCGTGAGCGTTGCCTACGTCGGAACCAACCTGTCGGTGGCCATCCGCGACTTGACAACCGGGGCGACCGCCGCGCAATCGTACAACGTCGACATCCCCGGTCTGGTCGGCGGGACCACGGCCTACTTCGGCTTCACCGGCGGAACGAGTGGCCAAACGGCGGTGCAGGACATCCTGAATTGGACGTACTGGGGATGACGAGGGTGCCGGTGCATAGTTTACCGTAGTCACACGCTACGGAGGCACCCCTCATGCCCGAGAAGCTCAAGCCCGGCCTGACGGCCGAGCACGTCATGCACCCGCTCGACCGGGCCGGCCTCCAGGCCGTGGTTGAGAAGGCCGCGGGGCTCATGGGCCGGACCGTTTTCGACCGGCTCATGCGCGAGGCCGAGGAGGATTTCTACCTCCTTAACCTGGCCGACAACACCCGGCTCGGTCCGACTCAAGGCCAGACCCTGTTTCGATTGGTGGAAGACATCGCCGGCACGCTCGGTTTGCCGTCGCCGCACGTGTTTCTGGACACGTCGTCCAACTACAGGCCGCGGACGATGGGCGGGGCGAACGCGTGCCTGGTCCTGCCGTCGGCCCTCGTCGATGCCATGCCCGACGGCCCGCTCCGCGCCGTGGTCGGCCACGAACTCGGCTACATCCTGTGCGGGCACAGCTTCTACAAGCTCCTCGCCGAGAACTTCAACCGGCTCGTGCAGCTCGCCAATGTCATCCCGTGGGTCGGGCCGATCCTTTCGGCCGGGTTCCAGGTCGTGTTGCTCGACTGGTATCGCAAGGCGGCCCTGTCCGCCGATCGCGTGGCCCTGCTCGCCATCCAGGACCTGGACGCGGTGCAGCAGAGCTTGCTTTGGGTAGCCGGCGGCGCATCGCGCTTCGGAAGCGAGCTGTCGGTGGAGAGTCTGACCGCCCAGGCGGCCGAGTTGAAGGAGGCAACTGACCGGAAACGTTCCGGCGGGGTCGTCGATCGCGTCGGAAGCGTGTTGTCGGAGGTGGTGCTCCAACAAGTGTGGAACGCGCACCCGTGGCCCGCGATCCGGCTCCGGGAGATCACGGTCTGGGCCGCGTCGGAGGAGTTCCGGCGACTATTGGCCGGGGAGTACGACAAGGTCCTGGCCGAACGGCGGAAGGAGCCTGCGGTAACAGACCCGCCCGACGACGGGTTCTTCACCCGGGCCTCGTCTCTTGCGAAAGGCGTGGGCGGCCGGTTGAGCGGACTCTTCGCCCGCGACCGCCCGCCGGTCGAGCCGACGGACGGATAGAACAAGGATGAAGGATGAAGGACGAGGGATGAACGATTGAGATTCATCCCTCATCCCTCATCCCTCATCCTTCATCCTTCCGAGATGTCCGTGAACAACACCGCCATCCTGCTCATCGACTGTCCGGATCGGAAGGGGATCGTCGCGGCCGTCGCCGACTTCCTCTACCGGCACAACGCCAACATCCTCCACGCCGACCAGCACCAGGACGCCGAGCGCGGCCTGTTCCTCATGCGCGTCGAGTGGGACCGGACCGATTTCACGCTCGACGCGGCCGAGTTCACGCGCAAGTTCGCCCCGCTGGCCGAGCGGTTTGCCATGCGATGGCGGCTGGAGTTGTCCGCCCTGCCGCACCGGGTCGCCGTGTTCGTCTCCCGATACGATCACTGCCTGGTCGATCTGCTCTACCGGCACCAGAGCGGGGAGCTGCCGTGTGAGGTGCCGCTCGTCGTCAGCAACCACCAGGACGCGAAGCGCTGGGCCGATTTTTACGGCGTGCCCTTCCACGTCGTCGCGGTCGAGCCCGGGAACAAGGCCGACGCCGAGCAAAAACAGCTCGAACTGCTGCACGACCACAAGATCGACCTGGTGGTGCTGGCACGGTACATGCAAGTGTTGTCTCCCGACTTCGTCGCCCGGTATCCGCGGCGGATCATCAACGTCCACCACTCGTTCCTGCCGGCGTTCATGGGGGCGCGTCCCTACCATCGGGCGTTCGAGCGCGGCGTGAAACTGATCGGGGCGACCAGTCACTACGTGACGGAGGACCTCGACGAGGGGCCGATCATCGAGCAGGAGGTGGTCCGCGTATCGCATCGCGACGGGCTGGACGACCTGCTGCAGAAGGGTCGCGACCTCGAAAAGGTAGTCCTGTCCAGGGCCGTGCGCTGGCACATCGACCACCGCATCCTGGCGTACGCGCACAAGACCGTGGTATTCGACTGAACGCCCGCGAGAGGAATCACCATGTCAAGACTCAAAGGAGTATCGCCCGCGGAGGCGGGACCCTTCACGCGGCTCGTGTACTGGTTCACGCGGCGGGGGATCCGCAAGATCACGGGCAGCTCCGAGCTGCCCGAGCCGTTGACGATCCTGGCGCACCATCCAAAGCTCATGAAGGCCGTGGCGCGGATGGAGATGGCGCAAGCTTCGGCGCACGCGGTGCCGGCGCGGGTCAAGTCGCTGTGCGGCATTCGCACTTCTCAGCTCGTCGGCTGCCCGTTCTGAATCGACATCGCGTCTGCCGTGGGCAGACGAAGCAGTCTCACCGAGCGCGACCTGGCCGAGCTGGCAACCTTCGAGACTTCGACGGCATTCTCCGCGGTGGAAAAGGCCGCGTTGCGATACGCGGAGGCGATGGCCCGCACGCCCGCCGACGTGCCGCCGGAGGTATACGACGACGTGGCCCGGCACTTCAGCGCGAAGCAGATGGTGGAGCTGACGTCGGCAATCGCGTGGGAGAACTATCGGTCGCGGTTCAACCGGCCGTTTGACGTGCAATCGGGCGGTTATTCGGAGGGGGCGGTTTGCGCGGTGCCCGGTGTCAGCCCCCGGGCGGAACGGTCGGTCGGCGTCTGATCAGAGAGTCGGTCCGGAGTGCTAGGATAGACCCAGGCCAGGATGCGATCCGGCTGTCTCAGTCAGGGCGGTGCTATGCAAACGACCAAATACGTTTACTGGCAAGAAGACGGAACCTGGCTCGGCTTCCTCCAAGACTACCCGGACTATTGGACCCAAGGGGAGTCGCTTGAAGACCTGCGGGAGCACTTGCGCGATCTGTACCTCGACCTGTCCAGTGGCCAATTACCGGGCATTCGAAAGGTCGACGAGCTTGCCATCCCGTGAAGCGTACCGATCTCGTTCGAACGATCGAAGGTATTGGTTGCGAGCTCGTGCGGCACGGCGGTAAGCACGACTGGTACCGTAACCCGAATACCGGTGTGTCGCAGCCGGTTCCGAGACACCGAGAGATCAAGGAACGCCTCGCCCAACACATCATCCGCATGCTGAGCAACTCACCTGACGATGAATCGACCGACGCGACGTGATGGCATTCATCGCAATGTCGAGCCCGCGGCTTAAGTCCCCTTGAAGAACAGCACCCCCAACGGCGGCAACGTCAGCTTCACCGAGTACGGCCGCCCGTCCCACGGCTCCGCGTCCGCTGTCACGCCCCCCGCGTTCCCCTGACCGCTGCCCCAGTAGACGGTCGCGTCCGAGTTCAACAACTCGCGCCAGTAGCCGCCGTGCGGGACGCCGACCCGGTAGTTGTACCGCGGGACCGGGGTGAAATTGCAGGCCACCAGCACGTAGGAGCCCGCGTCTGACCGGCGCAGAAAGGTCAGCACGCTTGCCGCCGAGTCCGTGCAGTCCACCCACTCGAACCCGCCCGCGTGGCAGTCGCCCTGGTGCATGGCCGCCTCGGCCCGGTACATGTGGTTCAGGTCCGTCACCCACCGCTCCATCCCCGCGTGCGGCGGGAACGGCCGCTGGTGCCAGTCCAGTGAGTGGTCGTGCCGCCACTCGCGCCATTGCGCCCACTCGTTGCCCTGGAACAGCAGCTTCTTCCCGGGCTGCCCGAACATGTAGCCGTAAAGCAACCGCGCGTTCGCGAACTTCTGCCAGTCGTCCCCCGGCATCTTGTCTACGATCGACCGCTTCCCGTGCACCACCTCGTCGTGCGACAGCGGCAACACAAAGTTCTCGCTGTACGCGTACACCATGCGAAACGACAGCTCGCCCTGGTGGTGCGCCCGGTGGATCGCCTGCCGCGACAGGTACTTCAGTGTGTCGTGCATCCACCCCATGTCCCACTTGAGCCCGAACCCGAGGCCGCCCGCGCTCGTTGGCCGCGACACCTGCGACCAGGCGGTTGATTCCTCCGCGAACGTCTGCACGTCCGGGTACTCGCGGTAGACCGTTTCGTTGAACCGCCGCAAGAAGTCGATCGCCTCCAGGTTCTCATTGCCGCCGTAGCAGTTCGGCACCCACTCGCCCGGTTTGCGCGAGTAGTCCAGGTAGAGCATCGATGCGACGGCGTCGACGCGCAGCCCGTCGGCGTGGTACTTGTCCAACCAGAACAACGCGCTCGACATCAAGAACGACCGGACTTCGTGCCGGCCGTAATTGAAGATGGCGCTGCCCCAGTCTGGGTGGAACCCCTGTCGGGGGTCGGAGTGCTCGTACAGGTGCGTGCCGTCGAAGTAGGCGAGGCCGAAGTCGTCGCCCGGGAAGTGGCTGGGCACCCAGTCGAGGATCACGCCGATCCCGTGCTGGTGCAGGTAGTCGATGAAGTACATGAGGTCGTGCGGGGTGCCGTACCGGGCGGTCGGCGCGAAGAACCCGGTCGATTGGTACCCCCACGAGCCGTAGAACGGGTGCTCAGTGATCGGCATCAGCTCGACATGCGTGAACCCGGTCTGGCGGACGTGCTCGGCGATCCGCGGGGCGAGCTCGCGGTACGACAGGAACGTGTCCCCCTCCCCGCGCATCCACGAGCCGAGGTGGACTTCGTAAATGCTAATCGGGTGGCGGAGCCCGTTGCGCTCGTAGCGGTTCTCCATCCACTCCTGGTCGCCCCAGTCGTAATCGATGTCCCAGACGCGGGAGGCGGTTTTCGGCGGCACCTCGCTGAAGAAGGCGAAGGGGGCGGCCTTGTCCACGCGGTAGTCGCTGTACCGGGAGTGGACGTGGTACTTGTACGCGGCCCCCGTCCCGACCCCGGGGACGAACCCGACCCAGATGCCGGACTGGCCCTGGGCGTACAGCGGGGTGGCCTGCTTGTCCCAGTTATTGAAGTCGCCGAAGACGAAGACCGCGTCGGCCCCCGGGGCCCAGACCGCGAACTGGGTGCCGGCGACGCCGTCCCGTGTACACGGGTGCGCCCCGAGCTTCTCGTACAGGCGGTAGTGGGTGCCCTCATTGAACAGGTGGTAGTCGTGCTCGCCGAGCCGGGCGCGGTCGGCAGCGGACGGGACGGGCGCGAGGGTGCTGCTCATGGGGTCGGCGCGGAGGGCCATCGGGATCGTCCTCCTGGCAATATAGGTAAACCCTTCCGTGGAACCGCAAACGCCGGGCCGGCCGGGGTGGAGAATGAGCAAGGACGGGCGCGGATGTAACGGTTAGACGGGTCCGGTCGGGCGGGTTTCCTAACCTGTCCTAGGGAGGTGTCGGAAGCTCATTCGAGGAGCACCCATGCGTCGCACCCTGGTCTTCCTTCTGATCGCGCTGCCCGCCTCGGCGGCGGACCCGAAGCCGGGCGACGAGGGGACCCCCGAGTTCAAGAAGGCGACCGAGCTGGTCAAACAACTGGGCCACACCCGCTACGCGACCCGCGAGGCGGCCGCGAAGCAACTCCTTGACATGGGTGGGGCCGCGGTGCCGGCCCTGACCGCGGGGGCCAGGTCCGAGGACGAGGAAGTCCGCACCCGGTGCATCGCCCTGCTCCCACATGCGAAGGCGGCGGACTGGAAGCGCCGGGCCGCGGCTTTCCTGGCCGACGTCGACGGGAAGGACAAGCATGACCTGCCGCTGCTGGCCGAGTATTCGACGGCGGTCGGTAAACTCAACGCGGGTTCGCGGAAGCTGTTCGCGGACATGGTGCGAACAAACGGCGAGCTGCTCGCCCAGGCGGCCGCCGACCCGAAGGCGGCGAAGGCCGCGGTGACTTCCCGATGCCGGGACCTGCTCGGACTTGTCAGGGTCGGTCAAAAGCAAGTGCCGGCAGACGTCGGCGACCTGGCCGCCCTCTTCTTCGTCCACAGCCGGGTAAGCAAGGATCGCGCGGACTGGCAGGGTTTGGATCACCCGGCTCATCTGCTCGCCAACCCCGCCTTGGCCGAGGGTGTCGGGGCAGCGGATGTCGGCCCGGTGCTGCGCCAGGTCGTGGTCCGGTGGGTCGAGGGTCAGCCGCCGGACGACATCACGTCTCACCAGTTCTTTGTCATAGCCGTCCGCCAAAAGCCGTTCCCGGAGGCAGTCCCGGTCCTCACACGGCTGGCCAAGGACAAAAACGCGTCGATCTTCAACGTCCGGGCCCTGGCAATCGAGGCTTTGGGCAAAGTCGGGAACAAGGAGGCGATCGCCGCACTGGAAGAGCTGATGAGCGACGCGACCCCGCTCTTCCGCGGCGGCCGCGGGGAGGACTTCCAGCTCGGCGATAGCGCGTTCGCGGCCCTCGTTTCGGCGCAAAAGAAGAAGCCCGAGGACTACGGGTTGAGCGCCGGGTTGAGCATCGGGCTCCGGGCGGCCGCGCAAGGGGAGACGATCATCCTGACGCTTCAGTCTTTCCCGAACAACGACGCCCGCCAGAAGGGATTGAAGAAGTGGAAGGACGAGGCAGCAAAGAAGTAGCCGCGCCGGGGCAGTGACTCACGCGGCCCCGCGGGCCCAGCGCGGGAACAGCCCGTCCAATTCGCGGGCGACCGCAAACGCCGTCGGCCGGTCAGCTGGGTCACGAGCCAACATCCCGTCGAGAAGCACGTTCAACCCGATCGGCCACCGCCCATGCCAGTCCCAAAGCGTTTCGGCCCGCCCGTCGCGGTGCAACACCATCGTCTCGGCCACGTCGTCCTCGGGATAGGGCAGCTCCCCGGTCAGTAACTCGAAGAGGGTTACGCCCAGGCTGTACACGTCCGCGGCCGGGCCGTCGTCGGCCGGCCGCCGACAGAGTTCAGGGGCGATGTAGTTGGCGGTTCCGAGAACATAGCCGTCGCCCAGGATCTGGGTGTCCGCACCCGGGCGGTGTGCGAAACCAAGGTCCAGGAGCTTGGCGGTCCGGTCGGCCAGAATGTGCACGTTGTCCGGTTTGACGTCGCCGTGAACGAACCCGGCCGTGTGCAGAACGGCCAGCGCTTCGGCCAGCTGCCGAGCGACCGTCCCCGCGGTTACCGGGTCGAGCCAGCGACCGCGCCGCAGAACCGTCCGAAGCGACTCTCCGGGCAACCGCTCCATCACGATGTGGAATGGTGGTGCCAGGTGAGTCTCGGCCCGGATGAACCGAACCAATCGCGGGTGGTGCACGGCCAGCCCGACCTCGGCTTCCCGGCGGAACAGCTGGAGCGCGGTCGGGTCGTCCGCCCCGGCGTCGCGGAGGATCTTCACCGCCCACACCCGCCCCCCGACTTGCTCGACGGCCGAGTACACATCCGCCGATGCTCCACCGCCCAGCCAGGAGCCGAGAACGTAACCGGGTAATTGCGGTGGACGGGCACGCATCGGAACGACCGGGGACCAGAAACCAACTGCGATTGGCCATTGCGAGCGTGCCATCCGTTTGCGCGAGCGGTACGGTGCTCCGGCCCGAAACCTTCGCCCGATAGCAGGATGCGGCCGGCACATCTCGCCCAACTGGCACAACTTCCCCAACTGGCATTTGCCCACCCTCGAAACGTGATGAATAATCCAACATCCCGCCGAACGTCCCACCCCAAGGACCGGGTCTCGCCCCGGCACGCATCACGTGCACGCCCTAGACCACCCCCCCGCCGTGGCCCCGGCGCGGGGATTGGAGCCCGCCATACCCCGCGGGGCCGAACCTGAATCAGCCATCCTCGGCCCGGTCGCCGGACGCTACGACCTGGGCGACCGCATCGCCAAGGGCGGGATGGGCATCGTCTACCGAGCCCACGACCGCCTGCTCAACCGCACCGTCGCCGTCAAGGTGATGCGCAATCGGTTCCTCGACCGGCCCGACCTGCTGCGCCGGTTCCTGTCCGAGGCCCGGATCAGCGGCCGCCTCCAGCACCCGGGAATTGTCCCCGTCTACGAGGTCGGTAGCCTCCCCGACACACGACCGTTTATCGCGATGAAGCTGATCGAGGGCCGCACCCTCGCCCGGCTGCTACGCGACCGCCCCCAACCTTCCGACAACCTCGCCCATTTCCTCAAGGTGTTCGAGGCCCTCTGCCACACCATCGCGTATGCGCACCAGCAGGGGGTCATTCACCGCGACCTGAAGCCGGACAACGTCATGGTCGGGGCGTTCGGAGAGGTCCAGGTCATGGACTGGGGCCTGGCCAAATACCTGGATGTGGACCTGACGGCCGGGCCAGGCCCGGACGGGTTCGAGGACGTTGAGGGGTCCGCGTTCGGCTCGGCCGACGGCATGCAGCCGGCGACGGACCATGTGACCGAGGCCACGGCCGTTATTCCGGTCGGCCCCGACGATGCGGTATCGGGGTATACCAGCGCCGGCGAGGTCCTCGGCACATTGGCGTACATGCCCCCGGAACAGGCTCGCGGGGATACGGGGGCCGTGGACCGGCGCGGTGACGTTTTCGCCCTCGGGGCGATCCTGTGTCAGATTCTCACCGGCGGGCCGCCGTATTTCGGCCCGATCGAGGTCATGAAGGTAAACGCCCGGAACGGCCGGTTGTTCGGGGCCTTTATCATCCTGGAGCGGTGCGGAGCCGACCCGTCTTTGATCCGACTTGCCAAACTGTGCCTGGCGGCCGACCCGGACGACCGGCCGACCGACGCGGGCGCGTTGGCACGAATGGTGATCGACTGCCTCGACGGGCTACAGACCCGGGCCCGGGATCTCGAGTTCACGCGGCTCATGACCGAGGCTCGGCTTGCCGAAGTGGAAGCCCGCGAGTGCCTCGCACGCCGGGCCCGGCGCCAGGTCCGGGCCCTGGCCGTCCTG
>DATFWZ010000667.1:0-2840 GCA_035258765.1 Gemmataceae bacterium
CCGGCGGCAGGTGCGAAGGCTCGATCAGCTCCCCGGTGTGGATCACGCACGCCCGCTCGATCACGTTCTCCAGCTCACGGATGTTCCCCGGCCAGGAGTAGCGCGCGAGCCGGTCCAGCGCGGCCTCCGAGAGCCGCTTCGAGGCGGTCCCGGCGCGGGTATACTTGCGGCAGAAGTGCTCGGCCAAGGTCGGGATGTCGTCGGCCCTCGCCCGCAAGGGCGGCAGGTCGATCCGCACCACGTTGAGCCGGTAGTACAGGTCGTCGCGGAACTGGCCCTTGCGAACCATCTTCCGCAGCGGCCGGTTGGTCGCCGCGATCACCCGCACATCCACCGGGACCGGGTCCACCCCGCCGACCCGCTCGAACTGCCGCTCCTGGAGCACCCGCAAGAGTTTCACCTGCATCGTCGCCGGGATGTCCCCGACCTCGTCGATGAACAGCGTGCCCGTGTTGGCCAGCTCGAACTTCCCGATCCGCTGCCGGTCGGCCCCGGTGAACGCGCCCTTCTCGTGGCCGAAGAGTTCGGCCTCCAGGAGCGTCTCGGGCACTGCCGCGCAGTTGACCGCGACGAACGGCCCGTCCCGTCCATCCGAGGAGGCGTGGATCGCGCGGCCGAGCTGCTCCTTGCCCGTCCCGGTCTCCCCCTGGATCAGGACCGTCGCGGTGGTCGGGCCGACGTCCTGGACCAGCGCGAAGATGGCGTGCATCCGCGAATTGCAGCTGACGATCCCGTGGAACCGGTTCGGGCTCCCCCCGGGGTCGTCCGCCAGTACCTGCTCGACGACCTGGCGGAGCCGGTCCTCGTTGATCGGCTTCGGGAGGAAGTCGTCGGCCCCGAGCCGCACGGCGTTGACCGCCTCGGCGATGGACGCCCCGGCCGCGGTGGCCACCAGTCGGACCGGCCGCCGCAGACGGCGCACGGCGCGGACGAACTCCGGCCCGTCGGTCCCGTGCGTGTGGAGGTCGGCCACGCAGAGTCGGACCGGCTCGCCGGCGAGCCGGTCGAGGGCCGCCTGGGGGTCATCGGTGGCCGCGACCTCCAGTCGGGGGTCGCTCGCCAGCGCCTCCCGGAGCTGGTCCCGGTCGGACTCGGACTTGTCCACGATCAGAACCCGGACGTGCGGGCCCGAGTCGGTCGTGTCGGGGGAAGTCAATGGCATGGCCCCTAAGAAGTGCGGGCAAGTCCACATTCCGAAAGAGGCAACCGGGGTGCCGATCGGTTGAGGTCTGGCGAGATGTCGGGTTTTTTCGGCCCCGCAATCAGATGAGCGCGAGCGGATGGGAATGGGATTGCCGAACAGGGAGAACGAAAGTTCCACGTCCGGGGGGCGGCGTGGGGTCCGGGTGGACCGGGCAACGTGGCGTCCGTTAGCCAAAAAGCAAGGCCCGAAATCCCGGGCCTTGCTGGAGTTCAATCGATTCTTGGCGCAGTCACTCGCCGTCGGGATTGAGCAGTTGGCCGATGGCCGAACCGGGAACCTTGGCGGAGATGATAATGTTCCGATCCTTGACAGTGCTCTTGAGACTCTTGGCGGCCTCGGCCAGCGGCTTCATCTTCGGGTCGTTGGCGGCCAGGAGCGGGGCGAACCCCTTGACCTGCACGAGCACCTCATCGACCGCCTTGCCCATCTCGTCGGCCGACGCCTCGTCCTTCATCCCGAGGGTCACTTCCAGGTTGATGTCCCCGGTGACCCGGATCACCGCGGTGACCGTTTCGAGGTTCGGGATCTGGGCCTGGAGGTTCTGGGCCCCGCCGCCACCCGGCAGCTTGGCGTTGTCCAGCTTGCCCTTGACGATGGCGACCGCCCAGACCGACGCCTTGTCGTCCATCTTGGTGATCATGCTGGCGAGCTGCCGGTTGATCGTCGGCTTCTTGTCGCCGTTGGCGGCGGCCAGGGCGTTGGTGATGATCTTCTTGTCGGTCCCGAAGATGACCGTGCTCTCGTCCACCACCGTCCCGTACACCGGGTTCCCGTTGTCCGGCTGCCACTTGAACATCACGTCCTTGCCATCCTTGACCAGGGCGAACTGGTCCGGTTTCCGCTTGGTCTCGGCCTCGGCCGTCTTGTAGAGCTTCTCCGGGTCGAACTTCCCGCGGACGACGACAATCCCCTTGATGTCGTTCTGGTCCTTGCCGGAGCCGGCGATGACCACCCGGTCGATGTCCTTGAGGGGGTCCAGGCCCATGTCCCGGAGGTACTTCCGGATGTCCTGTCCCTCGAGGGTCTGCTTGATCTGCTCGACGGCGTACTTCTTGACGATCTCGGAATCGACGAGCTGCTTGACGTTGATCGAGACGACGGTGTCGGCATCGGCCGGGATCAGCTTGTCCGGCTCGGCGGCTCGGGCGGTCGGGGCGAGGGCCAGCGCCGCGACCAGGGCGGCTCCCAACCCGAAGCGGGACGGACGGAGCATGGGGAAGGTCCTTTCTGCGAGAGTAATCGGGCCGGCCGCACGGCGAGGTCCCGGCCACGCCGCATTCTACCCCCGGTGTCGTGGCGCGGTTTCAGCGATTCCGGCACCGTTTCGCCGCGACGCGCAACGCCGCTCGCGGCGTTGCAGGGGTGATCAGACCCGGACGGTCGCCATCATCCGGACGAGTTGTCGGCAGAACTCCGGGAGGTCGTCCAGGCCGCGGCCGGTCAGGAGGTTCCCGTCACGGACCACCGCCTCGTCCCGGTAGATCGCCCCGGCCGCCCGGACGTCGTCGCGGATGCCCGGGTCGCAGGTGACCACCCGGCCGTCCAGGGCCATGGCGCTGATGAGCAGTTGCGCCCCGTGCCCAATCGCCGCCACCCGCATCGTGCCATCCTGCATGAACGTCCGGGCCACGTCCAC
>DATFWZ010000668.1:0-12316 GCA_035258765.1 Gemmataceae bacterium
CGAGGACGAACAGGAACGCCCGGAACACCCGCCCGTCGTACAGCCACCGGGCCCGGAACGCGACCAGGGCCAATAGCAGCCCCGCCGCCACCCCGATCGCGACGGACAGCCGGCTCAGGTCCCACACCGCCGCGAACACGACTCCGACCGACAGGCAGAGCGTCTGGTTGAACAAGGCGACCCACAATCGCCCCAACCCGGGCCCGTGGGTACGGGCCGACCACAACGTGAGCAGGAGCCCACCGCGGCCCGGGCCAGGGTGCTGCTCGGCCGCGTCGATGAGCCAGTTCATCAGCTTGCGGGTGGCCCCGTGGGCGTCCGGGGACGACACGAGGCGGATGAACTGCTTCGCCAGCCATCCACCGAGGAAGACCGCGACCGTCGCCGCGGCCGCCCCGAGCGGCAACCACGGGCCGTAGCTGGGCGCGGGCGGGCGCAGGTCGTTCGGGTCGTCGCCGACGGCCGGCCGCGGCTCGGCGGGGCCCTGGGCCTGCAGGTCGATGAACTGCACGAGCAGCACGAGCCCGGCGACGACCAGGGTCAGGACGGCGAGTTGTCCGACGACCCAGACGCAGAAGCTGACGAACAGTCGCGAGGTGACGCGGTCGGCGAGCGAGGGGAATAAGGCGAACCGCTCCGGCCGCCCGGCCTTCTTGCCCCAGAGCAGAAACCCGATGTAGAGGGCCTGGAGGCAAACGAAGGCGAGGGAGAATCCGACCCAGAATTGCCGGGCCGGGTCGTCGTGCCAGACGAGGTATTGAACGCCGAACTCGGCCCCCAGGGCCCCGGTGACCATGGCGAGGACGACGAGGAGGACATTGGGGAGGATGAAATGGAGGCAGAACGCGGGCAGGTAGCCCGGGGGCTTGGCGGGGGACATGCGGGCCGACTCCGTGGCCGAACGCGTCATTCCGTCGCGGGGCTCAACTGTCCTTCATCGGCATTGGGGGTAGGGAGAAAAAAGGGGATATCTTTCGGGGTCCCCGGAGTTCCCCCGATTTCTGACTTCGTCTCCCGGTTGGGGTGATTCGAAGATTGCCAAGGGCCGGGGTGGTGATTTGGCAACCTTCAATACCGCCGTGTCATTGCAAGCCGGCGACTGATAGTGTCATTCTGAAGATTGCCAATGCTATGTGTGTCAATTTGGCAACCTTTGACCGACCCTCAGACACTTGGACGATCGAACAAAGACTGAGCTGCGTCGCCTTTTCTATTCTTTTCTTTGCCGTGATCCCGGCTCCCGTTATCCCGGCTGTAGCGCGTACGAATGGCCCGCTCCCCGCGCAAGCTCCAGACCCGCACCGACTACATCGTCCTCGGCGGCGGGACCGCCGGCTTGTCCGCTCTGGCGGAGGCCCGGCGGCGGGGGATCAACGCGATCGGCCTGGAGGCCAAGGGCACCGTCGGCGGGCGCATCCGCACCGCCCGCGACCGGCGCGTCGCCAGCTACCCGATTGAATTGGGTGCCGAGTTCGTCCACGGCCCCCGGATGCGCGAGGTCTGCGAGTCGCTCGGGCTCACGCTCGTCCGGCACCCGTCCGACGGCGACGCCTTCGTGGACGACCAGTTCCTCCCGCTCCAGCCGATCCTCGAGACCTTCACCCGGATCCGCCGACGGGCGGCCGACCACCTGGCCGCGGGCCGGGGCGACCGGCCGGTCGAGGAGTTTCTGGCCGACTTCGTCGCGGCCGACCGGTCGCTGCCGCCCGGCCTCACCCCGCACCTGTTGCTCCAGCTCGTGCGGAACGATTTCGCCACGCGGGTGTCGGAGCTGGGGCTCCTTGGCCTCGTCGCCCCGGACGTGGACGGGTACGAGGACAACTACCGGGTGGCCGAGGGGTACGACGAGGTCCCCCGCCGGCTGGCCGCCGGGAGCGACGTCCGCCCGAACCACCCCGCGACCGCGGTCCTGCGCTACCCGGATGACGTCCACGTGTTGACCCCGCGGGGGGTGTTCGTCGGCAACGTCGTGGTCGTCTGCCTGCCCTTGGGCGTGTTGCAGGCCGGGGACGTGACGTTCGACCCACCGCTTTCGGACGGCGTGGCCGCGGCGATCCACGCCCTGTCCGCGGGGCTGGCGACGAAGCTGGTGCTGGCGTTCCGGCGGACGCGGCAGGGGACGACCTTCTGGCCGCCGACCACACCGCTGTTGGCCACGTCGCTCGCCACGCAGCTCTGGTGGCCGACCGGTTGGGGTCACGACGGCCGGCGGACGTTTCTGGCCTCGTGCCTGGTCGGCGGGGCGGCGGTGGCCCGGTTCGCCGACCGGGACCCGCGCGAGGTCGGCCTCGTTCAGCTCGCCCACATGTTCGGCCGGGACCGCGTCTACCGGAAGGCGCTGCGCTGGCACCGGGTTAAGGCCTGGCATGCCGACATTCGGATCAAGGGGGGCTACTCGTCCGTGCCGGCCGGGGTGGAGCCGGACGCGCTGCGGCCGCTGGCGGGGTGCGAGGACGAGTCGAACCCGCGATTGGTGTTCGCCGGCGACTACGCGGGCCGGCACCCCGGATCAGTCCACAGCGCGTACCAGAGCGGGATTGACGCGGTGACGCGGGCGGTCGAGGCGAGGAGGGGGCGGTAGTGGTCACGTGGTAACGGATCGCCACTCCTCGGCCGCGACGAACCGAGACAAGTGTCCGACGTTCGTGGTCGCGACCACGAAGTCCGGCGCCCCGAGCGTAATCGCCTGCCCGGCTAGGATTGCGTCGCCGTCGATCGCCTTCTCCGACGCGGTCGGCTTGCCGGCCTTGCGCACCGCGGCCCACAGATCGGCCGCCTTGCGCATGGCGACGGTCGAGAGCGGCAGGTACTCCGTGGCCGACGCCAGGGCGTCCAGTCGGGCGATGCTCGAGGCCTTACCGGCCCGGATCAGCTCGCGGCGGACCTCGTAGTCGGCGATCTCCGGGACGATGACCCGGGCCCCGGCCGTGAGGAGACCGGCGAGCCACCGGGCGCAGTCGGCCGCTTCCCCGCCCTTCTTCACCGGGGCGCAGAGCAGGCTCAAGGGGGCGGAGTCGAGGACGATGACTCGGCTCACCGGTTCTTGCCCCGGAGCAGGTGGGTGAAGAGCTTGCGATCAGAGAGGCGGTGGGCATCGATGGCCCGGAGGATCTGCTCGTTCTCGGCGGACTCGGCGTCGGTCAGGGCGTCGGCCTCCTCGGCCCAGCGCAGGAGCATCTGGGCGGCGGCGCCATTGGACTCGGCCGGCGGAAGATGCTGGTCGAGGAGTTGAACGGCGTACTGGTCGGCCGGCTGACCGTTGCGAGAGGCCGCGGCCTTGAGCCGGCTCTCGACGCCTGGGGGTAGGGAGAGTTTGAGGGTCATCGCGGGTCACCCGTCGTCGGTTTGGTGACCTTCATTGTATCGCCGCATTTACTCCCGACCCCAACCGCATTTTTGGTAGCAGGCGCCACAACACCGCGTATGCTCAGACCGGAGGCGCGAGCCGATGATCCAAGTTCGGGACCTGGCAAAGACGTTCGGCGATGTCACCGCGGTGGGCGGCATCACGTTCGATGTCCGCCCGCGCGAGATCTTCGCCTTCCTCGGCCCCAACGGGGCCGGCAAGACGACCACCATCCAGATGCTCACGACGCTCCTGCGCCCGACGAGCGGTTCGATCGCGCTGGACGGCCTCGACCCGGCCGCCCGGCCCCTGGACGCCCGCCGCCGGTTCGGGATCGTCTTCCAGGACCAAAGCCTCGACCACGAGCTGACCGCGTACGAGAACATGGACCTGCACGGGGTCCTCTACCACGTCCCCCGCAAGGCCCGCGCCGAACGCATCCGGACGCTCCTGACCCTGTTCGAGCTGTGGGACCGCCGCGACGCCCGGGTGAAGACGTTCTCCGGCGGGATGCGGCGCCGGCTGGAGATCGCCCGCGCCTTCCTGCACACGCCGAAGATCCTGTTCCTCGACGAGCCGACCCTGGGCCTCGACCCGCAGAGCCGCAACCAGCTCTGGACGCACGTCCGGCACCTGAACGAGACGGAGGGGACGACCGTGTTCCTGACCACCCACTACATGGAGGAGGCGGAGCGGGTCGCCCACCGGCTGGCCATCATCGACCACGGTAAGATCGTCGCACAGGGGACCCCGGACGAGCTGAAGAAGCAGACCGGCACGGACTCGCTCGAAGGGGCGTTCCTCGCCCTGACCGGCACGTCGATCCGCGACGAGTCGGCGAACGCGGCGGACCAGATGCGCCAGGTGGTCAAGCTGTGGAGGAGGTGACGAGTGGGGGTTGTCTTCGCGCTGTGGCTGCGGGAAGTGAAGCGGTACCTGCGGAGCCGGCCGCAGATCCTCGCGTCGCTCGGCCAGCCGCTCATGTACCTGCTCGTGCTGGGGTTCGGCCTCGGCCCGGTGTTCGAGAAGGCCGGGCAGGGCGACTACCTCCGGTTCGTCGCCCCCGGGGTGGTCGGGATGACGATCCTGTTCTCGTCCATCTTCTCCGGGGTCGGCCTGTTGTGGGACCGGCAGTTCGGGTTCCTGAAAGAGACGCTGGTCGCGCCCGTGCCGCGACTCTGGGTGATGGCCGGCCGCACCCTCGGCGGGGCCACGAACGCCCTGATCCAGGGGACGCTCGTCCTGATCGTGTGCCTGATCGCCGGGTTCCGTCCGGACGGCGTCGGCGGGGTGCTGCTCGGGTTTGTGTTCATGGCCCTGATCGCCGTCGTCTTCGCCGCGCTGGGGACGGTGATCGGGTCCGGCCTCAAGGACATGCAGGGGTTCCAGCTCACCATGAACTTCCTGGTGATGCCGATCTTCTTCCTGTCCGGGGCCCTCTACCCGCTGTCCGACCTGCCGGCGGCGCTGGCGGTGCTGACCCGCCTGGACCCGTTGTCGTACGGCGTGGACGGGCTACGCGGGGCGTTCATCAGCCGGTCGCACTTCGGCGCTGTGCTCGACCTCGCGGTGCTCGGGGGCCTCGCGGCCCTCTTCCTGATGCTGGGGGCCCGCGCGTTCTCGCGGATCGAAGTCTAGTAACGGTCACACTTGGTTTGACGGACCCGACACAGAGATGCTTCGGGTCACGATCGGCAGGGAATTGCAATACCTCGTGAAGTCGGCGAAACTGCTGCGGTGATGACCCCCTTCCTCTGTCCGGAGTCGTCCGATGTCCGCGGAGAAATTCCCGACCGGCCGCGACCCACTCCGCCGGCTCGGGACCATGTCCCTCATCGCCGGCCTCCTAGGGCTGCTGGCGATCATCTACACAATGGTGCGCTACGTCCGGGCCCGTGAAAGCGCCGAAGAGTGGATGTTCGGAGTGGGCTTCTGCCTCCTCTTCGGCGCCGTCGCGGCGAGCCTGGTCCAGGGTGTGCTGCTCGACCATCGAACGCGGATCGAGGCCCTGGAGAAGCGCGCAGCCGCCGACGCGAACCGCCCGGCGGACGTGACTCCGTCATGAGCCGGTCCGGTGCCCTGGCAGTGGTCGGCGAAACGCAGCCAATTAAGACAGAATGTCGCAATAAGCTGCGTCCCCTTTCCCGTTCGAGGCGGCTCACTTCTTGTCGGCCCCAGGGTTCAAGGCGCCGCCAGTGCCCTGGAAGGTCGGCTGGGTGGTGGGCTCGGCGTCGGTCTTGGGGATGTGCGAGCCGGACCGGTCATTGCCGCAGCCGACCACCCCGACCATCACCAGCACGCACGCCAGCACGCACGGGATCAACCGGCGCATCATCCATCTCCTTCCGAAAAGGGCCCGGGAATCACTCCCAGACAGGTCAAGGGGCGAGGGCGGACGTGTCCCGGGTGCCGCCCTCCTGCTGGCCGCCCATCTCGACGAAGGTCCACCAGTCGTTGGTCATGTTGGCCGGTGGGCCGGTGCGGGGCTGAGAGGGGACGAGCCCGACCTTGCGGATGTTTCGGACGTGGCCGTCGGCGAAGGCGAATAGGACCACGTTGGTGTGCCGGCTGTTGAACAGGAAATTGTTGAGCCGGTTGCTGGTGCTGTCGCCCATGCCATAAGCGGTCGTGCCGGCGCCGGCGCCGATCCAGGCGGCGGACCACTGTCGCGGCCCCACGGTCGGGGTGAAGAGCAGTTCCCCGAACATCAGGGTGTTGGAACTGCCGTCGGCGATGGTCGCGATCTTGTTCTTGGAGCGGTTGGAGAACACGCCGACCCAGTTGCTCCAGGGGCTTGGGCCCAGGTCACCCCGCTCCCCTGTGCCCGCCACGCCCAGGTAGCTGGTCCGCCCCAGCGCGTTCCAGACCGGGTCGGACGTCTGGCCGTCCCAGCCGCCGGCGTCGGGGAAGCCCTGAGAGGTCCCGATTTGGTCGACCCAGGTCATGAAGCAGGTGTAGATGCGGGGGCCGCCCGAGTAGGGGTTGTCGGAGGGGCAGATGAAGGTCTTGATACGCGCCTGGCCGGCCCTCCGGGCGCTGGAGAAGGTCCACCAGGGCCGGAACGGTCCCGGGTCATCCACGTTCCAGTAATTGGAGGGGATGCCGTTGACGGTCCCATCGTTCATCTGCCTGTAGACGTTGTCCTGCTCCACGTAGGGCAGCAGGTGGGCCAGCACCCCCAGGTACGGTCCCTGGCCCAGAGCAAGCACCCCCGGGAAGGGGCCGTACCGGTCGCCCAGGAAGCCGGGGGGCAGCTGGTTGTTGGTAGACTCGTAGTTGTGTGCGGCCAGGGCGATCTGCTTGAGGTTGTTGGAGCAGGTCATGCGGCTGGCCGCCTCGCGGACCTTCTGGACCGCCGGCAAGAGCAGCCCGATCAGGATAGCGATGATGGCAATCACGACCAGCAACTCGATCAGGGTGAACGCCGACCTTTGGACACGACAGATCATCAGGAGCCTCTTAACAACGAACTCGATAAGGGCAGCACGCATACCAGCGCAGGAAGCGACTTCGCAACGCGGTGTTGTTGCAGTCTGATACCCTGCACAGTTTGTTTCAGCTCGAGCTGGAGAATGCGAGGGAACTCGTGTTAAGAGTAGGCGGCCGCGCCGGGGGGGCACTAGACCTTGGTCTAGCGCCGGTTCAGAGGCTGGGCAGGAGAGTCCGTGCCTTCTCGGCCAAACGAGCCAGTTCCGCTACGGAATGGACTTGGAGCTTCCGCATCAACCGACCCCGGTGGAGCTTCACGGTCTGCAAGGAGACGCCCAGGCGGGTGGCGATCTGCTTGTTGAGCTTGCCGGCGGCGACGAGAAGGAACACCTCGCGCTCCCGGGGCTTCAGGGAGTCCACGAGCTGCCTGATCCGGCTGGCCTCTTGCTGCTGAGTGAGTTCCTGGCTCTTCTGTTCAAGCGCCTGCCCGACCGCCGCTCGGAGGTGCTCGTTAGCACGGGTGAGTTCTTCGCGAAGGATGCGTACTTGCTGGTTGGCCCGCTGGAGTGCTTCGTACGCGTGCTTGCGGGCCAGGGAGTAGTTGAAAACGTCGCCGAGCAGGCGGAGACGCAGGACCAGATCCTCCGGCCATTCGAGGGGCGACCGGAAGGAGGCGAACCCGATCGCGCCCACGACGGCCCCGGCCATCTTCAGAGGAATGGTGAACTGGGACTTCAGGTCCACTTGTGCCAGGTAATCCCGCTCCGCGGTGGCTTCCGCGGGAAGGTCTTCGGGCACCCGGAACGGCTCCCCCACCTGGACTTTACTGGCGTAGTCTGGCCAATGGGCTTCCACGTAAATTCGGGGGGTGGGTGGCACACCCGGCACCTCGTAGGAGTGGGTGATCGCTATTTTGTTCTGCTCGGCCACCAACTCGCCGAACCCGCTGCGGTCGATGCCGAGGAACTCCACGATCTGCCGCAGCCCGGCCACGATCTGAGTATCGACCTGGTCGGCGGGGACGCTGATGAAGGCGGCTGATAGGTCCGCCAGGAACGTCTCAAAACGCGAGTTCTTGAAAAGCAGTGGCAAGCGGGTACCCAGCTTCATCAGGAACCTGGCAGCTTTCCGTGGACAACGCTGGAATCCCCTTACTCCAATCGGGGGGCTGATCCTCTCTCTGGACATCTGACTTACTCATGTCTTCTCCCCGCTGTTGGGGTCGCCTGCAGCAGGATCGCGCATGTACGCCTATCGCTTCAAGCATCCCAAGAACCAACGCGAAAGTCCCGGTCAAATCGCGCCACGATTGTTCATCAAGCGGGCATATCTTCGCCCTGTCTATACTTTAGTAGGTCCCGAAATCTGAGCTTTGACAGGCTATGCCGGCGGGGCGGAAAGGGGGACCGATGGTCTAGAAGCGGAAGAATTACGACGCTGAGATGGGCGACGGCAGCCGGCTTCCCCGGAATCAAGCTGGCCTCAAGGTGGTCCTCTGGGTGCTGGGCACCGGCGCGGATTTTCGCTCGGGGAGCGTGTCGTCCCGCCCGCGCGTGGGTGGGCCGTGCTCCAGGGAAAGCAAAGGGGACGCGGCTACTCCCGACCCCTTTTCCGTTCCTTTCTTTTCCGTTTCCGGGTTTATGATCATGGCCCTGATCGCCATCGTCTTCGCCGCGCTGGGGACGGTGATCGGGTCCGGCCTCAAGGACATGCAGGGGTTCCAGCTCACCATGAACTTCCTGGTGATGCCGATCTTCTTCCTGTCCGGCGCCCTCTACCCGCTGTCCGACCTGCCGGCGGCGCTGACGGTGCTGACCCACCTGGACCCGCTGTCGTACGGCGTGGACGGGCTGCGCGGGGCGTTCATCAGCCGGTCGCACTTCGGCGCTGTGCTCGACCTCGCGGTGCTCGGGGGCCTCGCGGCCCTCTTCCTGATGCTGGGGGCCCGCGCGTTCTCGCGGATCGAAGTTTAGTCAGCCGCGGTACTGCCGGGCGAAGATGAGCTTGACGCGGAAGTGGGCCGCGGGGGCAAGCGAGGGACCGCGCAAATAGACGCCCGACCCTTTTTCCTCTCCCAAGAACCTGGCGACGGCCGACCTGTTGCGGAAGATTTTCGCGGACAAGTTCCTGCGGGCGCACGCTCCGCCGACCTTGGTCGTAATCGAGGAGGCCGACTCGTTCATCAGCCGAGAGAAGGCGCCGACGATGCAGGCGACGCTGGAGATGCTGCGGACCGTGACGCGGCGCGGGCGGAAGCGATGGCTGGCAACCGCGTTCGTGAGCCAGCAGCCGGGCCACCTGCCGCCGGAGATCTTCGAGTTGTGCAATACCCGGATGGTGACAACCTCCGAAGCATGCACAACCTGGACGCACTGATGGCGACGACCGGGGAAGTCGCGGGCGAAATTTGGTCCCGCTGCCCGCTGTTGGGGACGGGCGAAGCGATCGTGAATTCTCCGCACCTGAACCGCCAGGCCGTGGTGTCGATGCGTCCCGCGGCGAGTCGGAGGAAGTTCACTCGGTAGGGTCGGACGTCGCCACGCGAGCGACCACCTACATACGACGCGCAGTCGCGGCAAGCGGAAAAGCCGACGTAGTCGGCCCTGGTTCTGCAACCGGCAAATGCCGAATAATCCTCAAGATCCGTCCCCCCGATCGCCGATCCCGTTGAGGGCCTTGCGGCCGTGCGCGTAAGCGGCGCGGGCGGTCGCGGGGACGGGGACGCGCGCATGGCCTTGGGGCGTATCGGTCGGTTAGCGCGACTGGGACCGGCCGTTCTGGGGGCCCTGGCCGTCGGCTGCGTCTCGGCCGGAGCCCACCTGCCGACAATTCTCGCGGAACAACGTGACATTGCGGTCCGCGATCCGGCCCAGTTTCCGCCGGCCCCTCTCCCGCGCCTCCCGCCGCCAACGACTGTCTCCACTCCGCTCCCGAAAGACGCGCCAGCGCGAGACCTGTCCCTGGACGACGCGATCGGGACCGCCCTGTCCAACTCCCGGGTCGTCCGCGTGCTGGCCGGTGATGCGGTCGTGGCCAGTGGGCAGACCGTTTACGAGCCGGCGATTGCGAACACGCGCATCGACCAGGAGGCCGCGGTCTTCGACCCCATCTTCAATGCGGCGGCCCTGCACAGCCAATCCGAGCAAGCGCAGGCAGTTCAGTTCCCGGACTTCCCCGCCCGGGTCCTGTTTCAAGGGACGCGCACTGACACCACCGACCTGCTTGCCGGCGTGACGCAGCGCGCCCCGAGCGGCGGGATCTTCGGGGCGGACGTCCGCCGCACGACCACACGTGCACCGGGCGCGCTCGGCGTCCTCGATTCGCTCACCACCTCTTCGGCCGGGGTGAGTCTGACCCAGCCGCTCCTCCGCGGGGCCGGGGCCGACGTGAACCTGGCCCCGGTGATGATTGCCCGGATCAACACGGAGCGGTCGTTCTACCAGTTCAAGGACGCGGTACTGGAACTGGTCCGCGGCGTGGTCCAGGCGTACTGGGCAGTGGTGGCCGCGCGGATCGACGCGTGGGCCCGCCGCCAGCAGGTCGTGCAGGCGGAAGCGACCCTGGAGTGGGCGGAGGCGCGCAAAGATGTGGAGTTGCCGGCACAGGTGGCGTTGGCCCGGTCGTCGCTCGCCACGTTTCGGGCCAACCTGATCGCCGCCGAGGCCAACGTACTCCAGCGCGAGGCGACCCTGCGAAACCTACTCGGCGTTCCCCCGTCCGACCCGCACCGACTGGTCCTCACCTCGTCGCCCTCGGACGTCGCGGTCGAGCCCAACTGGGACGAGTTGTTGCGGCTCGCAGAACAGCGACGGCCGGACATCGCCGAACTGAAACTGATTCTGGAGGCCGACCAACAGCGGCTCATCATCGCCGAGAATCAGACGCTCCCGCAGCTCGACGCCGCGGCCCGCTACCGGTTGGGCGGGCTCGAAGGGGACACGCCGTTGGGCCGGGTGTCCACCGGCAAGGCCGAGCTAACGGACTGGGGCGTCGGGTTGAACCTCGCGCTCCCACTCGGCTTGCGGCAGGGGCGGGCGACGCTCCGGGAAACGGAACTGACCATTGCCCGTGACCGGGCGAACCTGGATCAGGGACTGCACGCGGCCGCCCATGACCTGGCCGAGAGCGTCCGCGGTCTCGCCCAGGCGTACTCTCAGTATCGGGCATATGAGAAGGCACGCGCGCTCGCGCGGGACAGCCTGGAGAAGCAGTTGGAAACCTACCAAACCCGGGCGGGGGCGCTCTATCTCAACGTCCTGCAGGCCATCGCCGAGTGGGGGAACGCGGTGAGCGCGGACGGTCAGGCCCTGGCCCTGTACAACACGGAACTCGCCAACCTGGAGCGGCGATCCGGGACCATTCTGGACACGCACGGGGTGCAGTTCTTCGAGGAACGGTACCAGTCCCTTGGCCCGCTCGGCCACCACGGCGCCACGGCCGAGTACCCGGCGGCGATGGTCCCGACGCCGAACACCAACCGCTACCCGCGTTCGCCTCAGGGCCCGGAGGCGGCACTCGAAAACGACAAGCCAAAGCTGCCGAAGGGGCCGCGTGAGCTGCGGCCAAATGAGGAGCGCGACCTTCCGGCGCCGCGGGAAGTGCAGCCGCCCAAGAAGAGCCCGGGCTGATCCGGCGAATTCGCCGGCGATGCAGCCGCCGGCTCACCACCAGAACTCGGTCCGCACCATCCGCCGGACGCGATCCCAGGCCAGGTCGCCAACCGTCCGCGACCCGCACGACACGCGTGCGTACCCGGTTACCCCGGGCCGCAGGTCCGGCCCGCCCGTGTCGAGTTGGCAGTAAACGGTGATCGTGCCCGCGGCCTCCCCGCGGGCCGGCGCCACGGTCCCGAGTGCTGGCCCGGTCTCGGGCCGCGTCGCGGCGGGTGCGAGGCGGACGACGTGCCCGTGAATTGTCTCGAGCGGCAGGGACCGCACCCGCAACTCCACCGGCTGCCCCGGCCTGATCCGCCCCACGTCGTGCTCAGCCATCGCAATCTCGGCCTCGAGGGCGGTGGGCTCCTCCACCACGCAAATGAGGTCCCCCTCCTTGACGAACCGGCCCACCTGCTCCTTCGGCCGCGGCGTGGTGACCACGCCGGGGATGGGGCAGGGGACGACCACCTTGGTGGTCAAGGTCTTGAGGTAACTCAGTTCCTCGCGGACGACCGCCAGGTGCGCGCGAGCCGCCCGCACCTCTTCGGGTCGGGGGCCGGCTTCGAGCACGACCAGCAATCCCTGGGCGTCGCGCACGTCCTTGTCCCTTTTGGCCAGCTCGGCGGCCGCATCGATCACACCCGTCGCCTCCCGCGCCCGCTTGCGGGCCAGCGTCTGTTCGAGCCGCGCCTCTTCCGCTTCCACGCGGCGCGCGGCCTCGAGAGATTCCGGAACCGTGGCGGCCCCCCGCTCGCGGAGTTGCCGGACCTCGTCGTGCATCTTCCGGGCGTACTTCAGGTCGGCCGTCACCACGGCCAGCTGTTGGTCGAGGGCCCGCAGGTCTTCGGCCAGGGCCTTGCGCGCGTCGGCCAGGTCGATCTGGGCG
>DATFWZ010000669.1:0-3384 GCA_035258765.1 Gemmataceae bacterium
GGTCACCGCCATCACCTGGGCCCCCTGGATCAGGTTCGGCTCCTTCGCCTTGTCGAACGTGTCCGACTGCGTGTGGTGCGTCAGCCGGTACTCGTCCACGTCCTGGGCACAGGCGAACCCGGGCACCCCGGCCTGCTCGAACGACAGGTGGTCGGTCCCACCCATGCCCCGCAGGGTGACGCCCGTGAACCCGCCGACGTTCTTGAGCGACACCAGCTCCCGGTCCATGATCGGCTTGATCGACTCCCGCCCCTGGAGCCCGAACCCGAGCACCTTGCCCGTCCCCGTATCGTGGACGAGCGCGACCGAGGTCTTGGCCAGCTCGTCCTTGTGCCGGGCGACGTACTGCCGCGACCCGTGCAGCCCCTGCTCCTCGCCGGTGAACAGGACGAACCGGATGGTCCGCTTCGGCTTCACGCCGCTACGGGCGATGAGGCGCGCCGTCTCCAGGACGATGCAGCTCCCGGTCCCGTTGTCCGTCGTCCCCTGGCCCAGGTCCCACGAGTCGAGGTGGGCTCCGACGACGACGAACTCGTCCGCCTTCTCGCCCGGGATTTCACCGACCGTGTTGTAAACCGTCACCGGACCGGGGATGAACTTGTTGGTGATCTCCACCTCCACCTTGGTCACGGCCGGGGCCGGGCGGCTGGCGAGGCGGTGCAACAGGGCGTAATGTTCGTGGGCGATGAACAAGCTCGGCAGCGGTTCTTGTACCGCGTTTCCCCGATCCGTGTTGATGCTGCGCGGCCAGCCGCCGGTCATGACTAGTAGGTTGTGCGGCTTGGCCGAGTCGCGGAGCAGGACGGCCACGCCCTCGGCCCGGAGGAACTCGGCCAGCTCGCGCTGGAACGGGTCGTTGAACCCGCCGCGGAAGCGGTCCGGGCCTTTCGGCTCGTCGCCCTTCTTCTCGTCCCCCTTCTTCTCTTGACCCCTGCCGTCGTCGGCCTTCGCGTCCGGGCCCTTCTCGCCGTCCTTGGAGTCGCGCTTACCCCGCTGACCGGGGCCGTAGCTCAGGTCGGTGATGGGCGCCACCTTGGCCGGCTCGCCGCGGAGGACGATCGTGTCCCTGAGCTTGCCCCGGTACTTCTCGAGGTCGGCCTTGTTCTTGGCCTGGAGGATGACCACGTCGCCCACGACCTTGCCCTTGGTCCCGGGGGTCCACCCCGCGGCGGCCACGGTCAGGCTCCGGCCGTTGTCCGGGTCGATCAGTTTCATGGTCGCCGTCCCCCGCTCCCACGCGATCGGGATCTCCCACGGCTCCAGCTTCACGTTCGACAGGCCGTAGCCCTTCATCACCTCGGCGGTCCACTCATTGGCCCGCTTCAGGTTGGCCGACCCGGTGAGCCGGGGGCCGATGACGTCGCTCAGGTAGCCGAGGTTCTTCATGATCTCGGACGTCTTCGCGGCGTCGGCGATAATCCTGGCGTCGAGCTCCAGGGCCGCCTTTTCCTCGGCTGTCGGAACGGCCGCGTCCTGGGCCCGGGCCGGGAGGACGAACGCGACGAGACAGACGGCGGCCAGGGCCGCCCGCGAGCGGGGTCGGAGCATGGGGTCACTCAAATGCGAAAGAGGGATTCGAGAGAGGTAGTTGAGGAGATTGTGTCTACCGACCGCTTGTGAAGCAATGAGAAAGGTTCTCACAGATTTCTCACAGTCGTCCGACGATGACGCGTCACCCGGCGGCGGACCCGTGACGCTCGCTCGACGCTCCGCGTCGAACGGGAGCACCGCCGCTCGGCGGCGATGCGAGCGAGGGCTGCCTGATCTCCGCAGAGCGGAGATTTCGGCATTCGACGCGGAGCGTCGAACGAGGAATGGGTCGACGGCGCTGCCTTCGGCGTCGGCGACGGTCTCTTGATGCTCATCCACGAGGATGCGGACCCATTGCGCCCCGTCGGTCGTCGCTCAACTTCATATAGCGGTGATTCCGGGTGGTCGCGAAAGTGCGCCCCCGGGTCCGCCCCCTCGGAGTCCGACCGCCAATTGCGACATTCTGGCGCCCTGACAAATGACACTTAAGTCATTACGCGGCAACCGGTTACGAGTCAGAGTCTCAGGCCGCCACACATGCGCACCACTTGGCGGCCTGAGGAATTCCGGACATTTTCCAGGGGTCCAAGACTTGACAGACCGCAATTCGGATCGGACACTCCGCGCCGCGATTGCGCCGCGAATTCCGGACCGGACACTTCGATTGCGATCCAAGTCCGTAGCGACAAGCGGCCCGGTTGTCGGGGCCCGGCCACAAGCGGTCCGCTTGTGGCGACTCGACTGCTTTCGCCCGAATCGTGGGCCGGCCCGACTCGCGGAGCGAGTGGGCCACAATGTGGCCCGCTCGCTCCGCGAGCGGGGCCCGCGACCCACCATGCTGGTCCGTCAACGAGAGTCGGAAAGGTCGTAGAGGTTGGCCGTGTCTGCGGCAGCCAGGTCGATGAGGAACCGCCCCAGCCGCTCCACCACCACTGCCAGATATGCGGCCCCCTTCTCGGCCGTCGCGGCCCGGGGGTCGCCGATGCCGGTGTCGGCGGTCACCTGCGTCCACCGCCGCGGGGCCCATGCCCAGCCCTCGCGCATCGCCGCGATCTTGGGCCGCCGCTCGCGACCGTCCCCGGCCTCAGAAAGAGGCAGCACCAGCTCCGGCGCGATGCGGAGCATGACGCTCGTCTCCATCTCGCCCGCGTGGTCGCCCAGGTCGGTGAAGTGCGGCCGCTGGTCCACCACCGTGTACCAGTTGACGGCGCACAGGAAGAGCTTCACCTTCGGCTGCAGCTCGCGGATCATCTGACGAAAGTCGTTCCCGCCGTGCCCGTTCAAGATCACCAGCTTCGGCACCCCCTGCACGTCGAGTGATCCAGCGAGGTCGGCGAGGATCGCGGCCTGCGTGCTCGGGTTGAGGTTCAGGCACAGGGGGATGTCGAGCTGCCCGGTCTGGACGCCGAAGGGGACGGTCGGCAGGACCATGACCCGCGCCCCGGCGTCCCAGGCGATGCGGGCGGCCGCGGCAGCGACGTGGTCGCACTGGATCGTGTCCGTGGCGTAGGGCAGGTGGTAGTTGTGGGCCTCGGTGGCCCCCCACGGCAGCACGGCCACTTCGGGCACATGTTCGCGAACGGACTTCCAGGTTGTATCGGCAAGGACGTACGGTCTACCGGGCATTCAAGGTCTCACAGAACGAAGTCGCCGGAGGACGGGACATTGAGGCGCTCGCCTGCCGCCCGCACCGCGGTCTCGACCAGGCGAACCCACGCCAACGGGTCCGCGGCGTCCTCGGGGCTGCCGTACTGGGGGACGACGATGTAGGCCGACTCCAGCCCGGCGCCGCGGCCGACCTCGCGATGGTGCGGACCGGCGGACACGAGGAAGTCGGCCCGGATCTGGCGGACG
>DATFWZ010000670.1:0-6937 GCA_035258765.1 Gemmataceae bacterium
CCGGGCGATCCGCTCGAGTTCGAGCTGGACCTGCGCAACGACGGCCGGAAGTCGCGGACGCTTCACCCGGTGCCGTTCCATTGCGAGATCGACGTCGGCGGCGTCACGTACCGGTACGTGGGGCCGATCGACTACGAGTCGACGGCGAAGACGCTGAAGACGGGCGACTCGGCCATCCCGTTCGTAGCCGTGAAGACCGACGCAAACTGGAAGACGATTAAGCGAGTGCGCGACAACCGAGACCCCGTCGACGAGCGGGAGTTGCAAGTCGAGTGGGAGCGGCTCGCGCTACCCCCGGGCAAGCAGACAGTCCGCGTGGCGTGGCCGCTTGAAGACGAGAAGTTGCGGGTGGTGAGCAACCCCGTCGAGATTGAGGTGGAGGCGCCGCCGCTCGACCCGGCGCTGAAGCCCCTGGTCCTCGAGGCCGACCGCATCTGGGTGGTGCCGTCGCCGACGCGAGAGAAGCCGGTCCCGGCCGCCGAGCACGTGCTCAAGGGGAGCCGGTCGCCGAGCCCGGAGAGCCTGTTCGACCTGCGGCTGCTCCCGGGCGACGACCCGAAGAAGAAATGGCTCGTGTTCCTGTCGTCCGAGGAGGAGGGCCGGCCGACTCCGGTCGCCAGGTTATTCCCCGGACCAAAATGGTTCGTCGCGTACGACGAGATGACGGCCACAATCATCCACGAGGCGCTCCTTCCGACCGCCTGGGGCGAGCCCGTCGGCGGACTGCAAATGGGGCTGCGACTGCGGCAATCCCGGGTCGCGGTCGGCGGCCCGGTCGTGGCCGAGGTCACGATCCGGAACGTCTCGAAGGAGGACAAGAGATTCGACCAACACCGGATGAACATCTATGACTACTGGCCGGAAACCAAGTTCCGAGTCACCCCTCCGACCGGTGCCGACTGGGTCCTGGAAAAGCCCACCGGGAAGATGTCCGAGGAGGACATTCCCCACCCGCTCACATTGAAGCCGGGTGAGAGTTACATCCACTCCATGCGCCTCGAGCGCTGGCCGGCCCACACCACGATCCCGAAGGAAATCGAGCCGCGGCCCAGCATGTTCACCGAGCCGGGCGAGTACGCGATCACCTGCTTGTACGCACATTCGAAGACGCCATACAGGTCGTGGACCGGGACACTATCCACGAAGCCGGTGAAGCTGACCGTGACCACCGATGTCTGGGGAGACGCGTCCGGCGGAATGCAAGCCCGCGTGCGCCTCGTGAAACCTGCGCTCAAAGTTGGTGACGCGCTTGCGTTCGAATTCGACTTGCGCAACCGCGGCGACAAGACATACGTGGACGGGCCCATCCCCTTGCACTGCGACGTCGAACTGGACGGGCGGTGGTACCGGTACAGCCTACCGATCAGTTACCCAACCTCGAATCAGGAGCTCAAACCCGGCGGTGAATGGTTGCCGTACGTGAAGGTGACCGTCAACGAGGCGTGGCAACAGTCGGACCCGCCCCCGAAGGGCGAAGCCGTCCCGTTCAAGCTCACGCCGGGCCGGCACGCGCTCCGGGTCGCGTACCCGGTGTCGGCGAAGGACAACGTCAAGCCGATCAGTCAGCGGGTGGAGTTCGAAGTGACTGCGGACGCCCAGGATCTGGCCGCGCTCGCAACACGGGCGGACCGGATTATCGTCGGCATCCTGGTCGAGAAGGACGGCAAGCTCGGTCTGAAGCCGTCGCGGGCCCTCAAGGGGCCAAACAACCGCTGGCGGCCCGACGTGCAACAACTCATGATCCCCCACGGGACCGAGCCGTTGCCTGCCGACTGGCGGACGAAATCCGGGGACACCGAGTGCATCTTCTTCCTGAAGGCCGAGGAGGACGGCGTCGAGGCCCCGAAGTTGACCCCGGCCGCGGCGCATGGGTGGTTCCGGTCGTCTACGCCGGAGGAAATCAAGCGCGTCCTGGACGCGATCCCGAAGCTGGAGGAGGTCGGGAAGGCCGACCACGGGTTATCGCTCGCGCTGCGGCCGGCCAGCAGTGACCCGCGGGCCGGAGAGGAAGTCCGATTCGACGTCGTCCTGAAGAATGAGGACACGCGCGACCTGCGCGTCCTCCAGCACCGTTACAACGTCTACGACTACTGGCCGCTCCTGACATTCACCGTCACGCTGCCAAATGGGGAGAAGGTCACGCTCGCGAAGCCGGAGGGGGAGTTCACACGCGAGGACTTCATCGACGAGTTCGCCCTCAAGCCGGGGGAGCGCTACCTGCACGCGGTCCGACTCGATCGCTGGCCGGTCGTCCAGCCCGACATCTCCGAAGACCGAGGGATACCACCGTTCGCCTTCTGCTTGCCGGGGACGTACAAGATTCAGGCCGTCTACAAGCCCACCGTCGGGTTCAACAAGGTCCGCCCGGGGGACTGGGACAAGTGGCCGTTCTGGTCTGGCGAGCTGGCCTCGAACGTGGTCAGCGTTGAGGTCAAGCCGGCGGCCGTCAAGGTCATCCCACCGTGGGGCGAAGAGGTCGCGGGCCTCGAGGCCCGGCTACATGTCTTGCGAAATCAATGGCCGGTCGGGAAGTGGCCCGTCCTGGGGCTGGAACTTCGCAACCGCGGCGGCGATACGTGGCTGTATACCGCCCATCCGGCGTTCACCCAAATTGAGGTGGATGGCGCCTGGTACACACGCGGGGACAAGCCGATCGACAAACTGAGCCAGATCTTCAAGCCGGGCGGCCGGACGGATCAGCACCTCACCCTGACCCTGGACCACCGATGGACCAGGCCCGGCGGGGGTGGCTACGGCGGCCCTGGCCCGATGATGCAGCCGCCGCCCCCCATGGCCCTCGAGTTGAAGCCCGGCAGGCACACGGTCCGGGCCGCCTACCTGTTCGAGCCGAAAGACGGTTTCGATGGCAAGCCGGTCCGTGCTGTCAGCAACGTCGTGGAGATCGAGATCGGCGAGTACGGCGCCGGGCCAGCGGTGCGGGGCGTCCGGGCCCGGCTACGGCCCGTCCAGGAGAAGTGGCAGGTGGGGGACTCGCCTCGATTCGACTTCGACTTGATCAACGAGAGCAAAGTCAACTACACGCACGCGGCCGGGGGCCGGAACTACCTGATCGAGCTGGACGGCGTGTGGTACGAGAACGAGGCCGGGCGGGACCCGGACACGAATTCCAGGTCCATCCTGCTGGCCGGGGACAAGAAATGGAAATTGTGGTTCAACGCCTTCGCCGACCGCCCGCAGGGCGGGCAGTCGTGGGTCCTACTGACGCCGGACGACCAGGTGCGGCCGGTTCCTGAGTCGCGGAAGCTCAAACTCACCCCCGGCAAGCACACGATCCGGGTGCGGTGCTTCCTCGCCGAGCAGCGACTGGACGGCGGGGCAACCGAGGAGTTCCGGGTGGAGACGAACGCGGTCGAGTTCGAGATCGAGAAGTGAGTTTGCGCGGGGGAGCAAACGGCTCCCCCGCGCAATCCCGCGATTCTATTGCTTCTTCCCCGCCCACCACTTGTCCCACTCCGCGATAGCCAGCGTCCGCTCGGCCTCGGTAGCCCCAATCTTGGGCCCGAAGTCCTGCCCGCTCAACTGGCACAGCGCCGCGTGGGCGGCCCGTTGCACCACCGGCTCGGGGTCGGACAGCAGCTCGGTAATCCGAGCGACGTGGGTCTTGGTCCCGCGCCGCGCGAGTCCGAGGACGGCGGCCCGTCGAATCTCAGCGAGTTCGTCGTCGAGGTATCGCCGCAATGTGTCGTCGGTCATGCGGACCATGCGGGCGGCCAGGGCTTCGCGGAGATCCGAGCGCTCCGCGGCCGGGGATCGGGCAATGACCCCCGCAAGGGCCTCTGTGTACTGCACCCCCTTGGTGTCGCGGTAGGCTGCGGTCAGTTCCTTCTTGCGATCGCCGTCGGCCTTCACCAGAGCGTCTGCCAGCCGCTCTGGATCGCTGGCGATCGGCTTTGTTGCCAGCGTGGACGGCTGCTTGCGGGCGTCGTCCTGTTTGGCCCACCAGTCCGTCCACTTGTCTGCCGACTTCCGCTGGGCCGCCTTCGAGGCTTCGGGTTGCGGGCCGAAGTCCGCCGGCTTGTTCAACTTGGCCAATGGCGTCGCGGCGCGCGACGGGACGGCTGCCGCGATGAGTTTGGCTTCGTCCGGGTTCAGGACGAGAAAGCTCTCGATGATTAGGGCGCGGCGGGCGGATTGTCGGACGGGATCGATCTTGTCGGTCAGCAGGGGAATCAGGTCGGCGTGCCACGGCAAGCGCCGGTCGCCGACGACGTAAGCCGCCATGAAGCGCCGCTCGGCCGCCTCCGACCGCAGTGCGGCCCGCAGCTCCTCCTCGCTCAGGTCGATCATGGCCAGGTACAGCCGTTGCAATTCCTGTTGCAACTTCGACTGCTGCTCGCGGTACTGCTGGAGGGCTCGACCGAGCTCCGGCGGGACGCACCCGCGCGGCCCTCAGCCCGCCTCACCCCGGCTTACCGGGACCGATAAGAGACAAAGAGCAACCAGGCCGATCAGGCGACGAGTCATGGTCCCCTCCCGTGGTGGAATGGGGAGATGGTAATCCAATCGATTACGCCGTGCAATGGTCGGTGAATTGAAGTCCCGCGGCCGGCCACTAGCGCCGCTCCTTCTTCGCGGCCCACCACTCGGTCCATCTGGCCACCGCCGCGGCCCGCTCGGCGTCCGTGGCGTCGGCCTTCGGTCCAAAGTCCTGGCCGCTCAGTTGACACAGGGCAAACCGCGCCGCCCGCTGGACCAGCGGGTCGGCATCCTTGAGCATTTCGGTCATCCGTCCGACGTGCGCCTTGCTCCCGTGCTGGGCGAGCCCGTGAAGGGCCGCCCCGCGAACCTCGGCGCGATCGTCGTCGAGGTAGCGACGTAGCGCCGGATCGTTCGCATTAGCCAGCCGGGCGGCGAGCGCCTCGCGCAGGTCCGATCGGTCGTCGGTCGGTGAATTTGCGATGGCGGCGGCCAGTGCGTCGGTGTACTGCTCGCCCTTGGCGTCGCGGTAGGTCGCGGAGAGTTGCTTCTTGCGGTCAGGCTCGGCCCTCAGGAGGGCGTCCGCGAGCCGCTCCGGGCTCGTTTCGAGAGTCTTGGTGTCAAGGGACGTGGAGAGACCGGCGGTCACCTTCATCGACGTGTCGCGGCGCGCGAACCAGTCGGTCCACTTGTCCTGGGCCGCCCACTGGGCCTTCTTCCCGGCCCCCGGCATCGGTCCGAAATCCATTGACTTTCTCAGCTTCTCGTCCGGGAGCCTGGCCTCGTCGGGGTTCAAGAGCAGGAAGCTCTCGATGATCAGCGCGCGACGCGCGCTCTGGCGGACCACGTCGCTCGGGTCGGTGAGCATGGGGATAAGGTCGGCGTGCCAGTGCAGGCGGCGGTCGCCGACGACGAACGCGGCCATGAACCGTCGCTCGATCGCGTCCGAGCCGAGGGCGCGGCGCAATTCCTCCTCACTCAGCGTCGCCATGGACACGTAGAGACGCAGGGACTGTTGCTGTTCCCGGATCTCCTGATCCCGGAGGCTCTGTAGAGCTCGACCGAGCTCGGTCGGGACGCACCCGCGCGGCCCTCAGGCCCCGTCGGCTCGGCCGCAGGGAGTCATTACTCCGGCCACCGCAATGATCCAGAGCAGGTGACGAGTCATATTCCGCTCCGTGCTGACACGGTCTGATGGTAATCCAATCGAGCACTCGGTTTCAACTCAAGTGAGTCGGAGAGACGTTCGGGGACGTTTTTCGGTGTCCCCGGACTTCTCCCGATGTTTCCTTTCGTCTCCCTTTGGGGGTAAGGCTAGCAAGGCTGCCAGCAATTTGCACATACCCCCCCGGGCGACAAGGGGCCGCAAGCCCGCAACACTATCCGAACACTCAAACGGACTTTGATCCAGCGCCGTTGGACAATTCCGGCGAGATTCGAGTCGTTGCAACCGCGGTCATACGCCCGGCGGGTCTGCAACATCAAAGAAGGTCGCGCCAAGTGGGTGAGGGTTTTCCCCTCTCCCCCGCTTTGCGGGGGAGAGGGGTGGGGGTGAGGGGGTTGGCGCTCGCGGGGACGGGAGACAGCTTTCCGAGCCGACCAGCCTTTGCCCCCTCACCCCGACCCTCTCCCCCGCAAAGCCGGAGGAGAGGGAGCCAGAGTGGCGGGCCCGGCGCGGCCACGTCCCGCCCGGCAGGCGGGACCTACTTTGCCATCGCCGGATTGTTCCGGAAACCGTACCTCTGGGCAAACTCCTTGAGCGACAGCGTCTCGTGCCCCTTGTCAGTCTGCACGACCGCCACCAGCTCGCTCTCCGCCTCGTCCGGACAGCGGAAATTGCCGTCGGCGCCGATCGCCAGTATCTGCGCCGTGTCCGCGATCAGCGTCAGCTTCAACCGGCCGGTCGCGGCGTCCCAGAAGCGCACCGAACGGTCGTGCGACATGCCGACAAGCGTCTTCCCGTCGGCCGACAGGGCGGCCCTGTTCACGGGGGCCATCGTCTGGATGTTCTGCACGTCCTTGTTGGCCTTCAGGCTCCAATACTGAAGCGTGTGGTTTCCGCGACCGGCGAGGACGAAGGCACTATCCGATGACCAGGCGACCGCGGACACGTTCGGCGGGCTGCCCGCCTTTTCCAGCTCCGCGAGCCGCTTCCCGGTCGCGACCTGGTAGACGCGCAGCCGGTCGTCGGCGCTGCCGACGGCCAGCTTGGTCCCGTCCGGCGAGAACGCGAGGCACTGCACCTCGCTCGGGTGGTCGATGGACCTGATCTGCTTGCCAGTATCCGCGGCCCAGAGGATGACGTCGCGATCGTTGCCGCCGGTCGCGAGGGTGCGGTTGTCGCGTGCCCAGGCGACTGCCGTTACCGTGTCGCGATGTCCGGCGAGCGTCTGGCTCGGCTGTTCCCCCGTGGGCGGCCACACGCGCACCTTCTTGTCCGCCGACCCGGTCGCGACGCGGCCATCGGCAGAGATGGCGACCGCGGTCACCGCTCCTTCGT
>DATFWZ010000671.1:0-11903 GCA_035258765.1 Gemmataceae bacterium
AACCCGGCCCGGCGGTGCAGGTGGGCCGCGCGCCGGAGGTCCCAGGGCACCGCGTCGTCGGGCTTGTACGCCGCCCAGACCGGGTCGAGGGTCTTCATCGTTCGTCCCCCTAGGGAACTCTTACCAGTATGTGTCCGGCCAATCCCGATCCGTCGCCGCCGAGTCGCTAACGGCTTCGCGTATCAGTAGTGCCCCGGCGCGACTGGAACGGCCCCTGCAAATCCGCCCTGATTCAGCCGGGGTGTGGTTTCATTGTCCACTCTATAGTGGCGCGAACCGCCCCCCGCGACATGGCGAATTCGGGGACAAGGTCACTGCTCCTTCATCGTGATCGTCCCGAGGTCTGTCGCCTCCCCGGCCTTCACCGTGAACCTGGCCTTCCGGTCCGGCAATTCCAGGAAGCGCTCCTTCTTGCGGCCGTACACGGTGAACTTCTCGCCGGGAATTACCACGTCGATCGCGAACTCCCCGGCCGCGTTCGTCTCGGTCTTCGGCTCGCTGGACCGCCAGTCGCCGTTGACGCGGCGATTGATCTCGTCGGCCGCCCGATGCTCGTATTGAAGGATGACGACCGCGTTCGCGATCGGTTGCCCGGCCGGGCCCCGCAACCTCCCCTTGACCCGCCCCGCCGCGCCCAAGGTGGCAACGACCGGCTCCGTCTCGTCCCCTTTGAGGGTAATCGTTCCGACCAGCTTGCGCTTCGGCTCCAGGAAGGCGATGAACCGGGGCTTCGCGGTCTCCAGTTCGTGCACGATGCAAATGTCCGATTCGCACGTCTCGGGCAGGCCCCAGTCGCGGGCCGTATTGCCAGCGGCGATCACCCCGGTCAACGGCTTGCCGTCCGCGTCCCGCACGGTCACCGTGAATCGGGACGCCCGTTTGAACCGGACGTCAACGGTTGCCTCGGCCTCGTCCGGCTTCAGTTTGAGCACCTTGCACCACTGGCCTTGCATGATGGTGGTCACCCCGCCGGGCGACCGGAAACCGGTAAGCTCCTTGTCGAAGTACTGCGGGTACGCCGGGTCCGTCTTCAGCTGTTGGTACCGAGACTCTGTCGGCCCCTTGCCGGCGGTCGGGGTGACGCCGGCCATGAGCAGGATCGGCCCCGGCGGGACGACCGTACGGTACACGCCATCCTCCTTGGCGTTGGCGAATTCGTAACAGTCGGGGGAGTCGAATTCGGGGCGGGCCTTCGCCGACTCGTTGTCGGCCAGCACACCGACGCACACGTTGCCGGCGACCGGCTCGCCCGTCTGGTCGTCGAGCAGGCGGCCGGTGAGGATGATCCCCTTGCCCACGCCGATGTCCGCCGTGACCGGCTCGTAGGCCGGTGTGTCACGGAGCTTTACCGTTCGCCCAATGTACCCGGCGGTCGGGTCGCGCTTGACGGACAACTCGTAGGAGTCGGCCTTCTTGGCCCCGTGAATCTCGTACCGGCCGTCGGCGTCCGTGGTGGCCACCAGCGACGGCACCCCGGGGTTTTTCTGTTCGCGGAGGGCGACGGTCACGCCGGCCCGCGGCTTACTTGTGGCCGCTTCCTTCACGACGCCGCGGATCGGCTTCTCCGCCTCGGCGACGATCGCCGTGTCCGGCCCGTCTAGCATCGGGTGGTCGCCAAGTTCGGCGTACGGTGATTTCAACTTCTCCAGCGTCTCGCGGTTGTACGGGGTCGGGTCGAACCCGGCGCGCAGGACGATCACGACCGCCACGTCGGCGATCTCCGGCCCGCGGACGTTCAGGCTGACGAGCCGCTCACTCCCGACCTGGGCGATCGTGAACCGCCCGTCCTTGTCCGTGACGGCCGCGAACATGTCGCCCGCTTCCGCCGGCCTGCTGTTCTGCCACGACCGGAACGACACGAACCACTTGGACCCCGGCCCGCTGCTGTCCGCCGGCCGCTTCTGCCAGGCGGTCAGGAATCCGTCCATCGTGTCGCCGTACCCGAAAAGGTTCCGCACCACGACCGAGGCCCCGGCCACCGGCTTACCTTGCGTGTCGATCACGCGACCGCGGATCGGCGTGTCCTTGACCAGCTTGAACGTGATCTCACCCGGGGTGTTCATCGCCGGCATCAGGAACTCACTCGGCCCGTAGCCGGCGACGCGCGGGAACAGGTACGACCCCGGCCCCTTGAGCGGCACGGTCACTTTGAATGTCCCGTCCGCGGCCGTCTTACCGGCCACGGTGCCGGTGCCGTCGATCGGCAGGTGGACCAACTCGGCCCCGGCCACCGGCTTCCCGTCCGGGTCGATCACTTTGCCGGTAACCGTCCGCGTCTTCGCTTCATCAACCTTGCCCGCCGGCTTGTCTTTCGAATCCTTCGCCTCCGACCTGGCCGGCATCGCCTTCTCGGGCTGCTGGCCAGCAGTTGTTGTCTTTGGGTCGCCAAACCCGATGCCCGCGACGACGACTGCCGCGAGCGCGACAACCCCCAGAAGAGACTTCTTCACGAGCCCGTTCACGGCGACCCCCTCGGCGAGTGCAGCGACGGCCGAGGGTACGTGGCCCGCGACCGCCGCCCGGATCACTTCGACCAGTCGCGGCGGGGACGCCCCCGCCGGGGAGGTGGCCGCGAGGGCCAACAGGCCTGCGCCCAGGGCGACGCCGCCCTTGGTCAGGGCGTCGTGCAGCCGCCTGCGCGCCCGGTGGATTCGGACCTTGAGCGTATCGACCGCGATCCCGAGCTGCTCCGCCGCCTCGTCGCGCGTCAGCCCTTCCAGGTAGCACACGATGAGCGGCTCGCGGTAACTCGGCGGCAGCTTGTCCAGCTCCTCATCCAGGATCGCCAGCAGTTCGCGCCCGGTCATCCGGTCCACTGGCGGCACGGACCCGGAGACGGCGGCCCGCGCCTCGCGCCGGGTGCGCCTCTCGGCTGCCACGCGGGCATTGTGGGCGACCTTTCGGGCCGTGGCGTACAACCAGTTGGCCACCGACGACCGCCAGCGCACGCTCTTGGCCTTGCGGGCCAGCACGAGAAACGTGGCCTGGCAGGCGTCCTCGGCGTCCTGCCGGTGGGCAAGTGACCGACGGCAGACGCCCAGTACCATCCCCGTGTGCCGACGGACGATGGCGGCGAACGCGGCCTGGTCGGCGTCCTCGACAAATCGCCGGAGCAGCTCCCGGTCAGTGACGGCTGGCCTCTCGGCCGTCATTGACCGGATCGCCTTGCGGAGTACTGTTACCGTCGCGCTCGCCATGACAGCCCCTCCCGAACCTCACGGTACCTCCGCCCCTGTCATGTGCGCCGCCCCGCCGGGGGTTACACGCGGCAAACAGGATTGCGGAGGCCCGGCCCGGGCCACCACTTACTCGCCGAGCCGCTTGAGCTTTACCTCGCCGAGGTCCTTGGTTTCGCTGGCCTTGAGTGTCACGCCCTTCGCCAAATCGCCGGCAGGCTCGAGAATGTACATCCCGCTGAAGACGGCCAGGCGGTACGTCAGCCCGGGCGGCAATGCCTCGATCCGGAACGTGCCGTCCTTGCCGACGCGGAGGCCGCGCGGGAACGAGCCGGTGGCGACGTCGGGTTTCTCGCGGACGGGCTCGCTGCTCACACCGACCTCGGTCCGCGAGATCAGCTCGAGATCCGCCAGCGGCTTGCCGTCGGGCGCGACGAACCGCCCGGTCAGCGCGCCCGCGGGCTCGAGTTTCACCGACACCGGCCCGTTGTCATCGCCGCGGACGACCAGCGACCCGGCGAGCCTCTTCTCCGCGTGCGAGAATTGGAGCAGCCGCTGCTCGTCGGGCTTCAGGGCGACCACGGTGAACTCGGCCGTCTTCGTCGGCTCGTACCCCTCCTCGCCTTGCGCGCGCTCCCCGGTCACCCGCACGCCAGTCAACGGCTTGCCGTCCGGGCCGATTACGGTGCCCGTCAGCATCCGGCCCGGGTCGAGGACGAGGTCGCACGTCACCGACTCGGCCCCCTTTTCCGGGTTCACCTCCGCCACCGCGTGCGGCACGCGGTCGCCGAGCGGGGGCGTGTTGTAGAGGATTTTGATGTCCTTGATCCGGTCGGCGCCGACGCCGCTGAGGTAGCGCGACTCCGTGGCCTGGGCACCCACCACGGCCCGCCCCGGCAGGCCGACGAAGCGAAAAGTGCCGTCCGGGCGCGACAGCATGTTATAGTCGAACGCCAGGCCGGGCGCCTCCACCTGGTTCGGGTTGTCCGGGAAGATCTTGTATCGAATCCACGAAAACACGGGCTTGCCGGTGGCCTTGTCGCTGATCTTGCCGGTGACCCAGACGCCGCGCTTCATCTGGAGGTCCGCCGTGACCGGCTCCAGCCCGGGGCTGTCGGGAACGTCCGCCAGGATCGTCAGGTAGGGCTGCCCCTCGGGCGGTACGACCCGGACCTGGTTCTTGCCCTTGGGCATTCCGAGCAGACGGTAGTTCCCCTCCTTGTCGGCGACGGCCTGGAGGTGCGTCTCCCCCGCGATGTTCCGGCCCGCGAACGCATAACTCTGAACGACCGACCCGGGGATGGGCTTTCCCGTGTCCTTGTCGCGGACGACGCCGACGATCGGCCGGCACGGGGGGATGATGTGGTCGAACTTCGAGCCGACAAAGATCATGTCGTCGGCAAACTCGCCGTGCCGCCAGGGCCAGGCCCGGACCGTGTCGCCAGGCCGGGTCATCGCCCACAGGTCGGTTGACGCGATCATCGGGCCGTCGATCCGGAGGGCGACGACTCGCTCCCGGCCCACCCCCTGGAGGGTGAAGCGGCCGTCGGCGTTGGTAACGGCGGACGGAATGACCCGGCCGACGTCGCGGCCGATGTACATCCCCTCCAGGCCGGTCAGGTGGGCGCGGATCGCGCGATACCCCTCCCGCTGCTCTCGCAATTCGGCAACGTAGTCCGACAGGTCGTTGCCTTTGACCGGCCAGAACAACCCGCAGACGGTGACGGTGGCGCCGACGACCGGCTGGCCCTGGAGGTTGAGGATGCGGCCGGTGATGGGCACGTCGTCCTTCGCCAGCCGCACCGTCCACCTGGATTCCGACACGGGCTTGCCCCGGCCTAAGTCCGGCACGCCCAGGCCGTAGCCGTCGGCCATCGCCACGACCATCGACTGTTCCCACGGCCGTGCGGATAGCGAACCGTCGAACTCCTTTTTCTCGACGGCGAACTGGAAGCTGCCGTCCTTGTCGCTAGCGCCGCGCTCGGGGATTGGCAGCACCTTGGGCGTCCAATAAAGCGTGTACAGCTTGGCGCCGCCGACTGGCTTGCCGTCCGGGTCTACCACGCGGCCGGCGAAGGACTTTTCCCCCTTTGCGTCGGGAGCGGGCCCGGGGTCTTTTGTCCCATCCCTTTTCTCGATCGCGGAGTCCTTCGACGAAGGCGGTGGGCTTTTCTGCTGCCCGACCAGCATGGGCGACATCGAGCTGAGCCCAAGCACCGCGAGCCCGGCGACGGCCAATACCACCAGCGACTTTTTGAGCACCCCGTTCACGGCAACCCCCCTGGCGAGTGCGGCGATGGCCGGCGGGACTTTGCCCGCAACCGTCGCCCGGATCGCGTCGATCAGTCGCGACGGGGACGCCCCCGCCCGGGAGGTAGCCATGAGGGTCAGGAGGCCGGTACTCATCACGAGGCCGTGACGGGTCAAGGCATCGCCGAGCCTCTTTCGCCCGCGTTCCAGACGGATCTTGACCGTCCCGGCCGGAATGCCGAGCCGGGCGGCAATCTCGTCGCGGGTCAACTCCGCCTGGTAGTAGAGCAGGAGCGGCTCGCGGTAGATCGGCGGCAATCGGTCCAGCTCCTCGTCGATGACCGCGAGCAACCCCCGCCCGGTCATCCGATCGACCGCCGCGACCGATTTCTGGACCGCCGCCTGGCCCTCGCGTCGGGCCCGCCGTTCCGCCGCCCGCCGGAGATCGCGGGCGACGCGCCGGGCCGTCGTGAACAGCCAGTTGGCGATCGACGCCTGCCAGCGACCCGTTCCGGCCTTCTTGGACAGGATCAGGAAGGTGGCCTGGCAGGCGTCCTCCGCGTCCTGGTCAGTCGGCAGCGCCCGGCGGCAGACGCTCAGCACCAGCCCGGTGTGGCGGCGGACCAGGGCGGCGAACGCGTCCTGGTCTCCCGCGTCGGCGAACCGGTGCAACAGGTCCCGATCATTCGCTGTCGAGTGGCCGTGCGCCGCCGTGGTTCGAATCATCCGCCCGAGCGTTGCTGCTTGCATCGCCATGACCTGCCTCCCGGCCCTCATGACTCCTCCACCCCGAGTCATGGCCGCGACCGGGCCCGTCGGCATCATCCGCGACAGTAGCCGACGTGCTCGGCGTGACGAGCCCGGGCCCGTCAGCCCGGAGCCATACGCCTCGCCGGTGCCAGCCCGGGCTCGTCACGCGAAACATGACGGCTGTGCTCTGGCGAAATCCCCTGGGTCGTAGCTGAATTCGTGAGAATTCAGTCCACTAGCCGTCGCTGCCGGGCTGAATTCACACGAATTCGGCTACCCCGGCAGACGCCGAGCACCATCCCAGCATGGCGGCTCACAAGGGCGGTAAACGCCGTCTCGCCGCCGCCGGCGAACCGCGAGAGCAGCTCCCCGTCCGTCGCGTCGGCGGCGAGTGCCGACCGGACCGCCCGCAATACCACCGCGCCCGCTCGCCCGGCCATGACCGTCCCTCCGGCCGTCACGGAACCTCCACTGTGGTAATCCCCGCCGGGCGGGAAACGGACGCAGCGGTTGCGGACGGGGTCATCATTCCGGCTCGTTGTTCTGACGCGGCTCGACCTTCAGGTCGCCGAGTTTCAACGTGTCGCCGTGCTTGCCGATCGTGTGCCGGGGGGCCTTGTTGTACGCGGGGCCGAACGACTTCCTCGCCTTGGTGAAGATCAGACGGAACTCGTGCCCCGGGAATAACGCGTCGAAGCGGAACTCGCCCTTGGTGTCGGTGATGGTTTCCCGGCGGCCGGTGCGCATGGCGGGCTCGTACGCGGCGTTGAGCGGCTCACACGCCTCGGTCACTTCACGGCGGGTGAAGTAGAGATGCACCGTCATGCCGGCGATCGGCTTGCCATCCGCATCGACGACTCGCCCCGCGGCCGTGCATCCCGGGCCGAGCGTCACCACCGGGTCCTTGTCGTCGGCCTTCACGACCTGCGTGCCGACCAGCCGGCGCTTCGCGTCAACGACCGCGAGCAGCCGCTCCTGACCCGGCTCGACATTGAAGACGGTCAGCGTGTGCGTATCGACTTCTTGCTCCGCGCGGTCCCAGTATTCTTCCGTGAGGCCGGTCGCGTACGGGCCGACCACCGGCTTGCCGTCGGCGTTGACCACCTTCACCGTCATCCGCGGCGCCGGCTCGATCTCGATCGCGATATTTGTCTCGCGGTCGGACTCCTTCGCCTTGATGACCTTGCTCCATTTCGCATCACTCACGGGCACAAAGTCACGCACGAGCTTCGGGTCGGGCTTCGCCGGCCGGTAGACCTCCCCGTTCGGGCCTCGGAAAATCAGGGCCTGCACCTGCACCGGGCCGGGGATGGTCACGAACCGGAAGCGCCCCTCGCGGTCGGTCCGGACCTCGCCGCTCCGGGTATACGCCGGGTAGTTTTTGGCCAACGGATTGTCGCCGCCCGCTTCGCGCCGGATGCGGACGGAGGCCAGCGGTTTGCTTGTGCCCTTGTCAATGACGGTGCCGGTGACGATGACGCCGCGCCAGCACTGCAAGTCAACGTCAATGGGCATGTAGCCGGCCGTGTCATCGGCTGCGGCCTCGCCCCAGAAATAGCCCGAGCGGGCGTCGGTCTGACATTCCACGACGTACCTGGCGTGCTTGCGGGCGCCATGGATCTCGTAGCGGCCGTCCTTGTCGGTGACCGCCTCGTAGACACTCGGGTAGGCGAGTTGCTCGCGAATGATCGCGGCGACCGGCACGCCGGCCATCGGCTTGCCAGTATCCTTCGCCGTCACGCGGCCGCGAATGACCTTCTCGCGCTCGACGATGATCTGCGGCCCCGGCCCGAAAAGGTGCGCGAAGCGGCCGGGCCGCCCGGGCGTCAGCGTCGCGTTCTTGTCCGCCGACTCGACGTACGGTTTCGGATCGAACCCCTTTCGATTCATCACGCTAACGTGCGTCAGGGTGATGCCGGGGCCGCGGACCGTCAGGCCGAGCTGCTGCCCGGCTCCGACGCCGGACAGCTCGAATTTCCCCGCCGCGTCGGTCGTCGCGGCGATCGGCGATTTGCGTTCGCGTTCGCCCGGCCAGTCGCTGCGGAACCACATCGAGCGGTCGCCCCCTGGGGGGATGCCCATGCCATAGAACTCCTCGGTCCAGCGCTTCAGGTGCTTTTCCAGTGAATCGTTGTCGTAGCTGATCACGCTATCGACCGTCACGCGGACGCCGGCCAGCGGCTTGCCCTGCGGGTCAATGACGATCCCGCGGACCGGCTGATCCTTGGGCAGCCGCAAAGTCACTTCGGCCGGAGTCTCTTTGCGATCGCCGACGCTAACGAAATCCATGCCGTGCCCGTTCGCCCGCGCCGTCAACCAGCCGCCCCACTCCCTTATCGGGATGGTGACGCGGAAGGTGCCGTCGGCCTCCGTCTTGCCCAAGGGGTCGGTCTTCCCCTCGATCCAATTCACGAACAGCTCCGCGACGATCGGTTTGCCGTCGGCATCGAGGACCTTTCCCCGAATCGTCCGCTCGCCCCGCTCCGGCCTGGCGTTTTTCGCGTCGGCCTTTACCGCGGGCTTGTCCGACGTCTCCGCCGCGGGCTTCGGCGGCTCGGCCGCGATGGGCGACATCGCCCCGAGCCCTAACCCCAACGCCGCCCCCGCCAGCGCCACGATGACAATCGACTTCTTGAGCACCCCGTTCCCGGCGACGGCCCTGGCGAGTGCGGCGACAGCTGGCGGAGTTTTGCCCGCGACCGCGACCCGAATCGCCTCGGCGAATCGCGGCGCAGACGCTGCCACTCGGGACGTGGCCAGAAGTGCCAGGAGCCCGGCCCCGAGGGACACTCCCCGCCGGGCGAGCGCGTCCTGCAGCCGACGCCGGCCGCGCTCGAGTTGGCCCTTGAGCGTGGCCGCGGGTACGCCGAGCTGGCGCGCCGCCTCGTCCCGGGTCAACCCTTCGAGGCAACAGAGCACGACCGGGGCGCGGTAACGCTGCGGGAGCCGCCCGAGTTCCTCGTCGAGGATCGCGAGCAGCTCCTCGCCCGTGATCTGTGCGAGCGGGTTGGCCGGCGGCTTCGCCCGCGCCCGGCCCTCGTGCCTGGCACGCCGCGACCGGGCCGTCCGAGCGTTCAGGGCCACGCGCCGGGCGGTCACGTACAGCCAGCTCGCCACCGACGGCTGCCACCCGGCCGCCGCCTTGCGGGCCAGCACCAGGAACGTGGCCTGGCAGGCATCCTCGGCATCCGCGGTGTTTCCCAGGACGCGCCGGCAAGTGCCGAGCACCATCGACCCGTGTCGATGGACCAGCGCCGCGAAGGCGGCTTCGTCCTTGTCGCGGGCGAACCGGCGGAGCAGCTCCCGGTCGTTCGCGGTGACGAGACCCGCGTCGGCGGACTGAGTCCTGGTTAGCAGGGGCAGCAACGTGGTTGGTCGCGCGGCCATGGCGTCTCTCCGGAGTCCTGTTTGATCTCCACCGAGAGATTTGCGCTCGTGCCCGACCGGCCACAGCGCGGTTCGCCAAAGTGGTCCGCTCGCTCCGCGAGCCGACCCCGACTCGCAGAGTGAGTCGGCCACATTCGATGACTCATTTTCCGTCCGCCAAAGTGGTCCGCTCGCTCCGCGAGCCGACCCCGACTCGCGGAGCGAGTCGGCCACAACCGATGACTCATTTTCCGTCCGCGGGCTTCGATTTTGGCTGGTCCTGGGGCCGCACGGTCACGTCTAATGTCGCCGCCCGCTCCTTCGCCCCGAAATCGACCACCTTATAGACGTGCATGTACTCGGGATTGAACATCCCACCCTGGCCGAGCGTCCGGAAGTGCCCGAACTGCTTGTCCACGATCCCGTCGTCGATCTCGTTTTGCGTCGCCCGGGCCCGCTCGTAATTGCCGCCGTAGGCCTGGAAGTTAACGACGCCGGGGCCGGTTGCCACGGTGATTTTGTACCGGCCCTGCAAGTCCGTCTTCGTGTCCCGCCCGCGGTGCCACGGGGCGGGATAGTCCGGCGGGCCGTAGCCGCCGTACAACTGGTCATTCTTCGCCAACGGCCGGTAGAAGACCCGCGACGGCGCCGCGGCCCCACTTACCGCGTCGGTCACCCGACCCGTGAGCACCACGCCACGCGGCAGCGAAAACCCGGTCTGGATCGGGTCGAACGCGGTCGTGTCTTCCACCTGGTCGAAGCGATGCAGGTATTCCGTTCCCTCGTCGGGGTCGGCAAGGAGGACATAGGCCCGCGCCTTGGCCAGCCCGCGGAGGGTGAACCGGCCGTCCTTGTCTGTGGTGGTCAATGGCGTCGGCCAGGCGTGAAACCAGACCGTACCGAACCCGATTTCTCCCGTCATCGAAGCACCCGTCACGCGCACGCCCCCGAGCGGCGCCCCCGTCTCCCCGTCGCGGACCACGCCGGTGACCGGCTTGTCGGGGGCCACCGCCAGCGCGAAGTCGGGGGGATAGAGCTGCAGCGGGGTTCGCGGATGGCTCTCCCGCTTGGCCTTCGGCGCCGGCGGATTGTCTTTTGGGTCGAATCCCTTTCGAGTGGCGACGTCGGCGAACGTGTCCGCGATCCCCGGCCCGGTGACGAGCAGGGTGACCACCCGATCCGCGCCCAACCCGGACAGAGTGAACGTCCCATCCACGGCGGTCTTGACGTGGAACGCCTGGCCCAGGCCCCCGCGATTCCAGATCGACCGGTCTAGCTTTCCGGCCGCCTCGTCCCGCTCTTCTGTGGGATTCTTCCAGCTCTTCACCAGCCCGTCGAACGCGCCCGGCGGGCCGGCGTGAATGTTGTGTACGGACACCGTGACCCCGGCGACTGGCTTCCCCTGAAGGTCGATGACCTTCCCGATGATCGGCTGGTCGGGCACTAGCTTGATGACGGCGTCCTCCCGCGGCTCCGACAGCCATTCCAGGCCGAACCCGGGGGCCGACGCGACGACCTGGCGGGGGTTGCGCACGATCCCTTCTGGACGAGACAACTCGAACGTGAACCGGCCGTCCGGGGCGGAGGAAACCTTCGGAACGGGTGCCCCGGCTTCGTCGTCAATGACGGCGAACTTCGCCCCAGCCACAGGCTTGCCGTCCGGATCGACAACCTTCCCGTGGACGGTGATTGCCTGCTCGACCGCGGGCCTGGCCGCCGGCGCGTCCTTCTTCTCCGACCTGGCCGGCATCGCCTTCTCGGGCTGCTGGCCCGCCGTCGTCGATCTCGGCTGACCGAGGCCGAACCCGATTCCCAATGTCGCGGCAGCCGCCAGTAATCCGAATAGTGCCTTCCGAATGACCCCGTTCACGGCAACCCCCTCAGCGAGTGCGGCGACGGCCGGCGAGACTTTACCCGCGGGCATCGCCCGGATCGCTTCGACCAGTCGGGACGGGGACGCCCCCGCCCGGGAGGTGGCCATGAGGGCCAGAAGGCCGGTACTCGTGACGAGGCCCCGCCTCGTGAGGGCGACGCGGAGCCTCCTCCGCCCCCGCTCGAGTCGGGTCTTGACGGTCGCGACTGGGACACCGAGTCTGGCCGCGATCTCCTCGCGGCCGGCTTCTTCCTGGTAGTAGAGCAGAAGCGGTTCGCCGTAGATGGGCGGGAGCCGGTCCAGCTCCTCGTCAATGGCCGCCAGAAGTTCCCGGCCGGTCATCCGATCGACCGGCAGGACCGATTCCGGGACCGCCGCCCGGCCCTCGCGCCTCGCTCGCCGGGCCGCGGCGCGCCGCTGATGCCCCGCGACCCGGCGGGCGGACGTGAACAGCCAGTTCGCGATCGACGGTTGCCACCGCTCCCCGC
>DATFWZ010000672.1:0-9245 GCA_035258765.1 Gemmataceae bacterium
GGCCCGGGTGGTGTTCCCGCCGATGCTGATGGCAGGGCTCGTACTGGTCGGCGTATCCGACCTGCTGAAGTCGATGTGCGAGGTGAGGCTGCCGTGGCAGCCGGCCGGCCGGCCGGGGGAGTTCGGCGGGCAGCTCGGCCGCATCCCTCTCGCGACGGAGAAGTACGCGACGCCGGTGCCGTCGCGGTGATGAATTGACGAGTTGTTCAATCCGAGGCCGCGGGCGGATCGCCAAACCGGCAACGCCCGCGGCCTCGCCGTTGACCCGTGGCCTCCATTTCAGACGTGTTGATCGACGAGAATCGGGTTCCCGTCCGGGTCCACGGCGACGAAGCTGGCGGGCCCCGTCGTGCTCTCATCCGCCTCGTTCACCAGCTTGACTCCTTGCGCCTTCAGCCGGCGCTGCAGTTCGCGAACGTCCGTGAAGCTCGCCAGCTTCTGGGCGTTCTGGTCCCAGCCCGGGTTGAAGGTGAGGATGTTCTTGTCGAACATGCCCTGGAACAGGCCGATGACGTGATCGCCGTTCTTCATGATCAGCCAGTTCTGTGACGCGTCTCCATGGAAGACCTTGAAGCCGAACTTCTCATAGAACCGCCGCGACGCTTCGAGGTCCTTGACAGTCAAGCTGATTGAGAACGCGCCGAGTTGCATGTCTCGCTCCTTGAGTGTGAGGAGATTCAGGACGCTGACCTGCTTTGTGATCGGTGAACTTCGAGTCGCGACCCGCAATTATCCTCACTGTTCGTGCGCCTCGTTCGCCTTGCGCAGGATACCCCTCCAGTCCTCGACGGCATCACCGTCCTTCATCGGGACGGTGAAGGTGTAGTCCGCCCAGAGCGCATCATCGACGTCCACCAACTGCGCACGAACCAACTCCTCGCTCAGGCAGGAGAGGTGGGAGTCGTACCCGCGGACCCAGACGACCGCCGTTCCGTCCTCGGCTACCAACGGGTTGCTGTCGTTGTAGATTCCGATGTAGTTGCCAACACTCTTGAACCAGTCCTTGGTGAACGAAACCGCCCTCTCCCGGACGGAGGGGTTGGCCGACTCCTTGACCCCGAGCAGCCGGCATGGCACACCGCCGCACAGGAACGTCGTGCCGCTGAGGACCGAGATGTCGGCCGGCTTTTTCCCAACATTGCGAAGCGGCCAATCTCTCTTCCCCGTGACGCCAGAGTCGTTGCGCGTGCTGCAACCAACGACCGCGCAAATCGCAACCCCAACATAAATAATCGACCGGGCCACCACAACGCGCTCCGGGGTGAAACTTTCGGTCCATGCCCGCCGTACCACGTTACTTCGTCCGCCACGCCGGCCGTGCCCCTTTCACCAGCCCCTCACTCTTGATCAGCTCCCGCCGGTTGCCGCCGTCCGCGTCCATGATGTACACCGGGCCGCTCTCGTGGTCCGGCATGTGATGGAAGATGATCGACTTGCCGTCCGGTGTCCAGATCGCGAAGGTGTTCAGCCCTCCGAGGTCGGTCAGTTTCTTGATGTTCGTGCCGTCGGCGTCGGCGACGTGAATCTCCAGGTTGGTCCCGTCGCCGTCGGTCCACAGGATCTTCTTGCCGTCCGGCGAATAGCACGGATACACGGACCCGTACGGGTTTGCGTTGTCGGTCAGTTTCTTGACGTTGGTGCCGTCCGCGTCCATTTGGTAGAGGCGGAAGCCGTCGCCTTCGCGGCGCGAGGCGAACAGGATCTTCTTGCCGTCCGGCGACCACGCGGGGTTCCAGCCGTCGTCGTCGCCGAGCCGCTTGACGTTCTCCCCGTCCGCGTCCATGACGAAAACGCCACAACCCTCGCCGACCGTGCGGCCGAAGGCGATCTTCTTGCCGTCGGGCGACCAGGCCGGGCAGCGGCTGCGGTCCTCGCCCTTGGTGAGCTGCTTTACGTTCGAGCCGTCGGCGTCCATGACGTAGACGTTCATCGTGCCGTCGCGATCGGAGGCGAAGGCGATCTTCTTGCCGTCGGGTGACCAGGCGGGGTAGGAGTTTTCGGAGCTGTCCTTGGTCAACTTGCGGACCACCTCGCCGTTGGCATCGACGAGGAAGATGTCCCCGTTGCCGTCGCGCTTGGAGACGATCAGCAGCCCGGGCTTTTCGTCGCGCGGGGCGGGGGCGGCGCACAGGATTCCGGCCGCGCCGCAGAGCGCCAGCCCGATCAGGAAGCGCTTCATGACTGATCCCTCATGGAATGGGGGTCGCGCCAGCCGGAAGTGAAGTGATCCGCCGAGAGTTGTCACCGCAACCGGCCGCACGGCGCCGACCCGGGACTCGCACGGTGACGAACACGACCCCGACTGCCGGCCTGATTCTCGTCGCGGACCTTGGCAAACGCAAGGGCCGCGATTGTATCAAGGTGGTGCCGCCAGACGGATCGTTCACCCGGCCACGTCGGCCGCACGTCGGCCGCAGCAATTGACCCGGCGGCTCACTTGGTCCTGGCCTCCGCCGCCAGGAACCACGCCAGCACCCGCCCGAACACGGCCCGGAACCCGTCCGGCGACCCCGCCGGCATTGATTCGGTCCGGAACCCGTGATCCGCCCCTTCGAGTCGTTCGGCCGTGACGTCGCGGTTGCGGACGGCCAGTTCAGCCCGGGCGAGGTCGAACGCCGTCACCGGGGTGGCCGCGTCGTTCGTCCCGTGGACGAGGTAGACCCGCGCCTTGGATCGCAGCAGTTCCGCCGTCAGACTGGACTGCATGAACGTGGACCAGCGGCGGTACGGGTGCGCGCGCCAGAACTTACTGGTACTCTCGGGATCGGCCTGAATCTTGTTCCACTCGTCGTAGACTTCCTGGCGTCGCTGCTCGGCCTCGCCGGGGCCGTCATCCCGACGGGGGCGGACGGCCAGCTCCGCCATACTGAACAGTTGGGTCGGCCCGCCGCCTGCGAGGCTGGCGACGTGGGTCACCGCCGGGATGTCGGCGGCCACTCGGGCGGCGACGATCCCCCCTTCCGAGTGGCCGATCACGAGCGTCCGACCGGGGTCAACGCCGGGCAACGTCCACGCCGCCTTCAAGGCAGCCGCGTTGGCCTCGGCCCACCGCGGCAGAGTGTGCTCCTTGAGGAACTCCGCGCTCGCCCCCTCGGCGGCTCCCGGCCGGGCCGGCATGTCCTGGAATTTCACACCCGGCTTTTCGACCGCGAGGACGCGGGCCCGACCGTCGGCCGCCTTGAGGAGCAGACCTTGCAGGCCGTCACCGACCCTGTCCCCGCGCTTGGTAAAGAGTGACTGACAGCCGGACCCCTGGATCCAGAGCACGACCGGGAGCTTGGCCTCGGGCCCGTCCGCCGGCGCGATCGAAACGTAGAAGGTGATGGTGCGGCCCAGCGCGTCCGTGGTCGTGTACCGCCGGTAGGGTACGCCCAAATCGGCCGGATCGAGCACGGCCCGCGGCGGGGCAGCCTCGATCAGGGCCGGAGGAATCGTCACCAGGACGAGGGCCAGGACCGTCGCACGAAACAGCACCTTACACCTCCCACGCCGGGATTGCCGCCGGACATAAAGTTCACCCACCGCCGCCCGACTGGCCGACCAGCACAGGACGCCGACGCGATGGCGATCGTCATTCCGCCATCCGAGCCACAGTTCGGCAGCCCAAAGCGCGCTCCACTCCCGCTCTTCGGCCGCCGAACGACCAAGTCATCGCATGTTGAAGGTGCTACTGCGGGCGGCGGTCGGGTGCAACGGCGACTTCGGCGCGGGTGTTTGCCCGACGAGCCAACGCAGCCTCCGCGGAAGCCCGGATCCGTCCATCCGGGCTGTTTGATAACGTTGACAAGACATCGCCCGCTTCGGGTAGCCCGGAAGCGCATTTGCCGAGCGCCTCAGCGATGACCGCCAGGAATGGAGCAGGGGGCCCGGAACCGGAATCCTCGGCCCACTTCTCGAAGTGAAACGGGCCGTTGGCGAGCCGCTTCCTTGCGAGCGCGACCAACCAGACCGCGGCCGGCCGGCCGGCCTCGCCCATCTCACTGAGCGACTCGACGGCCGTACGGACCACGCCCCACTGTTCGTCTTCGAGCGCCGCGATCAATCGCGGTAGGGCGAGGTCGGACCGGCCTCCGATCCGCCACAGCGCCCTGGCGGCGGCGACGCGAAGAGCCAGGACGCAATCGACGGCCACGGGAACAGTCAATGTCCGAACCAGGGCCGGAATCGCCGCCGCCGCCGGCGGACCGATGTCTCCGAGTGCGTCGGCGGCTTCACAGCGGCGGAAAACCTCCCACGGTGTGTCGGCCGTGTCGTCGGACAGGGCCGCAGTGAGTTCGTCGATCCGCGTCGATTCTCGCATGCCCCTACTCCTGCGGCCAACAACACGGTCAGCGACCCGGGCCTCCTCGCCGGCTGTTAACGAGTATTGCCGAATTGGCGGCCCGTCTCCGATGCACCGAAGGATTCTACGGCGCTCGGTCCCTTCGCCCGCTCACTTGGAGCCGTCCAGGCGCTTCCGGGCCTCTTTCGCGGCCGCGGTCCCCGGGTACTTGGCGATGAGCTGCTTGAGCTTGGTCACGTAGTAGTCCCGGTTCTCGTCGTCGCCGGCGAATAGCTTGGCCCGCCGCAGGAGTTCATCGGCCGCGCGGCGTTACTGTCTGCCGCCACGGCCGGATCCCTGACCTCTTCACCCCATCCGCGAGCGCTTCTCCAGGTACGCGGCCAGGAACTGGTCGTACCCCTCGCCCGTGTTCGCGAGCAGGTAAGAAATGTCACGCTCAAAGCACGCGGCCTTGACGCCTTCCAGAAATTGTTGAATGCGCGCCAAATAGCCCGAGCGCACCGCCTTTGCGTTGGCCACGACTCGCCCAGCACCCTCCATGTCCTGGAACCGCGTCAGCCGGTCGTACGGGAAGGTCAGCTCCGCGTCGTCCATCGTGTGGAACACCAGCACCTCGTGCCCGTTGTGCCGGAAGTGCTGCAACCCGTTCGCGACCTTCTCCACGTCGTCAATCAGGTCGCTGATGACGACGACCAGCCCGCGAAGGCGGATTCGCTCGGCCACGTCGTGCAGGACGCTCCCGACGTCGGTGTCATTGGCAGCCGGCTCCGGTTCGAGCAGGTCGAGCACGCGGCGGAACTGCGTCGGCCGGGCCCTGGGGGGCAGGTATGTCCGCACGGTCTTGTCGAAGAGAACCAGGCCGACCGCGTCATTCTGCCGCAACAGCAGGTGTGTCAGGGCCGCGGCGAGGTAGGAACCCCATTGCAGCTTGCTGAGCTTGCCCGACCGGAAGGCCATCGACTTCGAGCAGTCGAGAAGGATGGTGGCCCGGAGGTTGGTCTCGTCCTGAAAGAGCTTGACGTGATACTTGTCGGTCCGGGCGAGGATCTTCCAGTCGAGCGATCGCAGCTCGTCGCCCGGCACGTAGGGCCGGTGGTCGAGGTACTCGACGGAAAAGCCGTGGTAAGGGGAGCGATGCCGGCCGGTGAGGAACCCTTCGACCACTTGCCGGGCGACCAGTTCCAGGTTGCCCAGGCGCGACAGGCCCTCGGGGTCGAAGAACTTGGGCATGGGCCCGCCGCTCGCCGATTAGCGATTCTCGTCCCACGGCCCGGCCAGGTCCATGTACCGCGGCGGCTGCATACCCGCAAAGCGCTCCTTCGCTCGGCTGCGCGCCTCCCAACGCTCCGCCCAGCTCCCGTCCGCCGCGACGATCCGCCGCTGCTCCTTGTCCCAGGTCAGTACCTGGCCGGTGCGGTAGCTCATCGCCCCCATCGACGCGACGGCCACCGCCGCGGCGCCGAGGTCGGGCGGGCAGAGCGTCGAGCGATTGCGGTCGCGAACACAACCGAGGAAGTGCTCCCAGAGTGCCTGCGTCTCGTTCGCGGGCGGGGTGACGGCCACCGTCTCCGCCGGCTCGACCGACTTCTCCAACCGGCCCGGCAGGCCGGACGCCCGCGTCGGGTCGTCCGGGATCAGGTGCAGCGCCCCCTTCGTGAACTTGATCGTTCCGAGTCGTCCGCGGATCACTTCCTCGACCGGGTAACCGCTCACCGTGGTCGCGGTGAACACCAGCTGGCAGCCCTCGTCGAAATCGGCGACCAGCGTGGCGACGTCCGGGGCCTCGCGGCCGTCGTGCTCCCAGTACAAACCGCCGAGCCCGGCCACCCGTCGCGGGTAGCGCAGGCCGACCGCGGCCAGGAGCTGCGTGGCCCGCTGGACCAGCAGGTCCGTGAAGACTCCGCCGGAGAACGGGGCGTAGCACCGCCACTGGGCGAACACGGCCCTGTCGAATGGCACGTCCTTCGAACACGGGCCCAGCGGCTCGCCGCCGACCTCGAACTGGTGGCCGAGGAACAAGTCCCAGTCCACCGTCTTCGGGGTCATCTTCGGGCTGAGCCGGTAGTAGCGCCACTGCCCGCGGACGTCATTGCGGTGCACCCCCGTCTGCGCCTGCACGACTGGGCCGATGCGGTTCGAGCGCACCAATTCGTTCGCGGTCAGCCAGCACGGGTCGGTCATCCCCTGCACGCCGACGACCACGACGCGGTTGAATTTCCGGGCCGTGTCCGCGACGGCTTGCGCCTCCGCGGCGGTGCGCGTCATCGGCCGCTCGACGTACACGTCCTTCCCGGCGGCCATCGCGTCCAGGCTCATGCGCGCGTGCCAGTGGTCGGGCGTGGCGACACAGACGACGTCCACGTCCTTCAGGTCGAGGAGCCGGCGGTAGTCCTTGGTGACGCGGGCGGAGTCGCTCGGGTTGAGCCCGCACTTTTTGGCCGACGGGTAGAGTCCCTGGGCGTAGTTGCGGCGGGTGAACTGGCCAGGCGGGAACTCGTGCTCGTAGGTGTCCTCGAGACCGTCCCACGCGTCGCAAACGCCGGCCGGGACGACCGCGTGCCCCTCGCCCTTGAGCTTGAGGATCGTGTGGATGTGCGCCTGGGCCCGGCCGCCACACCCCAGAAAGGCGATCCCGAGCCGGCCGTTGGCCCCCGCGACCCTGGCATAGCTGACCGCGGACAGCGACAGGGCGGTGCCGACGGCGGCACCGGACCGGAGGAAGTCGCGCCGATCGACCGGCGTGGCCTGAGGTTCGGACATCGTCAAGGACTCGGCGGAAGCGGGTGGGTCAGCGGAAGGTTATTGTACGTTGGACGCGGGCGATGCGGCAAAGGGTTCCGCGGGGCGAAAGTAAGATGACGAACGAACCCGGATGCCGCGGATGACTCGGATCGACGCGGATCAATCCAGGACGGATCTGTCGCATTCTGATCCGCGGAAATCTGTGTCATCCGCGTCATCCGCGTCATCCGCGTTCGGTCTGTTAGTGTCGGCGAGAGACACGCCTCCGAAAGCCGCTTTGGCAAAGCCTGTGCGCGAGATGTTTGGACGACCTTTTTCGTCGCATCCGTTTGTCAGATTGAAAGATGCGACGGGAGCGCACAGCTGAGACCGCCAAGTGAGGGGGGGGTTGGCGGTCTTAGCTTGGCGGTCTCAGCTTTTGACCCGGTTGCAACGTATTTGGCAGCCCGCTCCGCCGGCTCGCCCTAGAATAAACGCACCCGCCTGACGCCCACCCGCTTCTGCCGCCCATGTCGTCCGGAGCCGATCCCGCATGCGACTCCGCGCCTTGCTGACCACGTTCTTCGCAACCATCCCGGCCTTCGCCGGCGGGGCCAAGCCGTCGCCGGAGGCAATCGAGTTCTTCGAAAAGAAGGTCCGCCCGGTCTTCGCCGAGCACTGCTACGAGTGTCACGGCGAGAAGAAGCAATCGGCCGGGCTCCGGCTGGATAGCAAGTCCGGGATGGAAAAGGGGACCGAGGACGGCCCGGTGGTCGTCCCCGGGGAGCCCGACAAGAGCCCGCTGATCAAGGCGGTGCGGCACGGCGGCGAGGTGAAGATGCCGCCCAAGAAGTCGCTCCCGCCGGAGGCGGTCGAGGCGCTCGCGGCCTGGGTCAAGCTCGGGGCGCCGTACCCGGAGGAAACGACCGGTCCGAAGCCCGGAACCTCTCACTGGGCGTTTCAACCGGTCAAAGCCCGCGTCCCGCGCACGACCAATGCGACAGTGTCTCACCCGGTTGACCAATTCCTCCAGGCGAAGCTCGAGGCGAAGGGACTCGGCCTGTCGCCGGCCGCCGACAAGCGGACGCTCATCCGCCGACTCTCCACCGACCTCACCGGATTGCTCCCGACGCCCGAAGAAATCGAGGCATTTGTCAGTGACCCAGCCCCGGACGCGTACGAGCGTCTGGTCGATCGCCTGCTCGATTCCGCGCTCTACGGCGAGCACCAGGCCCGGCATTGGATGGACTTGGCCCGGTACTCGGACACCAAGGGGTACGTCTTCACCGAGGACCGCAACTACCCGTTCGCCTACACGTATCGCGACTGGCTGATCCGTTCCTTCAACGCCGACCTGCCCTACGATCGGTTCATCGTCTACCAACTCGCGGCCGACCGGCTCGTGAAGGACGACAAGTCCAACCTGGCCGCGATGGGCTTCCTGACCGTCGGCCGGCGGTTCCTGAACAACCAGCCGGACATCATCGACGACCGACTCGACGCCACGTTCCGCACCTTCCAGGGCCTGACGGTCACCTGCGCCCGGTGCCACGACCACAAGTTCGACCCGATCCCGACCCGCGATTACTACTCGCTCTACGGCGTGTTCGCCTCGTCCGAGGAGCCGCGCGACCTGCCGCTGATCGAGGCCCCGCAAGACACCCCGGAGGTGCGGGCGTTCGAGGCCGAACTGAAGAAGTGGCAGGACGCGGTCAAGGCACATACCGAGAAGTTGCGGTCGGCGTACGCGGCCCAATTGCGTGCCCCCGCGGCCGTGGCCGAGTACCTGCGGGCCGCCCGCGACGCCCAGGGGACGGAGCGCGGCCAGCTCACCGCCGTCGCCGACGAGCGTAAGCTGATCGCGGCCGTCATCGGGGCGTGGAAGACCTACCTCGACGGCCGGAAGAACGACCCGGTGTTCATCGCGTACCGCGAACTGGCCGATATCCCCGAGGCGGACCTCGCGGCGAAGGCGCCCGCCACGTTAGAGAAGCTCGGGGGCGACAAGAAGGCGCACGCGGGGGTCGTCGCCGCCCTCGCCAAGAAGAAGCCGGCCTCGTTCAAGGACGTTTGCGATGTCTACGGCGAGCTGTTGACCGCGCCGGGCGACGACAAGGCACTCGCCGCCGTCCTCGGGCCCGGCGGGCCACTCGACTTCAACGAGCAGGCGTTCCGCCGCGTCGTCAACCGCAAGGAGCGCGACGACCTGGCGGCCCTGGTGCGCAAGGCCGACGAGTGGCGG
>DATFWZ010000673.1:0-7813 GCA_035258765.1 Gemmataceae bacterium
CCCCCGCCCGCCGACTCGCCGCCTCGATGTCCACGGCCCTCTATGTGTTAGCGTCTCACCGCGTGATCCCAGGGACCTGGCGCTCCAGCACGATCAGCGACGCCCCATTCTCCTGCGTGGATTGGAACCTGTTCGGCGGGAACCCGACCAGATAGCCATTCGCGTTGGTGACCACGTTGAAGCACAGCGTGATCCGGTTGTTCGTCATCGTGATGACGCCCTGCGTAATGTTGCCGTAGCGGTCGTTCCACTCGATCCTCGGCGGGTTCGCCCGCGTGTCGATCTCGACCCGGACCGCCTCCTCCTCGCGGGTCGTGCGGGTCACGACGCCGTCCTCGATCCGGAACTTGAACGCCTGCAGTTGCACTTTCGGCACTTGGACGCCGGCGTGGGTGTAGCTGACCGCACCCCACTCACCGTCGAGTCGCGGAATCGTGGGAGTAAACGTGGGGGACGGCGGCTGCGCGACGGCCGGGGCCAGGCACAACAGGACGACGACCAGCGATCGGCTCATGGGACGCTCCGGGGTCAGGGGGGGAGGGGCTTGCCCTTCGTCTCCGGGGCCAGCCAGATGAGGCCCAGGCCAACGAAATAGATGAGGCTCATGGCCGTGCAGGCGCCCTGCCAACCCACGTCCAATTGTTTCATGATGTTGGAAAGTTGCAAGACCCCGATCGCGGCTAAGATTCGGCCAAAATTGAAGCCGAACCCCTGACCCGTTGCTCGCACTTTGGTCCGGAATAACTCGGGCAAATACAGCGGCAGCCAGCCGTAAAACGCCGCAGTAATCGCCCCGGCGATGAATGCCCAGACCAGGAACGCCGGGCCGTACACGTCGTTCAGCTGGTACAACCCGTATATCGCGACAATCGACCCGGCGCAAAGTGCCGCGTAGGTGATCCGCCGGCCGAGCCAGCCGCCGAGGAGCGCGGCCGCGACACACCCGAGAATGGCCCCGAGCGCGCTGAGCATTTGCGTGTAGGACTTGGCCATCGGGTCCGACCAACGGTGGCCTGACTCGGCGGCCAAACCCGGCGCGCCGACAACGGCCCCGAACGCCACTTTGTTTTGCCTTTCCGACATCTCGTCCGCGTAAGTCGGGGCCTGCTGCGTCGAGCCCCACGTCCCGAGTAGGGCCACGCCAGACAGGGCAGCTGCAAGCAGGAGACGGGTTACAATTGGGCGGACGGCCATCGTCGAAACCGATGCCGGCCCGTTGACATCCCGCGGCGCGGCGTCCGACGCCTCGGCCCGCTGGACGAATCGCACAATTGGGAACAAGTATCCGGCTGTGATGACGACCACGGCAACCAGTGATCCGGCGACCCGGATCGCCATGGACAGATCGTCCACCGCCCAGAGGACGATCAACCAGCACGCGGCTTTCGCGCCGATCAAGACGCCGATCAGATCCATCGTTCGCCAGTGCGACGTCGTTCCCTTCCGGTTCTCCTCCAGCCAGCGGTGCGATTCAGGGACGAACAGTTGGATCAGAAGCGTCAGCAGCGCCGGGAACGCGCCGAACAGCATCAGGATCCGCCACCCGGAGCTCTTCACGAGCCATGCGGTCGTCTCCGATCCGACTCCGACCGACCCCAGCACGCGCTCCAGGTCCGTGATGATGGTTGCAAGCGCCAGGCCGATCACCGCGATGATCATGTAGCCGAAGTTGGCCGCGGCCCCGATCACGCCGGCCAGCCAGGCGCGTGAGCGGTCCGGCCACACCTCCATCACCAGCGCCACGCCGAGCGACCACTCGCCTCCCATGCCGAGTGAGGCAATAAACCGGAACACCGCCACCTGCCACGCCTCGGAGCTGAGGCCGCACAGCCCGCTGAAGAGGGCGTAAGTCAGGACGCTCAGGGTCATCGCCCGGACGCGGCCGATGCGATCGCCGAGCCACCCGAAGAGGACACCTCCGGTCGCGGCACCGACGAGGAACACCGCCGTGATGACCGCAATCCACCGGCTCACTTCGGTGCGCGTGGTCGCGCTTCCGAGCAGGTCAAGGAGCGCTGGCCGGGCCACGAGCGGAAAAAGTCCCATCTCCAGGCCGTCGAACATCCACCCGAGCAGGGCGGCCGTGAGGGTCAGCCAACGGCCGCGGGGGGTCAGGGCCGATGGGGCGGACTGGGTCATGCTTTGGGTCATGGCAGGGTGGGGAACGGAGACAAGATACCGGACCCCCGGCGGCCGGGGAAGCGAAATGGCGAGGGGAATGGGGGGCGGGGTAAACCGGGCGACGTACGTTTGCTCCATTGGCTCCACTTGTCTTACCCGGACTGTCCCAACTGCCCGATTCGCGTCGGCGGGCGCCGCTTGTGTCGGCGGTTGTGCTCGGAAACTTCACCTTGAACTACCGGGCAATTGGGGTATCTTCCCGGCCGCTCGATAACGGTTCGACGGAGCCGTTTCGCTTGGAACAGCGCAGTCGGCCGAGGCGTTCTCACCCGCCTGGCCGGCCCAGAGAAGGAGGGACTTGGAATGGCGCTGCGGTTTTGGAAGTTCGGGCTGGCGACGGCCGTGACAGCGGTGATCGGGGCGTCCGCCCAAGGCGGGCTGTTGCCGCTGTCGGCTACCGTCGTCCCGGACGGGGATAATTTCCGGTACACCTACGGGGTCATGCTGACGTCCAACTCGACCCTGCAGACCGGCGACCAGTTCGTCATCTACGACTTCACGGGGTTCAAGCCGGGGTCGAACGACCAGCCGGCCGGGTTCTCGTTCCAGGCCATGAACACCGGCGGTAACCCGGGCCGGACGGTCCCGAACGACAACCCGGAAATGCCCAACCTGGTGTGGACGTACAAGGGCGACACGCCGCTGATCGGGCAGATCGGGCTAGGCAATTTCTCGGCCCTGTCCACCAAGCCGGAGTCGAACGTCTCGACGGACTTCGTCAGCCGGACGCATGTCGAGGACCCGAACGGGGAGGTCCGCGAGGAGGACAACATCACGCACACGAAGGCCCCGAGCGGGACCGACCTCCCGCCGCCGGTCGAGCCGCCGGTCGAGCCGCCGGTCGACCCGCCGGTGGTGCAGCCGCCGTCCGGTGTGCCGTCCGGTGTGCCGGAGCCGGCGTCGTTCGTGCTGCTGGCCCTGAGCATCCCGCTGGTCGCGGGCGCCCGGATCATGCGTCAACGCCGGAAGGAAGCCGTGGCGTGACTCATTGACGGCGGTCGAACCTCCGCGGGCGAGCCATCGGCTCGCCCGCACTGTTTTTCCCCGGACAAAACTCCGCCTAGCCGCTTGCCGGATCGATTGCTAAGGTAAGCGCTCGACTAACAGCGCATCTGGAGTAAACCGCCGCATGTACGCCATTTTCGAGGACGGGTCACGCCAGTACCGGGTCAGCGTCGGCGACACCGTCCGCCTCGACCACCGCGAGGCCGAGGTCGGGTCCAACCTCGAGCTCGGCAACGTGCTCCTGGTCGCCGACGGGGGCGACGCCCTCATCGGTCAACCCGTGGTCGCCGGTGCGCGGGTCGTGGCCGAGGTCACCGCCCACCCCTCCACCAAGTACGTAATTCAACACTTCCGCCGGCGCAAGAACTACCGCCGGTTGAAGGGACACCGACAGCCCTATGTCGAAGTCCGCATCAAGCACATCCTCAAGCCGGGCGAGGCGACACCGACCGGTTGACATGCCAGGACGAACCGGCCCACGAGGGGTCCGGGCAGTCAGAGACGACTCGCACAGGCGGTAGGGAACCTGGAGACCAGGCGCTCGCAGATCGGAACCACGCCGTTCGAGCAAGGAGGCTCGATCATGCGTCCCCGCACGTTCATTTGGGCCGGGCTCGTGGCCGTCACGGGCCTGGGCGGTGTCGTCACCTACACCAGCACTCACGGCCAGCCGCCGCTGCCGGCTCCGAAGCCGCTGCCGCCGGAGGTCGTCGCGCCCGCGCCGATCGGCCCGGCCGCGAAGGGCGTCGTCCCGGCCTCCGCCGCCGAAGCGCCGCGAAAGCCGGTGCCGTTCGACCAGTACCGCAAGTACGACGAGCTGCCCGACCTGACCCGCCAGATCGTCTTCGCCACGAAGCTGGGCATGGAGTGGCTGAGCCGCGACGGCATCCACCAGACGACCGGGCGCTTTGTCCCTGGTTTGAACCCCGCGCTCGGTAAGGCCACGGACGACGACCACTTCCTCCGCCAGGCCCTTGGTGCGTTCGCCCTGGCCCGTTCGGCAAAGTTGACCGGTGAGGAGAAATACGCAATCCGGGCGGGGCAGACAATCCTGTCGCTCCTGTCCGAGACGCCAAAGGACCCCGGGAATCCCGCCATTCGGAAACCGGTCCAGCCGTCGGTCATCTGCAACCGGGCGGGCGCGGCCGCGTACCTGGCGATGGCGATTTACGAGTTGCCCGACGCCCCCGCGGACCTGCTCCAGACCGCGGAGGAGTTGTGCCAATTCCTCCGACTTTGCCTGAAGGCCGATGGATCGGTGCAATACGCGGAGGCCGGAGAGTCCGTGGACGCGGATGGTGTGAACCTGTACCCGGGCCCGGTTCTGAACGCTTTGGCGATGAGCCACCGCGCCGCCCCGGCCGCGTGGAAGAATGAGGCATTGGCCCGCGGCCTGGCGTACTACCGCAAGTACTTCCAGACGGCGCCGCACCCGGCGTTCGTCTCATGGATGGCGCCGGCGTTCGCCGAAATGTATGGACAGACGCGCGAGTCTCCTTACGCCGAATTCGTTTTCGAAATGGCCGACTGGCTGCGGCAGCTGCAATACGACTCGCCGGACCGCGCCCGGGCCGCGTGGCGCGGCGGCTTCCCCGCGGTCGCCGGCGGGAAAGTGGTCCAGACGGCGCCGACGGTCGAGACGGCCTACGCGGCACTTGCGCTGGCGGACGCCTGCCGGATGATCCGGCACATGGATCGCCCGGACACGGCCAGGTACGACCAGTACCGCACGACGCTCACCCGCGCACTACAGTTTCTGACCACTCTCCAATACGGCGAGGAGAGCACGCAGCACTTCGCCGCCCACTTCCGGCCGGCTTTGGTCGGAGCGTTTCACCCGTCGCCCACTGACGGGACGCTGCGGGTGGATCACACCGCGATTGCGGTGGCCGCCCTGTCCCAGTACCTGATCGCCGGCGCCGACCGGTAAGACCGAAGGGGATGAAATGGCCGTCGCTTTGCATGGGGCGGGTCGTTCCTATAAAGAGAGGACGCCCGCCCCCAAACCATTGCCGGCCGCCCTTTGGTGGGCCAGCGCGGTCGCCACTGACACCGACATGGAATTCCGTCCGTCGCCCAGGCCCAAGTGTCGTCGACTCATGGGTGTCCGGGTCGCCGGGACCGGCAGCTACGTCCCCGACGCCGTTGTCTCCAACGATCACCTCGAGGTGCGGCTCGGCTTCAGCGCCGACTGGATCCTCAAGCGGACCGGCATCGTCGAACGCCGGCACGCCCTCGCCCACCAGGCCACCAGCGACCTGGCCGTCGAGGCCTCCCACCGGGCCTTCGCGTCCGCGGGCGTCGGCCCCGAGGACATCGACCTGGTCGTCCTCGGCACGTTCACGCCGGACATGTCGTTCCCGTCAACGGCCTGCATCGTTCAGGACCGGCTCGGGATCGTCGCCCCGGCTTTGGAGGTCGAGGCCGCGTGCGCCGGGTTCATGCACGCCCTGGTCACGGCGGCCGCCTACATCGTCGCCGGCGTGAGCGAGACCGCCCTCGTCATCGGGGCCGACTGCAACTCCCGCGTCCTCAACCCGGACGACATCAAGACCTATCCGCTCTTCGGCGACGGCGCCGGTGCCGTGATTCTCACCCGCGGCGCGCCCGAGCAGGGCCTCGTCAGCTACAGCATGGGCTCGGACGGGCAGGGGGGTGACATGTTGTGCCGGCCGTCCGGCGGGAGCCGCCGGCCGCCGACGGCGGAGGATCTGGAGCAGGGCCTGCAGTACATGTACATGGACGGCCGGGTGGTGTTCCGGTGGGCCGTCTCGATCCTGTGCGACACGATCAAGGACGTGCTGACGGACGCGGAGCTGACCCCGGACGACGTCGCGCTCTATCTGCCCCACCAGGCCAACATCCGCATCATCAACGCCGCCTGCGACGTGCTTAAAATCCCCCGTGATAAGGTGTTCAACAACCTGGAAAAGTATGGCAACACGTCTGCCGGCTCGATCCCGCTGGCGCTGGACGAGGCCCTGACCGAAGGCCGGCTCAAGCCCGGGCAGCTCACCCTGCTGAGCGGGTACGGGGCGGGGCTCACTTGGGGGACGGCTCTGGTTCGCTGGTAATTGCTGATTCCCCCTCCCGCTTCGACTGTCGGCCGGACACTTTCTTGCGGTTGCCGGGTCTCCCGATCAGCTCCCCGTGAAGCCGCGACGCGGAGGCTTTGCGGAGCGGAGCGCGCACGCCGGACGCCCCGGAAACCTCGATTCGACCCCCGTGGCGTCCGGCCTGCATTTCCGCTCCGCAAAGCCTCCGCGTCGCGGCTTCACGAGCAATGGGCGCTGTCGATAAAGGCGTCGTCCATCAGTCCTGGTGATCCTGCTCGCCCCGTCCGAGCTCGCGGACTCCCTGATGAACCGCGAGTTCGAAAGCCCGCAGCATTCGTCGGCGCTGTAGTTCCTCCCGCGCCCGAACCCCATCTCGCCCGAACCTGTCCCTGCTCGCACTGCATTCCGCGATCGGGTACGATCGCGGTATGTACGAGTACTTCGAGCACACCGCCGACCTCGGCATCCGGGTGCGGGCCGCGGACCTGAACAGCCTCTTCGCCGAGGCGGGTACGGCCCTGTTCGCCGCTGTCTTGGACGGGCTCGACACGGTTCGGCCGGCGCAGTCGATTGACGTCGCGATCGCGGGCGCCGAGCTCGACTACTTGCTGTTCGACTGGCTCCGCGAGTTGCTGTACCGGTTCGACGCCGATCACATGCTGTTCTCGCGGTTCGAAGTCGTGGTCGGCGAGTCGGGCCTGAAGGGGACGGTGTGGGGCGAGCCCATCAACCCGGCACGGCACGTGCTCTCCCACGAGGTGAAGGCGATCACCTACCACGGTCTGCGGGTCGAGCGACAGGGAAGTGAGTGGGTCGCGGAAGTGATCGTGGACATTTGATTCCAGCGGTTTAGCGGGTGACCTACTGGGTCACCGCCAGCCATGAAGCAATCTTACTCCGGCCCGCTCGAACGGATCGACCCGTGGTGCGTCCGCATTCCGAAGGGCTACAAGCCCGGGATGCAGGTGCCCGGGCTGATCTACGTCAACGCCACGCTTCTGGAGCAGGTGAAGAAGGACCAGGCGCCGGACCAGGTGGCGAATGTCGCCTTTCTCCCGGGGATCGTCGCCGCCAGCATCGCGATGCCGGACATCCACTGGGGGTACGGCTTCTGCATCGGCGGCGTCGCCGCGACCGACCCCGCGGAGGGCGGCGTCATCTGCCCGGGCGGCATCGGGTACGACATCAACTGCGGCGTACGCCTCCTCCGCTCCAACCTGTCGTACCGCCAGGTGAAGAACCACGTCCGCGACCTGGTTCGAGCCCTGTTTAACACCGTGCCGGCCGGCGTCGGGCGGGGCGGCAAGTTCAAGTTCACCGACAAGGAGATGAAGCCGCTGTTGGCCGAGGGGGCCGGCTACGTCGTCGGCCGCGGACTCGGCGTGGCCCGCGACCTGGAGCACATGGAGGCGAACGGCCGCATCGACGGCGCCGAGCCGGACAACGTCTCCGACCACGCCGTCAAGCGCGGCAGCGAACAGTGCGGCACCCTCGGCAGTGGCAACCACTTCCTGGAAGTCCAGGTCGTTGACCACGTGTTCGACGAGGGGGTGGCGACGGCGTTCGGCCTG
>DATFWZ010000674.1:0-4768 GCA_035258765.1 Gemmataceae bacterium
GGCTCGCTCCCGACACCGGATGTTACCGGGGCATTCGTCACCGGGGTGTCGTTTCGAGGTTCCAGCACGGCAATCAATGGGGCGCGAATTACGTTTAGCGAGCCGATCGACCCCGCGACCCTCACCATCGCCGACACGAAACTAGCCGGCCCGGGCGGGCGGCCCATCACCGTCAGCCGATTGACGGCGGTCGCCGGCAGCGGGAACACGGAGTTCGACATCACGTTCGCGAGCCAGACGGCGACCGGGACGTACACGCTGACGATCGGCCCCAACGTCCGCGACGCGGCCGGCAACCTCATGGACCAGAACCGCAACGGGACCGCGGGCGAGCCGGCCGACGAATACACCGCGACCACCGCGATTGGCGCGGCCCGGACGTTCAGCTCAACCAACGTCGGCCAGGCGATTCGCGATTACGGCGCCGTGGTCTCGACGCTGACAATCCGCCAGGACCCGACCATCCGCGACTTGAACGTCCGGGTGAACGTCAGCCACACGTACGACAGCGACTTGCAGATCACGCTGGTCGGCCCGGACGGAACTCGTGTGCCGCTCTTCGTCCGCCGCGGCCGGTCCGGGGATAACCTGACGAACACTGTCTTCGACGACGAGGCGACCCAGGGCATCTGGCAAGGTTCGGCCCCGTTCGCGGGCGCCTACCGACCGGAGTATGTGCTGTCCGCGTTCGACGGCAAGAGCGCGAAGGGGACGTGGAAGCTGGTGGTCGAGGACACGGCCCTGTTCGACACGGGCAGGCTGAACGGGTGGTCGCTGACGATTGACGGGTCGGCCGCGACGGCGGCCCAGGCTCCCGCGATGGCACCCGTGGCCAAGCTGGGCGCGGTCGATTTGACGGGGGTGGTGCCAACTGCCCGATCGAATCCGTGGTGGCGGCCCGCGTGAGTCCCGCCCGGCAGGCGCGACCTACCCGGACGCGTCGATGAGTCGTGGCCGAATCATTTGGTGTCCAGCTCCAGCCACTCGAAGGCGTACTTGTTGAAGTCGAGGTCTTCCGCCGCGACGCCCATCTGGCGCAGCATGGCCATGACTTGCGCTCGGTGGTGGACCTCGTGGTAAAAGAGCTGAAAGGCGAGCGTTTCCGGAGTGAACCGCACGCGGACCACCCGGCCGTTACGCCGTCGGGCGACGGTTTCCATCTGGCGTGACCAGTCGGTCTCCGACCCCAGCCAGGCGCGCGTACCAGCCTCAAGGTCGCTCCAGGCGCTCACCAGGGGTGCAAAGTCCGGGTAGCGCGCTTCGGTAAACAGCCGTGTCGCCGACTTGACGTCTTCGCCTCGGGCAGCCCTCCCGTGGAGCCATTCTGAACCCGCCAGGTGAACCAAGGTGGCCCGCACGGTCTTGAGCCCGAACGGGAACTCCTGGCGATACTGTTCCGCCGTCAGCCCCCGGACCCAGTCGAGCAGTTGCCGCCGTGCGCGAAGCAGAATCTCATAGTGCTCGAGAACATGCACGGCTGTCTCCTCGGCGCAGTGGGTTTAACAATTCCTTCCGGGGATCAAATCCAAAGTGCGATCCTGATTGGCAGGTTGCGGACCTACTTGGCTTTCTCATTGACGCGGCCTGGAGTGTGCCGTACCTTCTTACCAAGCCTTGCCAGGTCCGTCGCTCAGTTCGGCCCAAAACCGAGTTCGATTGACATCGCGTCACGGACGTCCTGCGAGCGCCTCACCTCTGCGCGCGCACGACCCCGGCCCGGCCTCTCACACCAGCCGAGGCCGGCACCGAGATTTTCTTCGGAGACCACCCGAATGACTCGCGTCCGTCAACGTCGCCCGGCCCTTCTGTCCGCCGAGTCGCTCGAAGCCCGCGAAGTGCCCGCGGCCTACGGGCCGCTCCAGATCGACCCGACCCACTACGCCGCCAGCCACATCCTGGTGAAACTCAACACCCCCGCGGCCCTGCGCTCCCCGCTCGCCAGCGGGGCCGAGGCCATGGGCGGCGGTTTGTACTGCATCGACCTGAAGCCGGGCGTCACCGTCGCCCGGGCCCTCCGGCACTTCCGGGCCCAGCGCGGGGTCGCGTTCGCCGAGCCGGACTTCGTCGTCCACGCGGACGTCATCCCGAACGACCCCTCCTTCGGCTCCTTGTACGGTCTCAACAACACCGGCCAGGGCGGCGGTACGCCGGACGCCGACATCGACGCCCCCGAGGCCTGGGACGTCAGCACCGGCAGCGGGAACATGGTGGTCGCGATCATCGACACCGGGGTCGATTACAACCACCCGGACCTGGCCGCGAACATCTGGACCAACCCGGGCGAGATCCCCGGCAACGGCATCGACGACGAAGGGGACGGTTTTGTTGACGACGTGCACGGGTATGACTTCGTCAACAACGACGGCGACCCGATGGACGACAACGGGCACGGGACGCACGTCGCGGGCACGATCGGGGCCGTCGGCGACAACGGGATCGGCGTGGCCGGGGTGAACTGGCACGTGCAAATCATGGCCCTCAAGTTCCTCGGGGCCAATGGGAGCGGCACCACGTCTGGGGCCATCAACGCCCTGAACTTCGCCGTCGCCCACGGGGTGAAGATCTCGAACAATAGTTGGGGTGGGGGCGGGTTCAGCTCGGCATTGAACACCGCCATCAACAACGCCCGCGCCGCCGGGCACCTGTTCATCGCCGCGGCCGGGAACAACGGCAGCAACAACGACTCGCTCTCCAGCTACCCGTCCAATTACCCGCAGGACAACGTCCTGGCCGTCGCAGCCACCGACCGGAACGACAACCTGGCCAGCTTCTCCAATTTCGGGGCCACGACTGTGGATCTGGCCGCCCCAGGGGTCAGCATCCTCAGCACTTATCCCGGCAACCGGTACGCCACTTTGAGTGGAACGTCGATGGCCACCCCGCACGTGACCGGGGCCGCTGCCCTGGTCTGGGACGCACACCCGGATTGGACTTACCTGCAAGTAGTCCAGGCCCTAAAGAGCACGGTGGACGTTAAGCCGAACCTGGTGGGTAAGATGGTGACCGGCGGCCGGCTGAACGTCAACGCGGCCATTCATTTCGGGACTACACCGCCGGCCGACACAACCGGCCCGCGGGTGACCGCATCCGCGTTTTCAGTGTCCGGGAACACCATTAGCTCGGTCCGGCTGACGTTCAGCGAAGCGATCAACGCCGCGTCGTTCGACGCGACTGACGTCTCCTTCACCGGGCCTAGCGGGGCCGTCGCGATCGCGGGCGTGACCCCCGTCTCCGCCACGCAGTTTGACGTGACGTTCACGGGCACGACTCCGGCGGGCACGTACAACCTGGTCGTCGGGCCGAACATCACGGACGTGGCCGGCAACGCGATGGACCAAAATGGCAACGGAGTCAATGGCGAGCCCGGCGACGCTTACACGACCGGGTACACGCTTTCCACCGTCCAGACGTTTAGCTCCACGGACGTGAACAAGACGATTGTCGACATGGCGAGGACGGTCTCCACCCTGACGATCAATCAGGACGTGTCGATCGCCGATCTGGACGTGACGATCAACCTGAACCACACTTGGGACAGCGACCTGCGGATCACCCTGGTCGCCCCGGACGGGACGCAGGTGGTGCTGGTGAACCGCCGCGGCGGCAGCGGCGACAACTTCACCAACACGCGGTTCAGCGACGAGGCCGCCACATCGATCGCGAGCGGCGTGGCGCCGTTCTCCGGGACCTTCCGGCCGGAAGGACTGCTTTCGGCGTTCGACGGGAAGAACGCCCGCGGAACCTGGCAACTCGTGATCGACGACCTGGCCTTCCTGGACTCGGGCCGCCTCAACGCCTGGTCGCTGACGATTCGGTCGTGAGTCGGGATTACTTTCGACTCCCCCTCTCCGCTTCGGAGAGGGGGACTAAGGCGCATACACCTTTTTGCGTGACACGGCCCGGGCTGACGTTACACTGACACCTCGCCTCCCACCCGCGTCACACCATGCGAACTCTCCTCTTCTTCGCGTTCCTCCTCGGTCTCATGACCACGTTTGCCACATCGGCCCGCGGTGATACCGTGTGGGTGTTCGTCGGCACCTACACCGGCAAAATGAGCCGGGGCATCTACCGGGTTGAGCTCGACACCGCGACCGGCAAGCTTGGTGCTCCGGAGCTGGCCGCCGAGATCGCCAGCCCGTCGTTCGTCGCCATCCACCCGAATCGCACGCACCTGTTCTGCGTCTGCGAGATCAGTGACTTCGGCGGCAAGAAAGCCGGCGGCGTCGCGAGCTTCACCCTCGACTCGAAGACCGGGGCGCTCAAGCTGATCAATCAGCAATCGTCCGGCGGCGCCGGCCCGTGTTACGTCGCTTGCGACAAGCAGGGGAAAAACGTCCTGGTCGCCAACTACGGCGGCGGCAGCGTGGCCGTCCTGCCGGTGGACAAGGACGGCAAGCTCGGCGAGGCGTCCGCGTTCGTCCAGCACGCCGGCTCGAGTGTCGTCAAGGGCCGGCAGGAGGCGCCGCACGCGCACTCGATCAACCTGGACAAGGCCAACAAGTTCGCCGTCGCCGCTGACCTGGGGCTCGACAAGCTGTTCGTCTACAAGTTCGACGCGGACGCCGGGAAGATCGCGGCCAACGACCCGCCGGCCCTCGACCTGGCCCCCGGGGCCGGCCCGAGGCACTTCGCCTTCCACCCAAACGGCAAGTTCGCATACGCGAACAACGAGCTCGACTCAACGGTGACGGCCCTGACCTATGACGCCGAAAAGGGGACGTTCACCAAGCTCAACACGCTTTCGACGCTGCCGACCCCGACCAAG
>DATFWZ010000675.1:0-17308 GCA_035258765.1 Gemmataceae bacterium
TCCGGCTCAAGGGGCACTTCCACGACCGCCATTACCGGCCCATTACCGATACCCGTTCTGTCCAAACCGAGCGGATCGGCGAACGACCGCTGTCGTGGTGGGCAGTGCGCCGGGTGCTGGAGTACTCGGGGCGCGTGAACATCTGGCTCGCGGGCGGATTCGGCGCCCTGTACGCCACTTACCTGCTGGCCGGTGACCACTGGCCGCCGTGGCTTGGGCGGGCAGTCTTCCTGATCTTCGAGCGGATGGGAGGCGCGCCGGCGCTGGTCACCGGGCTGGTTGTGCTCTCGGCCGTGCCGGCCGCGTTCCAGTACGGGCTGTGGGACTCGACGGTTCAGGATCGCTGCCGGCGCCTCGAGTTGCTGTTGCTCACAAACCTGGACGGGACGGATTACTGGCACGCGTCTCTCGCGGCCGCGTGGCGGCGGGGGCGGGGATACATGTTTGTGGCGGTCGTCTTGTGGCTGGCGATGGCGGCGTCTGGGCGGGCGACCCCCGGACAGGTGGCCGCATCGGTAGCGGCCGGGGTGGTCTTGTGGGGCTTTTCGTTCGTCATCGGATTTCGAGCCTTCAGTCGCGGAATGCAGGCGAACGGGCTGGGAATTCTGCTCACAGTCGGCTTACCGCTACTGGCCGCCGCGGCGTTCCAGGCAGGTGTGCCAATGCTCGCTGCCCTGGTGCCGCCGGGAGCCGTCTACATAGCCCTGACGCGACCTCCGACATTGGTGTGGTTACCGGGCCCGCTCCTGGTGGGTGGGATGACCTTATGGATGGCGCGACGAGTGATCCGCCGGTGTGAAGGGGACCTGCGATCCTGGTACGACCGTAACCTGGGCACGCAACCGGCCATCGCGTGATGCGCGGAGCGCGCTAACGGAACGCCCTTCTTAGCGTTCCGCCTCCTACCGGCAATCGTCGTGATATCGCGGTGCCGCGGGGGCCCGGCACGGGTCGTCGCAATGGTCAAGGCGCCGCGGAGGATCGCAGCAATCGCGCCGGTCGCAGAACAGGTGGCATCCCGTTCCCATTCCCACGAGAACGACCGCCAGCGCCGCCGCACTTGCCAGCCTTTTCCACATCGCCCGGCTCCGGTAAACGGCGAACCAATTCGCTCGGATACCCCCCGGCGCGGCTCGCGGTCAATACCGAACCGATTCAGACCGTCGCCCTTTCCATCGACACCGGCTTCGGCCTCCGCAGGCGCATGTTGATCATCTCGATCAGCACCGCGAACGCCATCGCGAAGTAGATGTACCCCTTGTTGATGTGCTGGCCCAGCGACTCCGCGACCAACATCACGCCGATCAGGATCAGGAACGCCAGGGCCAGCACCTTGATCGTCGGGTGCTTGGCCACGAAGTCGCTGATCGCACCCGCGAACATCATCATGACGAGCATGGCGATGACCATGGCCACGATCATCACCCACACCTGGTCCACCATGCCCACCGCGGTGATCACCGAGTCGAGGGAAAAGACGATGTCGAGGACCGCGATCTGGATCAGAACCCCGCCAAAGGTCGCCGCCCTTCCGGGCTTGGGGGACTCATCATGGAACCGCGTCGCCTCCAGCTTCTCGTGCATCTCGCGGACGCTCTTTCCGATCAGGAACAGCCCGCCAGCCAGCAGGATCAAGTCGCGCAGCGACACCTCGCGGGCCTCCAGGTCGTGGAAGTAGGGCATGTCCGGGATGGTAAACACCGGCTTCGTCAGGCCGAGCAGGAAGGACAGGGAGAGGAGTAAGAGGATGCGCGTGCCCAGGGCGGCGAGAAGGCCGATCCGCCGGGCCCGCGGTTGTTGCGGCTCCGGCAGTTTCCCGGCGACGATGGCGAGGAAGATGATGTTGTCGATCCCGAGGACGATCTCCATCGCCGAGAGCGTGACAAGACCGAGGAGTATCGCCCACAGCCCGAGCTGCACCGGGTGCCGAGTCTTGATCTCCCGCAGCTCGGAAGTCTTGAGCGACTCGACACCCGCTGCGGTCTCGACCTGAATTGCCTCGTTGACGACCTGGCAGCGTACGTAGTTGCCGTCCGTGAACTCGATCGTGTCGTGGCCGCCGGCCGCGTCCCCGGGGCTGAACGTCACCCGCTTGATCGTTCGCGGATCGACGTCGCCCGTCATGTGGTTCGTCTTCAAACGGATGACCGGGTTCAGGAGCTTGCCGGTGACGGTGCTGCCGTCCGTCGTTTGGACCTCCACTTCGGGCGCGGGCTCGTCGGCGGCAATCGCGCAGGCGGCAAGAACGGTGAAGCCGATCAGCAAGAGAGTGCGGAGGGCCATGGCGGTCTCGGACGGAGGGTGAGGGGCAGTGTAGGACCCCCCGCCGACTCGCCTATTCCTCCGCGACGACGGCCGTCTTGCCGCCGCCGTTGGCGACCCCGATCTTGGGACAGCAGGCCTGGAGCGTACACGCGTCGCACTGTGGGTTCCGGGCGAAACAGACGCGGCGCCCGTGGAAGATGAGCCGGTGTGAGAACGCGGTCCACTCGGCCTTCGGGATCACCGCCATCAGGTCGAACTCCACCTTCACCGGGTCGCTGAGGACCGTCAGACCTAACCGGCGGCTGAGGCGGCCCACGTGCGTGTCTACCGTGATCCCGGGAACGCCGAACGCATCGCCAAGCACCACGTTGGCCGTCTTCCGGCCGACCCCCGGCAGCTCGACCAGCTCCTCGAGCGTGCGGGGGACCTCGCCGCCGTGCTTCGCGACGAGGGCCCGGCAGCAGTCGATGATGTTCTTCGACTTGTTCCGGAAGAACCCGGTGGACGCGATCATCCGCTGCAGCTCTTTCGGCCGCGCCGTCGCGAAGTCGTTGGCCGTCTTGTACTTCGCGAACAGGGCGGGCGTGACCAGGTTGACGCGGGCGTCCGTGCATTGAGCGGACAGGATCGTCGCGATCAGGAGTTGGAGGGGGGTCTGGTGCTCGAGGGCGCAGTGAGCATCCGGGTAGAGCTCCGCGAGTGCTGCTATGATGCGGCGGACACGACGGCGGACGGCGGGGGTCGGCTTCATCGGTTTGACGGGCTCCGGGATCGGTCACGTTCGGTTATACTGGCTTGACGCCAACCGGTGCCAACACACATGTCCGCCAAGCGCGAGCCGCCGACCGCCGCCGACGTCCTCGTGACGGCCCTGAGCCCAGTCCTCATCATGGGCCTGGTCGGCAGCCTCGTGTTCTTCCTCGCCGAGGTCTTCTACGCCGGCCGGTACGGCGGGCGCCTGCTTTACACCCTGTTCTTCTTCGTCGCCGGCATCGTGCTGGTGAACCGCATCGCGGTCGTCGTGGACCGGACGCGGGCGTGGGCGTACGGCGGCCTTCTGGCCGTGGTGACCTTCATCGCCTTGCGGGTCTGGGTCGAGTTCCCCGCGGATAGCCCGATGGCCCCGTTCAAGGACGTCATCAACGTCATTCTGATTGCGGTCGTCTGGTGGTCCAGCAATCGCCTCGTTTGGGACTGCACCTACCTCGACGAGAACCGGCCCGGGTCTGGCAAGGGCCTTCTCGCCGCGGCCGGCTGGGAGAAACGGCCAGGCATCCGCCCGGACGTCGTCGAGGACCTCGCCGAGGACGAGCGCGATTACTCCTCCGGTTGGAAGGGTTGGTATCAGCGGTTCGACCAGTGGGCGAAGTCGCGCTCGAAGAAGCCGCACACCCCGGGCCTCACCGTCGTCTACTTCAGCCTGGCCGCGTTACCGATCTTCGGGCTCGGTCAGGCACTGATCCCGGCGGATGAAGAGGCGCGCCGCGGATTCGCGTTCCGGCTCGCGGCCGTGTACGTGGGCAGCGGGCTCGGCCTGTTGCTGACCACCAGCTTCCTCGGGCTGCGGCGATACCTTCGCCAGCGCAAACTCAAGATGCCGATCCCCATGACCGCGACCTGGATGGGCCTCGGGGCGGTGCTGATCGTCGCCTTCCTGGTGGTCGGCGCCTTGTTGCCGAGGCCGTACTCCGAGACTCCGATCTGGAACCCGACCCGGGCCATGACGCAGGACCGTAGCGCGTCGCGGTACGCGGTCAACCGCGACAGCGGCGGCAAGGGCGAGGGCCGCACCGGGGAGCAATCGACCAAGGGCGACGGCAACGCCACCGCCAAAGGAGGCGAGCCGGGTGCCAAGGGGAAGTCCGGCGACGCAAAATCCGGGTCCGGCGAGAAGCAGGGAAAAACCGGGAGCGGCGACGACAAATCCGGAAAGAGCAGCGGCGAAAAGGGCGAGCAGGCCAAGGGAGAGCAGGAACGATCGAAGGAGGCGTCGGAGACCAACCGGCAGGCGAATGAAACCAAACCGGAGGGGACCAAGAACGCGTCGAACCCTGCCGAGCGCTTTCAGAACACGAGCATCGGCAACGCTCTGTCGCGGGTGTCCGGCGTGCTCAAGTGGCTGGTATTCGCCGGCCTGGCCATCATCGTTCTGTTCGCCATATTCCGGCACGGGCTGCAATTCTTGTCGAACTTCATGCCCTGGGCCCGAGACCTGCTCGCCGCGATCGACGCGTGGCTGAAAGGACTCTGGGGGGGCCGCGAAAAAGAAGACCGCAAGGTAACCGTTACCGCACCAGCTCCTGCGGATACGCGGGTCCCTTTCGCCGCGTTCTCCAACCCGTTCGCGGACGGGACGGCCGACGGCCGGACGCCGGAGGAGCTCGTCCGCTACAGCTTCGAGTCTCTCGAGGCCTGGGCCGGGGATCGCGATCGAGACCGTCGACCGGACGAGACGCCGATCGAGTTCGCCGGCCGGCTCGGAGAGTCGTTTGACTGGCTGCGCCAAGACGCCCAGCGACTGGCGGTCCTGGTCGCCCGGATCGTTTACGCAGACGGGAGCCTGCCGAATAACGCCCGCGAGGCGCTGGCCGGCTTCTGGGAACGTCTGACGACGGGCGAGCCGGACGAGGTGCCGGACCTCGTGGAGTAGACGAAAAAGCCGAGCCGACGGGCCCTCGGCCGTCGGCTCGGGGCTCCGCCATCACCGATCGACATACCGCTTGATCTTGATCTTTTCCCCGTTCTCTTTCAGGAACTTCGTGGTCGCCTCGTCCATGACCGTGTTGTAATCGACCGCAGTGTCGCCCGGCACCTTCGGGCCGACCGTCGGCTGCTTGAAGCCGAGCTCCACGGGATTGATCAATGTCCAGATGGCGCTGCGGCTCGGCGGAATATCACCCCCCGGGCCACCCGACGTCGCGTCTTTCGGAATCCACGGAAGTTCGGTGAGTAGGCTCACGATCAGCTTGTTCTCCTCGTCCGGGATGGGCTCGCGCGCCGATGCCCCCGGCTTTCCCGGCCGGCGAGGCGTCTGGTATTTCCGCAATATGACCGTGGCCGCGACGAATCGGTCATTCAGCTCCTTGGCCTTGAGGGCCGCGACCGGGTCGTCGAGCGCCTTGGCCAACTTCTTCACCTCATCCAGTTGCTTCGTGTAGTTCTCGTCCTTTTTGTTCAGGAAGCCCATCGCATCGCTGGCGAGGATGTAGAAATCGGCGTCGTGATGCTGTGTCAAAAAGAAGCAGCCTTCCTCCCCGACCAAGAGCGCGACAGGGGCGATGCCTATCGGCCGAATTCGCCCCCCAACCCCGGGCGCGACACCGCCCGCGCTCGGCGCGGGCGTCGCTGCCGCGTCGGCCGGGAAGCCGACCCGGAACTGGGTCAGGCCCTTGCCGCCGATGATGCCGTCTTCAATCTTCACGACCGCGACCTTGTACGAGATCTTCTGGTCCTTCGGTGCTCCGCGGCTCTGAGTCGCCTCGACCGTGCCTTTCTCGACGTCGATCACGTTGCCAACGAATACCACGTCAGCGCGCCCCACGAGGGTAGACGGCCTCTGCGGCCCTGGCGTGGCGATGAGCTTCTTGGCCTGCGCGGGGGCCGGGGGCCCGAACAGGGCCAGCCCGACGAGCGCCGCGACGAGGCGCGTGCGGGTACGCATGGGAGTGCTCCAAAGTCGGGAAGGGCGCCGACACTCAAGGATAAGCCTATGACGAGCCGTCGCGGCAAGAAGATTGTCGAAACGAGAACGACGCGAAGTTACAAGAGCGGCGAGCGGTGAGGCGTCAGCCGCCCGATGTTGTCTTGGCGAGCGTGTTACGGCGCCTGTGGACCGCCCTCCCCCGCGCGGGCCGCCGCCGCCCACATCATCGCCAGCTCCTTCTTGTTCAATTTCAAGCACACCTCCGACAGCTTCCGACGGACACTCGGGTCCCAGGGTTTCGCCATTGCTTCCAGGGTCAGTTCGTGGAGCTGCTTGAACATCCCTTCGGCCTCGAGCATCTTCTTTTGCTGCTCCGCGGCGTCGGCCGAGCGCCCGAGGGCCTGGTAGGCCCGCCGCAGGGCGTCGCGGGTCCGCGGATCGTACGGGTCGCCCGCGATCGCCCGCTCCAGGAACGGGAGTGCATCCTCGTACCGCCGCTCGTCAACCAACACGGTGCCCTTCTCGGCGAGAAGGCCCGAGTCGGCCGGCCGCTGCGCCAGAAACGAGTCCGCAAACGCGAGCGCTTCCGGGTACCGGCCCAGCGACCGCAAACAGTCCACTTTCATCCGGGCGAGGCTCGGGCTGATGATGTCCATGCGGGCCCGGTCGAGCTCATCCAGGGCCTCGGCGTATCGCTTCTGTCCGGCAAGGGCCATCGCCAATTCGGCACGGACGAGCTGCGGCAAGTCACCGGGCAGGTCCCGGTCGAGGGCGGCGCGGAGCTGCGCCTCGGCGTCCGCGAACCGGTGCATGTCGCGGTACATGATGCCAAGCGTCCACAGCGGCCGCCCGTCCCGCGGCGCCAGGTCCGCGAGCCTTTGCAGCTGAGATTCGGCTTCCAGCCAGTTCCCCTGGTCGTACGCGATGACCGCCAGCCCGCGAACAGCGTCCACATCGTCCGGCTGCCGCTCCAGGATGAATCGGTAGACGCGCTCCGCCTCCCGGGGGTTGTTGACTTCCAACAGGCACACCCCGGACACGCGCGCGGCTTGCAGCCGGAGTTCCCCCTGGTCGCGGATTCGGTTCAAAACATTGAGAGCCGACTCCGGTCGGTTCTGCTTGTGCAACGACTCGCCGCGCAGGAGCCGGCCGTGGTCGCGGTGGCCGGAGGCGATTAATCGGTCGGCATACTCGTCGGCCTTGTCCCAGTCGTTGACCTCAATCGCCTGCCGGCCCAGTCGGAGTAGGCGGTCCGGCTCCCCGGCCAGGTACGACGCGTACCACCGGCCGACCAGGCAGGGGGCCACCAGGAGCAGCACGAACAGTGATCGGAAGAGTAGGCGGCTCACGAGTTTCAGCTTACCGCCGGGCGGAGGTCCATGTGCCTCTCGATCGTTTGAGATTTCCGCGGTCGACTGGCCTTGTTGCCGCGACGACCGACGTTCATACTACAATACTCATCACACGTCCGGCGGGGCGCGGGGCCTTCCTCGCGCCCCGCCGACGTTCTGTTTGACGGGGTGTGTTGGCATGGACGAGCGTTCGCACGCCTTCCTCCGGGAACTGCTGGAGACTCCCAGCCCGTCCGGGTACGAGCGGCCGATCCAGGACGTCGTTCGCCGGTGGGCCACGCCGATCGCCGACGAGGTCCGCACCGACCGACACGGCAACGTCCTCGCGGCTGTCTTTCCGCGACAATCCACCCCGGGTGCCGTTAAGATTCTCCTCGCCGGCCATTGCGACCAGATCGGACTGATGGTCCAGCACGTGGACTCAGACGGCTACCTCTACGTCCAGCCGATCGGCGGGTGGGACATCCAAATCCTGCTCGGGCAATATCTAACCGTCTGGGCCGCGGGCGGACCGATCCAGGGGGTCCTGTCGCGCAAGGCACCCCACCTGCTCAGCAACGAGGAGCGGAACAAGGTCCCCCAGTTCCACGACCTGTGGCTCGACATCGGCGCCCGCACCAAGGAGGAGGTAGACCAGTTGGTTCGGCCCGGCGACCCGGTGACGATCTCCCTGGGGTACCGCACGCTGCGCAACGGCCTCGCCGCCTCCCCGGCGATGGACGACAAGGTCGGGCTCTGGACGGTCATGGAGGCCCTGCGGCTGCTCAAGGACCGTGAGCGGCACGCGGCCGTGTACGCGGTCTCGACCGTGCAGGAAGAGGTCGGGCTGCGTGGGGCGACAACGAGCACATACGGCGTCAACCCGCACGTCGGAATCGCAGTGGACGTGTGCCACGCGACCGACACGCCCGGGAACGACAAAAAGCAACTCGGGGAGATCAAGCTCGGCGGCGGCCCGGTCCTGTTCCGCGGGCCGAACATCAACCCGCGGGTGTTCGAGGGGCTTGAGGCCGCGGCCCGGCGCGCGGCCATCCCGTACCAGGTCCGCGGCGTGCCGAAGGCCACCGGGACCGATGCCAACGTCATTCAAATCAGCCGCGAGGGCGTGGCCACCGGGCTCGTCGGCATACCCAACCGGTACATGCACAGCCCGGTCGAAGTCGTTCACCTCGACGACCTGACCAACGCCGCCCAACTGCTCGCCGAGTTCTGTTCCGGAATCTCGGCGACGACGGATTTGACACCTTGAGAGCCGCCAGCGGTCAGCTTTCAGCGGTCAGCCAAACCGGCCGGCCGTTGATGGGCTGACCGCTGAAAGCTGAATGCTAGGAGCTATTCGATGGCCGACGACCGCATCCCGATGACCCGCGACGGGTACGAGAAGCTGAAGAGCGAGCTGGCGCACCTGCACGACATCAAGATGCTCGAGGTGACGAAGCGGGTGGCGGCGGCACGCGACCTGGGGGACTTGAGCGAGAACGCGGAGTACCACGCGGCCCGGGAGGAGCAGGGGCTGCTCCAGGCCCAGATCGACGTGTTGCGCACCAAGCTCGGGCGGGCGTATCTCATCGACCCGAGTCAGCTCCCGAAGGACGCGGTCGTGTTTGGGTCCAAGGTCAAGGTCATCGACCTGGACATGGACGAGGAGGAGACGTTCGAGCTGGTCGGCCCCGGCCAGGACGACCCGGACCGGAACCGGATACTCACGACGAGCCCGATCGGTCAGGGGTTGCTGGGCAAGAAGAAGGGTGAAGTGGCCGAGATCGAGGTGCCCCGGGGGACAATCCGATTCAAGGTCTTGGAGATCGCATTTGCCGATTAGGCGTATTGCCGCTTGCGGCTTAGCGACGAATTGTTTGGTGTGCGAAATCGCTAAGCCGCAAGCGGCTACTTACTCTGCCGTCAGGCACTCACTCAACTTCTGCAAGGCCTCGCTCTCGATCTGCCGCACCCGCTCGCGCGTCAGCCCAAGCGACTCGCCGATTTCCTTCAAGGTCTTCGGCTCCTCGTCATTCAGTCCGAAGCGCATCCGCAGGACCGTCGCCTCCCGGGGGTCCATCTTGTCCAGGAGCGTCATCACCTGACGCAGGTCGTCGTTCTCGACCATCTCCGTGTCCGGCGTCCGGGTCCGGTTGTCCATCAGCATCTCGTCGATGCTCCACCCGGCCTCCGTCTGGTCCGTCTGCGGGGCCGAGTTATAGACCCGGATCGCCTTCTTGATGATGTTGAGCTTCTTCTTGGGCAGGCCGAGGAACTTGGCCGTCTCCTCGTTGGTCGGCGGCCGGCCCAGCTCGTCGGTGAGTTGATTCGTCGCCCGCCGCCACTTGGCCAGCAGTTCGACCATGTAGGCCGGGATGCGGATCGTCTTGGCCGTGTTGACCAGCGCGCGCTTGATCGACTGCTTGATCCAGTAACTGGCGTAGGTGCTGAACCGGGTGTTCATGTTGGGGTCAAACCCCTCGACGGCCCGGAGCAATCCGAGGTTCCCTTCCTCGATCAGGTCCTGCAGGGCGAGCCCCTTTCCCGTGTACCCACGGGCGATGTTGACGACCAGCCGCAAGTTGGCCCGGACCATGAGGTCGCGAGACTCCGTATCCCCGGTCGCGATCTTCCGGGCCAGGGACTTCTCCTCGTCGGCGGTCAGCAGGGCGGTCTCGTTAATCTCCCGGAGGTAGGTCTCCAGGGGAGATTGCACGAGGTCGGTGCGCAGCCGGCGCGGTCGGTTCATGGTGTGGCATCCCGCAGGGCGAGGGGGGCCGCGGCGACTGGGCGTGGGAAGCCTTGGTTCCCCCGGACTAGGACTCCATTCCCGGTCGCCGGCCGGGGCGGGGAGGCCCGGCGACATTCGCTCCATCGTATCGTCCCCCGTGTCTGGCAAGCTAGATAATTACACCGCCGAAAAGGCCCCTGGCCCGCGTGCGAGGCGTGAACCAGGGGCGCAATGCGAACGACCGGTAGAACCGGCCCTGGGCCGGTTCCAAGTTCCAAGTTCCAGGTTCCAAGTTGGTTTGCCTCTTGACAAAGGATCGGGTCACGACCCGGTCCGAACAACTTGGAACGTGAAACTTGGAACTTGGAACCCCTTACTTCTTATCGTCGCTCCCGGGCAGACTGAACAGCGGCCCAGCCTGGCCGGTGCCGCCGCGGAGCTCCTTGTCCTTGTCCTTGTCTTTGTCCTTGTCCCTCTTCAACGGCGGCTCCGGCGAGGTCACGTCTGGGATCTCGACGTCCTCCGGCACGTTCGGGTCGTGCAGGTTCTTGCGCGACAGCCCAATTTTGCGATCCTTGGTGTCAACGCGCAGGACCTTCACCTCGACCTCGTCGCCGACCTTAACCACGTCCTCCGGCGACTCGACCTTCCCGTCCGACAGTTCGGAGATGTGCAGCAGCCCCTCCAGGCCCGGCTGCAGCTCGACGAACACGCCGAAGTTGGTCAGCTTGGTCACTTTGCCCTTCACCACCTGCCCCGGCTTGTATTGCCCGGGGATGTCCGTGTCCCACGGGTCCGTGGCCATCTGCTTGAGGCCCAGGGCGACCCGCTTCTTCTCCTGGTCCACGTTAAGGACGACGCAGGTCACCTTCTGGCCCTTCTGCACGACCTCGTTCGGGTGGGTCACCTTCCGGGTCCAGCTCATGTCCGAGACGTGCAGGAGGCCGTCGATTCCGTCCTCGATCTCGATGAAGGCCCCGTAATTGGTGAGGTTCCGGACCACCCCGGAGACGATCTTCCCCGGGGTGTACTTCTCCGCCACCTTGTCCCACGGGTTCGGCTGGCACTGCTTCATGCCCAGCGAAATTTCCTGCTTGTCCCGGTTGATATTCAGGACCATGACCTCGATCTGGTCCCCAACTTTAACAAGCTCCTTCGGGTCGTTGATCCGCCGGGTCCAGGACATTTCCGAGATGTGGACGAGGCCTTCGATCCCCGGCTCCAGCTTGACGAACGCCCCGTAGGTCATGATGTTCACGACCTCGCCGGTGTGCTTGGAGCCGACCGGGTACTTGGCCTCGATGTTCTGCCACGGGCTCGGCGTCTTGTGCTTGAGCGAAAGGGCGATCTTCTCCTTCTCCTTGTCCACGTTGAGGATGTAGACCTCGAGTTCCTGGTCGATCTTGACCATGTCCCGCGGGTCCTGGACCCGGTACCAGGCCATGTCCGTGATGTGCAAGAGGCCGTCGATCCCGCCGAGGTCCACGAAGGCGCCGAACTCGGCGATGTTCTTGACGATGCCCTTGCGCACCTGCCCGGGCTCGATGGTCGAGAGCAGCTCCCGCTTGAGGCGGGCCCGGTCCTCCTCAAGCAGCTTGCGACGGGAGACGACGATGTTCCGCCGCACCTCGTCGATCTTGAGGATCATGCACTCGATTTCTTTGTTGATGTAGTCGCCGATGTCCGGCGGCCGGCGGATGTCCACCTGGCTGGCCGGGAGGAAGACGTTGACCCCGATGTTGACCAGGAGGCCGCCCTTGATCTTGCGGGTGACCAGGCCCTTGACCCGGTCGCCCTCCTTGTGCTTGGCCAGGATCGCCTCCCACTCCTTCTGCCGCTTGGCCTTGCGGTAGGAGAGGGAGATGACGCCGTTTTCGTCCTCGACGGTTTCGAGCAGGACTTGGACCGTGTCGCCGACCTTCGGATATGCGGGGGGTTCGACCCCCTCCTCCTTCCACTCATCGATCTTGACAATGCCCTCGGACTTGTAGCCGATGTCAATCAGGACGTCCTCGCCCCGGATTTCGCGGACCTTGCCCGCGACGATCTTGTTGGTCTCGTAGACCGTGTTGTCCTTGCCGATCCACTCGGCGATTTCCTTTTCGAATTCCGGGTCGATGTCGCCTTCGAGGTCGCTGATGTCGATTTGGTGGATGAGGTTACGATTCGCCATTGAGAAGGGGTTTCCGTGCCGGCTGGTCGGACCGTCCGACCGTGCGGCGATGGTCAGGGTTAGAGAGACGTTGCCCGCCTCCCCACGCGCGTGGGGACACAAAACGGGTAACGTCGAATTATAGTGAGGCTTGAGGGAAACTCCATCGGGACCAGAGATTCCGGCCGGAATGGGTCCACGGCTGCGCGAAAATGTTCGGTCTGGATTGACTTGGGGGCGGTCAGGCGCAGCCGACCGTCGGAAGTAGGAATCGGATTGAAGTTCAGGGCCGGGCGAAACAGACATCCACGGGCTTCAGCTGCCGTGGCCTCACCGGACCTCAAGCTTGTATGAGGGCTTCCCGAGCTGGTTCGAACCGCGAACCAAACGGAACGACCTCCCGAACACTTCGGACTTGAGCCAGCCCCCTGACTGCCGGCGGGTTGGTGTGAATCCCTTAGCGCCGCGCTTGAGGAGTTCGAACCCAACATCCTCGGTGCGCGCGTCGATCAGCCAGTATTCCAGGACACCGCCTTCGTAGTACCGTTCACGAAGAACAACCAGATCTTTCTCTTCGGACGACCTGCTAACGACCTCCAGAGTCATCTCCGGACTACCGACAAGCTCGACACAGCCGTTTGACGCTCCGGCGACCTCGCGCACCCTGCCCTCGCGCAGAGCGGCGTAGGAGACGAAGTAACCGTCCGGAATGGTTGTCAGCTCGATCTCCGCGATCGTGAGGAGCATTCCATCCGTCACGAAAGTGCCAATGTCGGCGACTTCGACCAATGGAATGAGTGTGACGGCGACTTGCGCCTTCACCTGGTTGTGGACGTAAAGCTGTTCCATGTCCAGGTCCACCCAGAGGTCGCCGTCATAGAACGCGACGCGCAACTTCTCCGGGTACTCGGGTGATCGGGCCCAGCGGCGGAACGACTCGTGGTCGCGGACCCAGTCCGGGATGTCCACCCGCCTCGCAATGTGGACCGCCATCCCGGCCTGTCGCTCGGCAGCCCGGCGCGGTTCCCGAGTCCGATGCTCCGCGGCGCGAATCGCCATTCTCCGTCCTCCTCAACCCCAATCTTTGCCTATCGCGGACCTTTCGTCCAGGACACCCGGAACCTCAATGACTCACTTTCCCCCCACTTCCAGAAGCGACCCGCTCGGCAACAGCCGCCGTAACCAGTTGTGAAACGCCTTCTCGAACTCCGCGGCCGGCTGTCCAACGAGCGCCTCGAACGCCTTCACCCGGTCGGCGCCCCCGTTGACCGACTTCACGAACTCGTCCAGCCCGTCCGACCCGAGGACGCGACGGTCGAACATGAGGTACATTGCCAGCGCCCAGGTCGCGGTGTACGCCCGGTCCGCCTCCGGCCGGTCGCCCGCGTGCGACACGACAAATACCTTCGGCCCGGCCGTGAGCACGTCCTTGAGCGACGGGAAGTCCTTCTTCGCGAGCGCTTCCTGCGCCTTCTCGAGCCGGCGCCGGTCGGCGTGACCGAGTCGCAATTCGCCGGCCTCGAACACGGCCGTCTCGAATACCTGCGCCATCCCCTCGTTCAACCACCGCGGCAGCTCGCCCGGGCAGTCGGTCCGGCCCGACGCGGCCGGCGGGTAGACGAACGTTCCAACGTACGCGTGGAAAGCTTCGTGATAGAGGGTCTGAAACAACTCCCGCGTGGCCCGCTCGAAGGCCGCGTCGTTCGCCTTCGCCACCGACTTGATCCGGGCCTCCTGCTCCTCGACCGGCTTCAGGTGCCGGGCCAGCTCGGGCTTCTTGCCGTACAGTCGCACCAGCTCGGCCTTCTGCTTGTCGAGCTCGTCGAGCGCCTGCCGGGCCTCCTGCCGGAACCGGTCGAGGTCGTCGCCGAGCCTCTTCAGATCGGTCCCGCACACGACGCGATTCGCGGACGGTTCGTAGAAGGCCGGATTTCGAATCGCCGCCCCGCCGGGGATCGCCTTCCGGTAGCCGTCGAAGGACTGGTGGACGTAAATGACGGTCGGGGCCCCGCCCGGGAACCGCGGCGGCAGGAACCGGGCATACGCGGCGTAGACGTTCTCCAGCCGGTACGCGGCCCGACGCACGACCTCCTCCGGGGCGTCGGACGCGAGGGCGAAGTAGTCCGAGTCGTACCGGAGGCCGGCGCCCTTTTTCCCCTGCCAGTCAACGACCTTCAGGTCCAGCTTCTCGACCCGGCGGGCCTCCGCTTCCGGCGACGGGTCGATTTCGTCCAGCTTGACCTTGAGCGCGGCCCGCTCCTCGTCGGAGAGCTTTTCTAGCTTTGCGACGTCCTCGCGCTGGAAGGCGACGGTCAGCCAGACGGTCGGCCGCCCCGGCACGCGGCGAATGATCTTGAACCTGACACCCGCAGGGCCATCTTCGAGCAACAAACCCTTGTGGACCGGGCCCTTCTTGAGAGTGAGGACGTCGAACTTCCACTCGGGGGTCAGGGGCGAGAGGGGTGCGGAGAAGGCCGGGGCGGCGGCGAGCGCGAGAACGACGAGGGCACGCAGCGGGCGCGGCATCGGCGGGGGCACTCGCGGTTCGGGGCGGGAGGCGCTCTCACTGTAGCACCGGCCCGACCGTCCTGCCAGACACACACCGGCGCGGCAGCTAATTGTCGAGACGATCCGGGATCGGTCGGACCGCGATGACCATGCTAAACTTGGCCGTCGGCTGGTGGAGGACCAGCACCTCGGCGGGCATGTCCGGATCGGTTACGTCAGGGACCGGAGACCGACACGAGGCGACCCGAATCTCCTGCCCGGACGATATCCTGGCCACCGCCGTGTCGAACCCGCTCAGTTTCGCAATCGTGTCCCACCGCTTGACGACGCCGAGCGCGACCGGACTGTGCCGGAAGTTGGCCACAGCTCGCACCAGACACAGGACATAGCCGCCGATGACAACGAGGCCGCCCAGAATGAGCAGCCACTGGTCGATGGCCAGCCCCAGGGCAAGGGGAGCGACCCCTGCCAGCCACATGAAGAGGACTTTCCAATACCGGGCGTCCAGTCGGAGTTGTTTGCAGTACCCGTGCGGCCGAGGCGGCGGGTGCTCGACTAAGAATCGGACAAACTCAAGTTCGCAAGTGACCCAACCGTCCAGGTTTATGGACGTTCCCGGCGCCGGAGGCGCGAGTTGGCGCTCGGGCTCGGTGGATGACCGCTCCCGACGAGTTTCGTCGGGGGGAGGCTCGGCCTTCGACGCGGAGTCCCGCTTCGTCACCTGTTCCGATGCAAGTCCCCACACAACAAACAACCCGATCGCGGCGAGGATCAATAGGCCGCCGGCCAGTCCGGCCGCTGCGCTCACGCACAATTCGACTCTCTGGGCCGTCGCCCACCGGGCGTCATCGTCCGCGACGAGGGCCCGGTACATGGCCAGTTGGGCCTCGTACGCCTCGTCGACGTCGTCATCCGTGACTGTCGGGTCGCCGGCCGCCGCCCGTGCCTCCAACTCCTCGCGGCGATCGGTCAGCCGGTCGTATTCCGCCAGCAGTGGTGACGGCTCGAATCGGAGTAATGCCTCTTCCGGACCGAACATGAAAACTGTGAACCGCCAGGCTGACAGGGTAAACAGGCTAACGGCAAGGACCAGAAGTCCCAGACAGATCCATCGGACTCGGCGGCCGGGCTTCACATTCGCTCCACCAAGAACACTGCATAAGCGAGCCACGAGCCGGACAGGGACGGAGCCGGCCGTCGTCGTCATTCTCAAGCAACCGGTTGGTCGGCGGACCGCCCGCGTTGCGTCTGCACCCGTCGCCGGCGCAAGCCGGTAACCGTCAGTATGAATCCGACCGCAAGGACGAGTGCCGACAACAGCCACTTCCCGCCGAGCCGGTAGATCAGCGCCGCGAGCCAGTGCATTGACAGCTCGCCGGCGTCCGGGTTGGCCTCCCAGTCGGCCAGATACCGATAAACGTAGGCGCTGCCGAACGTCATGGACAATCCGCACGCGAGGAACACCCACCACCGCTCGTACCACGGAGGCTTCACGCTATGACCTCCGACTCCGAGGGCCGACGTCGAGCGCTTCCTCCAGCTCCATGATCAGCTCCACGACGTCGAGGGAGTCGATCCCGAGTTGGCGCCACCGCCCGCCCCGCACGTCGTCCGGGCAGACTCCGAACCGCTCGGCGATCATTCTGTCCAGCATTCTGTCCAGCTTGTCGGTTGATTCGAAGAACCGTGTCTCGGACCCGACCGCGACGAACCACAGCAACGTCCCGCAATCGGGGCAAGGCGCATCCCCGAATGGTCCCGACGGCTCGATCCGAACCTGGCTGCCGCAGACCGGGCATCGGTTGGGAATTCCTTCCGGCGTCCGTGACGAGATTCGCATGCGGTGCCCCGAGCGAACGAAGCCGTTACGGATCATACGCGGGCGTCGATTGGCATTCCAGAATCGACCGCCGATTCGCACCAGCCTTCGCCGAGCGAAGTAGCGGTCCCATTCGGCATGTCGAGCCCTGGCCTCTCAGTAGCCGCCACGCGGAGCGTGATAGTTATAGTCAGTCGAAGTCCTCCTGGGATGGTAGCTGGATTCGTGAGAATTCAGTCGCCTGGCCGCGCCGGCCGGGCTGAATTCTCACGAATCCAGCTACGAAGGCTGGGATTTTCGACAGTGCCTGCCGGCTACTGTCCGGACGCGCCCGACTCCTCGGCAGGTGGTCCCTTGGTCGCGATCAGCAGCTTGCCCAGCCGCCGGGCCCGCCGCACCGCGAGGAACGCCAGCGACCCAACGCACACCGCCACCAATGACCACCGCAAATAAGCCGCGGCGGACATTGAAATCCCGAGCCCGGTCCCGAGGGCGACGTAGGCCGCGAGGCACGCGGGGCACTTGGGCAGCAACGCCAGCACCGCGCCGGAGCCGAGCCAGCCCGCGACCTCGAAACCCCGGCGGGCGTCGACAGCCCGAACCGCAGCCCCCTCGCAGCAACGATGAGTGCTCATGACCGCTTCCCCTCCGGTCCGCAGCCGCAATCGGCGGTATCCGCCTTGGTCTGGGCGATCTCCGGCCAGTACGGCTTGTTCGCGTCCAGGAAGACGTTGGTGTCGTAGCGGTCGTGGTGGCGCACCCACTCCATGCTGAAGCCCAACTCGTCCTCGTCGCGGCCCTTGGGCACGAGGTCGAGCAGCGTGTACGTGCCGACCAACGGGTCGAGGCCGCGGGCGTA
>DATFWZ010000676.1:0-10241 GCA_035258765.1 Gemmataceae bacterium
TTGTCGTCGCAACCGCCGACGCCAGCGCAGCACAGTCCGCCTGAATCGAGAATTGCCACCAAGGTGACGAAGTCCTTGAGCTGCTGCTCGGCCCGCCTTTTCAACGTGTCGTAGTAGACGACCGCCGGGAACTTCTCGACCGGCTCCGCCCGGACCCCCGCCGCGACCGCCCGGACCGGCACCACCCAAACCGTCCCCTCGAACGTCGGGTCGCTCCGGGCGGCGACGTGAAGCGTCTCGATGCCGTCGGCCCACTCGATCATCGCGCGCTGCTCGCGCTCGGGAACGAACCGGCCGCTCACCGCGTACTTGCACCCGTCCGCCCGGACGGCGGGAACCGGGAAGAACACGACGGCCACCAGGGCAGCAAAGCGCATGGCTTACCTTGTTCCGGGAATGACCCGACATCATAGCTGATCCCGACTGATGGGCGTTATTCCCAGAACCGCCTACTCCGATGGTCAAGTGAACGAGTGCGCCAAATTGAGTTCGAATGCCGGGCGGCAAATTCTCCAGGCCACCCGCCCGCCCGCCGGGCAATCAACCGGGTAGACTCACCCTGATTGTTGAAGGGCCGACCCATGTCCGCCACCACCCTCGCCCGCCTCGTGTCGCGCTGCCGCGGGTTGTCCGCCGCGGTCGCCGCGGCGCCGGACGCCGAGCTGCTCGGGCGCTTCGTGCGGTCGCGCGATGCGGACGCCTTTACGGAGCTGGTCGGGCGCTATGCGGGGCTCGTCTGGGGCGTGTGCCGGCGCACCCTCCCCCAGGAGGCGGACGCCGAGGACGCGTTCCAGGCGACGTTCGTCGCTCTGGCTCGTGGTGCCCGGCGGATCGACGCACGGCGGCCGCTCGCGGGGTGGCTGCACGCGGTCTCGTTGCGGGTATCCCGCCGGGCCCTCGGGCGCACGCTCCGCCGGCGCACTGTCGATCTGCCCGCGGACTGCACCGGCACGGCGGATGTGGTTCATGATGTCGGGGCGCGGGACCTGTTCCGGGCGATTGACGAGGAGATCGAGCGATTGCCCGCGGCGCTGCGCGCCCCGGTGGTCCTGTGCTGCCTGGAGGGCCGGGCCCGCGACGAGGCGGCCGAGCTTCTCGGCTGCTCCGTCCCGGCGGTCAAGTCGCGGCTCGAGCGGGCCCGGCAGGCGCTGCGGCACGCACTATCCCGTCGCGGTATTCCGCTTCCGGCCGCGTTCTTCGTCCTGGGCCTCGGGGCGAGTTCCGTCGGGGCGCAAGTCAAGGCCGCGGCCGTGCGGGCAGCGATGGGATCGGCTTCACCCGCGGTCACTCGGTTGGCCGCGGCCGCGGTATCCTTCTCCGGCATCGTCTCGCATCTGGCAATTGTGTTGGTGACCGTGGTCGCGGTCTGCGTCGGCGTGTTCGGACTCCCGCAAAGTCCGAAGGACGCTCCACCGACGACGAAAGAGACCCCGGCTGCCCCGCCGACTCCCAAGCCGCGCCTGGACCGCTTCGGCGACCCTCTCCCCCACGGGGCGGTCCGCCGGTTCGGCACCTTGCGCTTCCGCCACGAGTCCGTCGCCGCCCTCGCGTTCACGCCCGACGGCAGGCGGCTCGTCGCCGGCATTGGCCGCGACCCGCTCGCGGTGTTCGACGCCGTCGACGGCCGCAAGCTCCGCGAGGTCGGCGAGATCTCGGCCAACAACAACTACGGGTTCGCGCTCTCCCCGGACGGCAAGCACGTCTTCTGCACTGGGTATCGGCTGACCATGTTCGACCTCGAAACCGGAGCCAAGACGCGGACGTTCGAGGCGGTCCGCTGCTCCTCCGTCAGTGTGTCCCCGGACGGGAAGAGAGTCGCCGCGGCTCGCGAGCACAGCGGCGGGCAGGCGATGGTCTTCGACGTGGCCACCGGCAAAAAGCTGGTTGACTTGAACCTGAAGGACATCCCGGCCACGCAATGGGGGCCCGACGTTCGCAACCTCGCGTTCTCGCCGGACGGCGAGCGAGTCGCCGGTGTTGTCCACGAGATCAAGGAAGTGCAGCCCGGGCAGTTGATAGCGTCCGGGAGTCGGCTGCGCCTTTGGGAGGCGGCGACTGGCAATGCAGTCGGTAATGTCGGCCCGGCCGACGACCCGCCGTTCAGTTTCGCCTTCCTCCCGGGGACCCGTTCGCTCGCGCACATCGGCAATCGCCCGGCAATCCGCATCTGGGACACCGAGGCCGCCAAAGAGACGCGGACAATTGCTTTTGCGAAGGGCGACTCCGCGGCCGCGGACCTGGCCGTCTCCGCCGATGGCAAATGCGCGGCCGTGTACTTTCGGAGTGGGGCCGTCGCGGTCTACGACGTCGCGTCCGGCCGCGAACTGCGCCGCGTCCAGGCAGGTGGCGAGTCGTTCACCCCGGTCGCCGTGGCGCTGTCCGCGGACGGGTCGCAGGTGGCGTGCGGCAAGATGTACGGCGATTCGTCGGTCCGCGTCTTTGACGTGGGCACGGGAAAGGAACGGCTGGCCGACGCCGGGCATCGGGGGCCGGCCACCCTGTCCATGTCGGCCGACGGCAAAACACTGATCAGCTGCGGGAACGGGCAAGTGTTCGACTGGGACCTGAAGACCGGCGAGGGGAAAGCCAAACCGGACGACCGCAAAGACGCCGACGGCTACGTCCCCGGCTCCGACTTCAGCCGGATGAAGTACCGCACCCCCCGGTATCTATTCACCCTCGACACGACCACCGGACACATCGAGGTCCACACCCGCGACGGGTCGAGGCTCATCGCGAAGGCCGCGTGTCCGAAGGAGTACCACCGCGGGCACGCGTTCTCGCCGGACGGTAAGCAACTGGCCGTGTCGTTCCAGGATCGCGGCTACACCGTGCTCTTGTGGGCGCCGGAAGCGCGCGACGACCCGCTCCGCCTCTCCGGGCACCCCGACGCCTGTCAGACCATGGCCTTCACGCACGACGGCAAGTACCTGATCGCCGGGTGCGGCACGCACAACATGTACAAGACGGAGACGATCTTCGTATACGACACCGCGACCGGCAAACTGGTCCGCAAGCTGGCGACGAACAGCGCCCCCGGCAAGATGCTGGTGACGCGGGACGACCGGACGCTCATCACCGGCGGGAGGTGGAACGACGGCACCGCCCGAGCGTGGGACCTGGCGAGCAGCAATGAGCTCGCGACCATGGTGGACCCGGCCGTGAAGAACCCGAGCGTCGCCCAGCCAGGCGGCGGGGCGACGGCGTCCATCGGCGGGCTGGCCCTGTCGAACGATGAACGATTCCTCGCGGTGCTCACCGGGGACGGGGTTCTGTCGTCGGTGAGCGTTTGGGACACCGGATCGTGGAAGCTGGTGCGGTCGTTTGCCCCGGCCCGCCCCCGTTCGGACGCGGCGTCGATCGCCTTCGCCCGCGACGGCCAGTCGGTATTCGTCGCCTACCTCGACTCCACCATCCTGGAGTGGGACGTTTCGGGACGGTTCGGCAAGATGTCTCCCGCCCCGACGGCGGCCCGGCTGGATGAACTCTGGCAGGACCTCGCCGACCCGGCGGGCAAGGGCTATTCGGCCGTCTGGGAACTGCTCGAGCACCCGGCGGACGGCGTGGCGCTGATCCGCTCGAAGCTCGCGCCGGCGGGGCCGCCCGACACGAGGACGATTCGCGACCTGGTCGGCAAGCTCGGCTCGGACGTCTTCCGCGAGCGCGAGGACGCGGCCAAACGGCTGGCGACGTTTGGAGAAACGGCGCTGCCGTTCCTGCGCGAGGCCGCGAGCGGCAAGCTCTCTGCGGAAGGGAAGGAGCGGGTCGAAAAAGTAATCGCGGCCCTCACCGGCGACCTGACGGCCGACCAGCTCCGGGCCCGGCGGGCCGTGGCGTTCCTCGAGTGGAGCAGCCGGGCGGACGCCGGCGCACATTTGCAAAAGCTCGCGGGCGGTGACCCAGCGGCCCGACTGACGGCCGAAGCCCGGGCGGCCCAGCTTCGCCGCGAGCGGGGTGCCGGATTCGCGGATTGATCGCCCCGAATTCTCCTTGACAATCTCCCCCCGGGCTGGCACCCTTACCTTTGACACGCCGCCATTAGCGCCCGCCTGCCCCCGTCGGCCGCGCCGCCCGGCCGCCCGCCGACGCCACTCCCCCCTCCGACCGGGCCCGAGATTGCCGACATGCGCCTCTCGCCGCGCGACCGGCTACTCGCCTGTATCCTCGTCTGCCTCCCTGCCGGCCCTGCGGCCGGCGCCGATAGCCTGTCCGATCGCATCGACGTTTTGATCGCCGCCGGGCACAAGGACTACACCGCCGCGGCCGCCCCGGTCGCCGCGGACGACGAGTTCTTACGCCGCGTCACCCTGGATCTCGTCGGTCGCGTCCCGTCCGCGACCGAGGCCCGAGCGTTTTTCGCTGATCGCTCCCCGTTCAAGCGCGTCCAGTTGATCGACAACTTGCTCGCGAGTCCCGAATGCTCCCGGCGGCTCGCGCAACACGTGGATGTCATGCTGCTTGACCGCCGGCAGGGCCCGAAGGTGCCGCGACCGGCATGGGAGGAGTTCCTTCGCGAATCTTTCGAGGCCAACAAGCCGTACGACGTGCTCGTGCGCGAGATCCTGTCCGCCGACGGGTCGGACCCGACCACACGCGGGCGGGCCAAGTTCTTCCTCGACCGCGACCTCGACCCGCAGGTCGTCACCCGCGACATCGGCCGCGTCTTCCTCGGCCGCAACCTGCAGTGCGCCCAGTGCCACGACCACCCGCTCGTGGACGACTACAAACAGGCCGAGTACTACGGCATCCAGGCCTTCTTCAACCGCACCTTCCTGTTCCCGGAGGTCCAGGCCGCAAACGCGGTGATCGCCGAGAAGGCCGAGGGCGAGGTTTCGTTCGTCAGCGTCTTCGACAAGGCCAAGACACAGAAGACGACGGCCCCGAAGTTCAGGGACCGGCCCGCAGTCGTGGACGTCAAGCTCGAAAAGGGCAGGGAGTACGAAGTCGCGCCGGCGAAGGGCGTGAAGCCCGTCCCCGCCTACAGCCGGTTCGCCCGTCTAGCCGGGGCGCTCGCGACCGGCGACAACCTGGCCTTCCGGCGCACGGCCGCGAACCGCTGGTGGGCGTTCCTCATGAGCCGCGGGCTCGTCCACCCGCTCGACCAGGACCACCCGGACAACCCGCCTTCGCACCCCGCTCTCCTGGAAATGGTGGCCGACGAATTCGCGGCTCACAAGTTCGACATCCGGTGGCTGCTCCGCGAAATCGCGTTGTCGAAGACGTACCAGCGGGCGAGCGTCGCCCCGGCGGGGGCCAAGGACCTCGGCCCGACGCGGTTCGCGGTCGCCCCGCTCCGACCACTCGCGCCGGAGCAATTCGCCTACGCACTCTTGCAAGCGACCGGGTTCACCGACGCCGAGCGCGGGGCCCTGGGGGCCGGACTGACCGACGCGGCGCTGCAAACACGCCTTGCCCCGCAGGCCGCGCCGATCGTGCGCATCTTCGGTACGCGGCCCGGCGAGCCGGAGGAGAAGTTCGCCGCGACTCTCGACCAGACCCTCTTCCTCAAGCACGGCGCAACAGTTCGCGGCCTGATCGCCCCGCGGCCCGGAAACCTGCTCGACCGGGCGATGAAGCTGACCGAGCCGGACGCGATTGCCGACGAGTTGTTCCAGAGCGTGTTGACGCGGCAACCGACGGCCGAGGAGCGCCGCGATGTGGCCGAGTTGTTGAAATCATCGCCCGACCGGACCACGGCGTTGGCCGAGGTGGCCTGGGCGCTGGTTGCCTCTGCGGAGTTTCGATTCAACCATTGACCGGAGACGGTTCCATGATCCGCTGCGAATACGCCTGCCAGTCAGACGACCACGCCATCGGCCGCCGGGCTTTCCTCGGGGCGGCCGCGGCCGGCGCCGCGGGCCTCTTCGGGCTCGGCAATTTCGCCGCCCCGGCCGCGGCCCGCGACCTGGCCCGGGCCGGCAAACGTGTCCTCACCATCTTCCTCAGCGGCGGCGTCAGCCAGCTCGAGACCTGGGACCCGAAGCCCGGAACCGACACCGGCGGCCCATTCCGGGCGATCCCGACCAGTGTCCCCGGCGTGCACATCTGCGAGCTGCTCCCGCACACCGCGAAGCAGATGCACCGCTTGGCCCTCGTGCGCGGGATCAACACCGCCGAAGACGAGCACGGTCGCGGGGCCTACATCATGCTGACCGGCCGGCGGACTGAGCCGGGCTTCGAGTACCCGCACTTCGGCGCCGTCGCCGCGAAACTGCTCGGTACCGGCACGGAAGACCTGCCCGGACACATTCAGATTCACCCGGGCGGCGGGGGCGGCTTCAACAAGCAGGACGCCGCCTTCCTCGGCCCGCGGTTCGCGTCCGTCGTCCTCGGCGACGGCAAGCCGCCGGCCGACCTGTCGCGCCCGGCCGGCCTCACGACCGAGGCCGACCGCCAGCGCGAGGCTCTGCGACAGAAGCTCAATGAGCGATTCGCGAAGGCGCGGCGGACGGCCCAGACCGAGGCTTACACAGAGTCGTATGACCAGGCGGCGAAGGTCGTCGCCCGCGGCGACGCCTTTGACCTGACCAGGGAAGACCCGCGACTGGCAGACCGGTACGGACGCCACGACTTCGGCCGGCACCTGTTGCTCGCGCGCCGGCTGCTCGAGCAAGGCGTGACGTTTGTCAACGTCCAGCACACGAACTATGACACGCACCACGAGAACTTCGACTTCCACATCGAGCAGCTCGGCGAGTTTGACGGCCCGTTCGCGACTCTGCTCGACGACCTGGCCGATCGCGGAATGCTCGACTCCACGCTCGTCGTGGTCATGTCCGAGTTCGGGCGGACGCCAAAGATCAACCACCTTTACGGCCGCGACCACTGGTCGAAGGCGTGGTCGGTGGCGCTGGCCGGGGCCGGGCTGAAGCGCGGGGCCGTCGTCGGCAAGACGAACGCGAACGGGACCGCGGTGACCGAGCGCGAGGTGAACGGTGGGCACCTGTTCCACACGTACCTGCGGGCGGTCGGTCAGGACCCGACGAAGAACTTCTACCCGAACGACCGCCCGGTCCCGATCGCGGACCCGAAGGCGTCGGCGATCGCGGAGCTACTCGCGTAGGCGCCTGGTTCCCCTCTCCCCCCGAAGCGGGGGAGAGGGAGAAAAACAGTCGACTCCCCTCTGCCCCCGGCTTCGCAGCGGAAAGGGAGTAAGGCACGCAACCCCATGGCCACCCCGAACCTCGATTTCAAACAAACCCGCGTCGCCCTCGAGCTGAAGCATACGAGCCCGCTCATCGGCTGCCGGTTCGACCCGACCGGGCGCTACCTGTTCGTCAGCGCCCAGGACAGCACCGTCCAGCGCTACGACCTGCTCACCGGCAAGAATACCCCCCTCTCCGGCCACGCGAGCTGGGTGCGCGGGATCGCGTTCTCGCCTCCGGCCGCCCGCGCGATCGCGCCGAGCCTCATCCCGCCCGCGACCGTGCTGGGCGCATTGGCCGCCGTCGCGGTCCCGCCCAGTTCTTCGTTCAAGGTCATCACCGGCGACTACCACGGAAAGCTGATCTGGTGGGACGGGGCCGCAGAGACCCCCACTCCCATCCGCACCGTGGAGGCCCACGAGGGCTGGGTGCGGGCCGTGGCCGTCAGTCCGGACGGCGACACGGTCGCGTCGTGCGGCAACGATCACCTCGTCAAGCTCTGGTCGGTCGCGGACGGCAAGCCCGTGCGGTCGCTCACCGGGCACGAGTGCCACGTCTACAACGTCGCGTTCCACCCCGCGGGCGGCCGGCTCGTGTCGTGCGACTTGAAGGGCGTCGTCAAGGACTGGGACCTCACCACAGGCAAATTGGTCCGCGAACTGGACGCAAAGGTCCTGCACAAGTACGACACGGGATTCCGGGCCGACATCGGCGGCGCTCGCGGCATGTCGTTCTCGCCCGACGGCTCGACGCTCGCGTGCACGGGAATCACGAACGTGTCCAACGCCTTCGCGGGCGTCGGCAATCCACTCGTCTTGCTCTTCGATTGGAAGGACGGGAAGGCCAGGCAGCTCAAGACGAAAGAAGCGTTTCAGGGGACGGGTTGGGGCGTCGCGATTCACCCGGCGGGTTTCACGGTCGCGGCCGGCGGCGCTTCGAACGGTCGGATCTGGTACTGGGAGAAGGACGAGAACGTCCACACGGTGACGGTCCCGGCGAGCGCCCGGGACATGGCGCTGCACGCGTCAGGAACGGCGTTGGCGGTCGCGGGGCATACGGGGGTCGCGACGGTGTACACGTTGGTCGCGGGACCGCCGGCGGCGAAAGGGGCAGCGCCGGCGAAGAAGTGATCTATCAATCCGAACCGACGGCTAATTGTTAAGCCCCGTTTACGGGGCTTTCCGCGGAGCGGTGTAGGCCCGCCGTTCACGGCGGGTTCGCCGACGGGCGAGAGATTCCGGAGCCCCGTTCACGGGGCTTCTCGCAGTTTTGCTTCAGCCATCAGTTCGCGGCCCGCGGCTCAAGCCGGAACATCGAGAAGCCCCGTGAACGGGGCTCGCGCGGAGGTGTATCAGTCGCCCCGTCCACCCGCCGTAAACGGCGGGCCTACACCGCTCCGCGGGAAGCCCCGTGAACGGGGCTAAATAGCCACCTAATCCGCCGGCACACACCGGTCCCTTGCCCACTCCCGAAGTCGCACCACCCGCTCTCGCATCAATCGCGCCAGCGGCTTCGTCGTCTCGCGCTCGGCCAACAGGTGCTTGTCGGCCAGCTCCTCGCCCTTCGCGAACGCGGTGTACATCCCCGCGACGATCAACTGCTCCAACTCCGCCCCGCTGAACCCGTCGGTCGCCGCGGCGATCGCGCCCAGGTCGAACTCCTTTGGCTCGCGGCCGCGGCGGTGCAGGTGAATCTCCAGGATCTTCCGCCGCGCCCCCACCGATGGCAGGTCTACGAAGAACACCTCGTCGAACCGCCCCTTCCGCATCAGCTCGGGCGGCAGCGCCTCGATGTCGTTGGCCGTCGCGACGATGAAGATCGGGCTGCGGTGGTCCTGCATCCACGACAACAGCGTCCCGAACATCCGCTGCGACAATCCACCGTCGGCCGACGTACTGGCCGCTGATGCGAACGCCTTCTCGATCTCGTCGATCCACAACACGACCGGGGCCATCGCCTGCGCCTGGGCCAGCGCCTCGCGCAACCGGTTCTCGGTCTCGCCGATGTACTTCTGGTAAAGCACCCCGGGGTCCATGCGCAAGAGCGGTACCTGCCAGTCGGCCGCGACCACTTTGGCGCACAGGCTCTTGCCGCACCCCTGGACGCCCAACAGGAGGATGCCGCGAGGCGCGTCGAGGCCGTAGGCCCGGGCCTCGGCGGTGGTCGCCCCGCGACGCTTCGCGAGCCACGCCTTGAGGTTGTCGAGCCCGCCGATCTCGTCCACGTTGACGTTGACCGCGATCGCCTCGAGGCAGCCGGCCGAGCGGAGCAAGTTGCGCTTGTACTCGACCAGCCGGGGAAGGTCGGTCGGGGTGAGGGCATTGTCGTGGTGGATGGCCGCGGCCACCACGCGGGCCGCCTCGGCCCGCGTCAGCCCGCGGAGCGTCTGGGCCATCTGCTCGATGTCCCGCTTGGAGACCGATGAAGTGATCTCCTCGTAGCTGGCGTCGCGGATCTCGCGAAACGTGGACCGGATCACTTTCTCGAGTTCGTTGCTGGTGGGGAGCGGCATCTCAACGGTTACGACCAACCGCCGAGTGGATTCGGGCAGCGGCTCCAGGTCGAGCAGGACGACGGACACCTTGCGCCGCTGATGGATGTCGTGCAACTGTCGCTGAACGTAGGGGTCCTTGCAGTGCGGACCGAGGTCCTTGAGGAAATAGACCTCGCGCCGGTCGTTGTTGTCGAGGATGTAGTCGAGCGCCGCGACGGCCTTGCCGGGCTTGACCGGCGTGTCCTCGCGGGCGGGCAGGGTGCGGACCATGCCGCTGGTGAGGGTCCATTCGAAAAGGGGGACGCCGAGTCCCTCGACCGCGGTGCGGACGACATCGGTGACGCCGTCCTCGTCGTGGGAGACGACGGAGATGAGCGGGTTACCGGAGCGGATGAGGAGTTGGAGTTGAGCGAGCATGGTTGCAACGCTTTTTCAGTAATCGGGGCAGCCAATGCGGCGGAGCCCGAAGCGCAAGCGAGGAGAGGCCGGCATCCGCCAGATGGCTCAATGGCAACCAACGGCGAGCCGGGAGCGTGAGCGACCGGAGCGCTTGACCGAGCAACAGCCGATTGTCGTGGCCGAAGACTCCGGTCGCTCACGCT
>DATFWZ010000677.1:0-2685 GCA_035258765.1 Gemmataceae bacterium
GGCTGCTGTTCGCGCTCCCAAAGCTCGACCAACTCTCTGGCCTTGTCCGGACACCGGTGCCAGTTGATCTTCACGTCCTGCGGCAGCGCGGGTGCGGCCCTCTCGCCAACTCGCTTGGTGAAGTCGTCGAATGCGCCTTTCACCGCGGCCTGCACGGGGCCCGGCTTGTTCCCCTTCACGGCCCCGACCAGTCGCGCAGGCCAGTCGAACGCGCCGAAGTAACCGAGACTCAGGACGGTGGCCAGGAAACTGAACGCCGGCAGTCCGAACGTGCCGGCCGCTCCGAGCAAGCGCTGCAGCAGGTTAGGCGACGAAACGTCCGCCGCCCGGAACCAGCTGATCTTGTACACCAGGGCGCCGAAAAAGACGGGCAGATTGACAAACCCCGCGATGACCGCGACGAAGACGAGGAAGAGAAGGAGCATCAGGAGCGCGTAGCTTGTCTCGATGAGCGACGTCTCCATGCCCATGCCCGGCATCATGGTTGAAGCCCTCCCATCGTCTTTCTCCCCTTTCGCTCCCAGGGAAGGGGGCGGGGGGTTAGGTCTGCACTTCCGACCGCGGGAGCCGAAACCTAACCTCCTAACCCCCTTCCCTAGGAGGGAAGGGGAAACCAAAACCTATGCCACCCCCGCCTGCTTCCGCTTCGTCAACTCGTTCGTCCGGTCGTCGTCCTCGACCAGCTTGCCCTTCTCCAGGTGCAGGACCCGCGACGCCCGCTCGGCCGCGTGCGGGTCGTGCGTGACCATGATGATCGTCTTGTTCAACTGCTTACACAGGATCTGCATGATGCTCAGCACCTCGTCGGCCGACTTCGTGTCGAGGTCGCCGGTCGGCTCGTCGGCCACGATCAGGGCCGGGTCGGTCACGATGGCCCGGGCGATGCCCACCCGCTGCTGCTGACCGCCCGAGAGCATCGCCGGGCGGTGGGTCATCCGGTCGCGCAGGTTGACAAGGTCCAGGGCGGTGAGCACCTGCCGCCGCCGCTCGTCCCGTGTCATGGGCAGGAGCAACAGCGGCAGCTCGACGTTCTCGTACGCGGTGAGGACCGGGAGCAGGTAGTAGAACTGGAAGATGAAGCCGACGCTTCGCGTCCGCCACCGGGCCAGCTCGCTCTCAGACATGGCCGAGACGTGCTCGTCGCCGACGTGGATGTCGCCGCCGGTTGGCGTGTCGAGCCCGGCGATCAGGTTGAGGAGCGTCGTCTTCCCCGACCCGGACGGGCCCATGAGGGCGAGGAAGTCGCCCTCGGGGACGTCGAGGGAGAGCTTTTGCAGGACGCGGATCTCCTCGGCGCCGCGGGTGAACGACTTGTACAGGTCGCGAACGCGGACGAGGGGCCGGGGACTCGATGGCATACGGGCCGCTCCGCCCGCAATTGGCTATTTTTTCGGGGCGATCGACTTCTCGGAATCGTCTTCGAGCTTCCGCCGCACATCGGCCTTGTACTCCGGGGTCACGGTCTTGTTCCCGAATGTGACGGTCACCCCCATTTCGGGCTTCAGGTACTGGCCCTGCTTCTCGTCGTCGCGCGGGACCACCTTGATCCGCACCGGCACCACGCTCTTGGCCCGGTTGGCAATCGGCATCATCCGCTCGACATACCCCTCGTACGTCCGATCCGGGAAGGCGTCCGGCTTGATCCGGCACACTTGATCCAGCCGCACCTTGCTGATGTCCCGCTCGTTCACCTCGAGATCGACCTCGAGCCGGCGCAGGTCGGCGATGTCGCACAGGTTGGTGGACACGCCGCCGACCACCGGATTGATCAGGCTGCCGATTTCGGCCTTCTTTGTGAGGATGACGCCCGTGACCGGCGACTTGATGACGCAGTTTTCCAGCTTCCACTCGGCTTGCTTGAGCCGGGCGAGCGTCGCTTCGTACTCGGCCTGTCCGGCGTCGATCTTCTCCTGCCGCGGGCCGAGCTTGACCAGGTCGTACGCCTTCTGCTTGGCCTCGACGCGCTTCTTGGCCGACAAGTAGCCCGCCTCCGCCTGCTCGTATTCGCGGGTGGTGATGGCCAGCGTCTTCTGGGCCTCGAACCGCACCCACTCCCGACGGAACTGCTCGAGCTGGGCCTTCGCGTCGTCGAGCTCGGCCATAGCCTGGTCGATCTCTTCCGGCCGGCTGCCCCTTTGCAGCTCGGTTAACCGGTACTTCGCGGCCGCGACCTGGGCCTTGGCCTCCGCGTTCATGGCCTGGTACGGTGTCGAGTCGATCTCTGCGAGCACGTCGCCCTTCTTGAACGATAGCCCCTCCTCGATGTTCAGCTTGACGACGCGCCCGGCGACGTCGATCGGGCTGATCGAGATTTGCTGGGTCGGGATCAGATATCCCTTCACCTCGAGGGCGATCGTGTCGAGCGCGCCCGGACCGGCGGTCTGCGAGCTGCCCTTGGTCGCGGGCCCCGCGGACTCGCCGGCGGCGTCCGGGGCCTTCGCCGTGGACCCGCGATACCACTTGATCCCGAACCCGGCCCAGCCGACGGCCAATAAGAAGCACAACACCCACGGAAGCCAGCTGGTTCCCGCGGCTTTGGCCGTTCCGCCGTCCATTCGCCCGGCGAGTCGCAGCTCCTTCACGCGCTCTGAAAGTGTCGGTTGGCCGTTGGCGGTCACGGCCGGGTCGGTGGTTTCGTTCATGCCGTCGTCTCCTTCGCCGGCGCGCCGGCGGGAGGGGTGGTGA
>DATFWZ010000678.1:0-8509 GCA_035258765.1 Gemmataceae bacterium
GTCTGTCGTTCACGCCGGACGTCTTCGCCTGCGGTGTGGATATCGTCGGGCCGAGCAGCATCGTCACGCTGCTCAAGACGATTCCACCGTACTGGGCGCCGCTCAAGGCGCTGTTCACGAAGCGGGTGGGCGACCTGGAGAAGGAGGAGGAGTTCCTCAACCAGCGGTCGCCGCTGTACCGGGCCGACCAGATCACCAAGCCCCTCTTGATCGGCCAGGGGGCCAACGACCCGCGGGTCAAGCAGGCGGAGAGCGACCAGATCGTCAAAGCCATGCGGGAGAAGATGAAGGAAGTGCAGTACGTCGTCTACTCGGACGAGGGACACGGGTTCGCCCGGCCGGAGAACCGGCTGCAGTTCTTCGCCATCTCGGAGGAGTTCCTGGCCAAGCACCTGGGCGGCCGAGCCGAGCCCGTCGGCGAGATCAAAGGCGCGACCGGGGTCATGAAGTAAGCGTCGGGTCGGGGTAGCTGAATTCTCACGAATTCAACTACGCCGACCAGTTTGGCAGTCAGGACCGACCGCACTTTTCTGCCGGGAGTGGAGTCGGATTCCATTCAATCACGGCCACGGCCAGACTTCGGCCGGCGGGCGGAAAATGAACTATGAGTTTAGCGGATCGCCGCACGGCCCCGTCGCCCGTGGAGGGCCCCCTCATGCCCGCAGCCGCCAACCTGGACGAATTCCTCGACGTGCTCGCCAAGAGCAAGTTGGTCGAGGGCATGGACCTCGCGGCCTACGCCGGTCGGTTTCGCGCCGAGGGCCCGGACGAGCTGGCCGCGCGGATGATCGCCGACGGGCTGCTCACCCGGTTCCAGGCGGACCACCTCAAGAAGGGTAAGTGGCGCGGCTACTTCGTCGGCCCGTACAAGGTGCTCGACCAGATCGGGTCCGGGGCGGAGGCGGCCATCTACCTGTGCGAGCACCGGCTGCTCCAGCGGCGCGTGGCAGTCAAGGTGCTGCTCCGGGAGCGGGCCCAGAACGAGGCCGGCCGGCAGCGGTTCGAGCGCGAGGCCCGGGCGGCCGCCGCCCTCGACCACCCGAACATCGTCCGGGCCTTCGACGTGGGCCAGGAGGAGCGCCTCCACTACATCGTCATGGAGTTCGTGGACGGGACCAGCCTGCGCAAGCTGATCGAAGAGCACGGCCCGCTATCCCCGGCCAAGGCCGCCGACTACCTGCGGCAAGCGGCCCTCGGGCTCGAGCACGCGCACAAGGCCGGCCTGGTCCACCGGGACATCAAGCCGTCCAACCTGATGATCACCCGCGACGGCGTGGTCAAGGTGCTCGACCTCGGACTGGCGCTGTTGAACGACGGGATCGACATGACGCGGGGCGCGGTGCTCGGCAGCGCCGCGTACATCGCCCCCGAACAGGCCCGGGACAGCCATGAAGTGGACGCCCGGGCGGACATCTACAGCCTGGGCGCCACCTTCCACCTGGCCCTCACCGGCAAGCGGCCGATGCGGGAGGTCAAGCCGGTGCGCCCGAAGGGGTCGGACCCGGTCCTCTTCGACCGGGTGTTAACCGTCCTGAACCGCATGATGGCCCACGACCCGCGCGACCGGTACCAGTCGGCCGCGGCCGTGGCCGCGGCCGTCGAGAAGTTCGCGACGCCGACGACGACAGACCCGCCGTCCTCGGCAGACATCCAGGTCCCTCGGGAAGCCGCGCCGAATCCACGTCGGACCACCGCGCCGGTTCCGAAAACGCCGCTGCCGGTCGCGAAGCTGATTCCGGGCGACCCGGCGCGGAAGCCCGCCAGGCCCAAGTCCCGGGCGGCCGGGGGGGCGCAGCCGGTCCATTCGAACCGCGGCGAGCCGCTACCCCTCGCCGATGACGTCCGCGATCGCGGCGCCCGCCCGCAACCAGCCGCGGCCCTTGGTCAGGTTTGGGCGCGCGTTCAGCCTTACACCGCCGGGGTCGTGAACCACTTCAAGACCCACAAGTACCCGCCGTGGGCGTGGGCGGCCGCGGGCGTATGCGCGATGCTCTTCCTGGTCATCCTGCGGTCCGCGTTCTAGCCGGGTTCGCGCTCCGGTGATGTCAATCTGGGCAAACCGCGCGGCCGGCGCGGCTTTTTCCGTCTCACTTACCCATCCCATCCACGTCTCGCGCTGTTCGCCTTCACCGGGCGCCGCGTCGTTGTTATAGAGTGCGCGATAGACGACCCCGTCGGACGGAAGGAGAGACGCATGCGACCCCTCGGCCTCACCCTGCCGGCCTTGCTGTTGGCCGCCGCCGCGCTCGCCCAATCGCCCGGGACCCCGGGCAGTCCGGCACCCAAAGATGCCGCCCAACCTGTCGCGCCCAAAATGAGCGAGAAGAACCAGAAATACCTCGACGCGTATCTCGGCGCCTGGCAGGAGCGGATGGCCAAGATCGAGACCCTCGAGACCAAGTGCGTCCTCACCGAGATTGAGGACGGGAAGAAGACGACGTTCACGGGTGACATCTCCTTCCTGAAGCCGAACTACGCCAAGCTCCTGCTCAAGCCGCAGGCCGTGCCGATGAACCCGAAGAAGGTCAAGCATCTCGTCGCCGACGGCCAATTCCTTTGGGAGTACGACTACGGCAAGAAGATCGCCCGGGTCGAGCAGCTCCCCAAGGACGGCATCGGGGACAACATGCTCATGTCTTTCCTGTACGGGAAGAAGGCGGACGAGATCAAGAAGCGCTACGACCTGTCGATCGATGTTGAGGACAAGGAGAAGTTCAACGAGCACTACCTGCACATCACCATCCTGCCGAAGACCAAGGAGGACATGCAGGAATTCAAGAAGGCTGAGTTGGTACTGTGGGTGAATAACAAGGACCCGAAATTCACCGAATACTGGATGCTCCCGGCCCGGCTCTGGTTCCAGCAACCGAACGGGAATCAGATCATCTGGGAGTTCCAGAAGATGACCACCCAGAAGAAGCTGGTCGCGAAGGACTTTGAGGCCCCGGGGTTCCCGGACAAGGAGTGGCGCTCGGACTGGTCCAAGCCGCCGGCCCCGACGATCACCCGGACGTCGGCGCCGCCGAAGTAAGTGGGTAAGTGGTGGCGGTTCCCATAGGACCTATAGGACCCATACGTCCGATAGCTCCAATGGGAACCGCCACCATCCCTGAGGCAAGTCTCACATGGGCTTGAGGAAGATGTTGCGGAACTCGACGCGCTTGTTGTAACTCTGGAACCCGATGTGCCCCTTGCCGCGAGATAGGCCGGGGTGCTTGGCGCCCTTGGTTTCCTTGTGGTCCTCCAGGTTGGCATCCACCACCTTGGCCCCGTTGATTTCGACCATCACCTTGGAACCGCTGCAAACGATCCGAATTGCGTTCCACTCGCCAATCGGCTTGTTGTTCGTCTTCGACGCCGGGACCACGTCGTAAATAGACCCGGTGTGCTGGTAGTCGGCCAGTTTTCCGGGCCACCCCTCGTCGTCGATCAACTGGATTTCCATCCCGACGTAGGCCGGGTCGCCCTCTCGCGGGGTCCGCAGGGCCACACCGCTGTTGGCGCCGCCCGACATCTTGTACTCGAGCCGCAGCTCGAAGTCCCCGTACTCCTTCTCGGTCAGCAACCAGCCCCCGCCGCCCTTCTCGACAAAAATCACACCCTTCTCCGCCCCCCAGACGTCGGCCTTCCCGGTCGGCTTCCAGCCGGTCAGGTCCTTGCCGTTGAACAGGGCGGTGAACTCCTCCGGGGGCTTCGGGTCGCCGGACCGGGCCGGGGTGACGATCAGCGCGGCCGCCACCGGCAGGACGGCGAGACGCAGCAGGCGCATGGCAAGCTCCGGGAGAAGGGCCGGAAACGACGAACCCCCTCGATGCGAGGGGGTTCGGAGAGTTTGACTAGGATTACTTCACTTCGCGAGGCGGGATCGCCAGGGCCTCAGCCGCTCCCGACTTGGTGCCGAGGTCGGTGCAACACCCCTCGTTGCAGCACCCCTCGTCCGCGACCGGTGTGAGGCAGCTCGATCGCGACGGCTGCTGGCAGCACGGGGCGGCCGAATCCGACGGACACCTCCCGGTCACTCCCGGCTGGTCCGTCGGCCTGTCCGGGGTGTTGTTGATGGATTGCCAGTACACGTAGGTCCCGACCGACAGGACCGCGACACCGAGTACGCCGACGAGGATCTTGGACAACATGAATGAGTCCTCCCTCAATGGGATGAGATGAAAGCTCGTGCGGGCATTGTCGCATGTCCGGGCCGAGTGTCAACAACCGTTTCGGAGTCGCCATGAGGTTCATCGACCTCTCCCAGCCGGTGTACGACGGCAGCCCGAATTGCCCGGTTCATCCCGCGGTAAGGTCGGAAATCCTTCGCGACCACCCGACTCACGGATGGCGGGTCGAGGTGCTGACGCTCTCGAACCACACCGGCTCGCACGTGGACGCCCCGCTCCACAAGATCGCCGGCGGGGCCAGCCTGGACGAAATCCCGCTGGAGCGATTCGCGGGCCCGGCCCGGATCGCCGACCTGTGCGGCATCGGAGCGTCCAGTCCGATCACTGTAGACCTCCTGAAGGGTACTTTGCCCGGCGCGATCACCGACCAGATCGTCTTGCTCGCCACCGGCTGGGGCGACAAGCGGGCCAGGACAGACGAATGGCTGTACCGCTCGCCATACCTCTCCCCGGAGGGCGCCGCGTGGCTCGTCGACCGGGGAGTTCGCGGCGTCGGGATCGACCACTACTCAATCGGCGGCATCACCGACCCGGTCAACCCGCGAACGCACACGATCTTGCTCGAGGCGGGTGTGTGGATCGTGGAAGAATTGCGATTTCCCCTGGAGGCTTTCGCTGTCCCCCAGCCGTTCACGTTCATTTCGCTCCCGGTGAACCTGAAGGGCCACACCGGCGCGTTCTGCCGGCCGGTGATCGTGCTCACGTAATCGCTTCATGTAGCGAAAGAATCTCCGCCCGTGAACAATTCTGTGGCACGGGCGAAACCGGTTGCCGCTTCCCCAAATTCCTCCGCTGCGTCCTACGCTTGAGGCGGAAAACGCCGACTCGCAGACTCTCCGGACGACAACATGGACGCAGCGCTTTCTGGTGCCCCGCCGCTCAATCGTCCGCATGACGTCCACGTCACCCGCATGACTCCCATTCCCGGCCCTGCTCGGGCCGCCGTTGCGACGGACGGCCCGATTCCACCGTCCTACTTGCGACACCTGATCGACGCCGCTCTAATCTCCGCCGACGCCTGGGAGGAGTTGCCGCGGGAGCAACAGGGGGCCATCGTCCAGCTCTCCCCGGACAACCTGCTTGACGCCCTTGTCGCGAAGGGCCTACTCACGCTCTACCAGACAGACCGCATCCGGTCCGGCAGCACGCACGGGCTGGTCATCGGGAATTACCGCGTCCTGAGCCGGATTGGGGCCGGGGGGATGGGGATCGTCTTCAAGGCGGAGCAGATCAAGTTGCGGCGGCCGGTCGCACTCAAGCTGCTGGCCTACGGCAACGCCTTCCACCCGCGACTGCTGCACCGGTTCTGGGCCGAGACCCGCGCGGTCGCCCAGCTTCAGCACCCGCACATCGTCACCGCGATCGACGCGGGCGAGCTGCCCGGCCCGGCCGCCGGCGACCCGTCGATGCCGTATTTCGTCATGGAGTACCTGGAGGGTCGCGACCTCGACGATTTCGTCATCAAGGGCGGGCCAATGGACGTCGGGCTGGCGTGCAAGTACCTGGCCCAGATCGCCGACGCCCTGACCGAGGCCCACCGGCTCAAGCTCGTCCACCGCGACTTGAAGCCGTCCAACGTGTTCGTCACCAGTCGCGGGCAGGCCAAGCTGCTCGACTTCGGCCTGGCCCGGCAGGGCGAGGGGCGGAACGTGACCGAGGCCGGGGCGCTACTTGGGACGGTCGGGTACATGGCCCCGGAGCAGGCCCGCGACGCCCGGACCGTGGACGAGCGGGCCGACCTCTTCAGCCTAGGCTGCTGCCTGTACTGGACCCTCACCGGCCGGCCACCGTTCACCAGTGAGGAGTCGGGCACGTTCCGCCGGCCGCCGACGATGCGGTCCCTTCGCTCGGACGTGCCGGCCGAGCTCGACGAACTGGTCCGCCGACTCCTGGCCGAAAAGCCGGCGGACCGCCCGCGGGACGCGGTCGTCGTGTACAAGGCGCTCTTGCCATTCGTTGACGGTGCGGAGCCGGTCACGCATGCCGTGGACCACTCCCCGCGATCGGCCCCCGGCGCGGCCAAGCCCGCCCGCGTCCTCGTCGTGGACGACGCCCCGACGGTCCGGTGCGTGTGCGTGCAAACCCTCTCCCGGTCCGGATTCGACTGCGTCGAGGTGGCCGACGCCGGCGCCGCCCTGGACGCTGTCGCCAGGGGACCGTTCGACGTCATCCTGCTGGACTCTGAGCTTCCGGACTTGCCGGGTGAGGACGTCCTCAGGCGCATCCGCGACAACCCGGCGTGCGAGACGGTCAAGGTTGTGCTCATGGGCCCGGCCCGCGAGGCCTACGACCTCGGCTCGCTCCGCCTCCTGGGGGCGGACGACTGCCTGGCCAAGCCGTTCACCAGCGCCCAACTCCTGACCCTGGTGAAGGCCAACCTGAGCCTGAAGGAGCGGCAGGACGACACGGACCGGGCGGCCCGCGAGCTGGCCGCGGAGAACCTGCACCTGCAGCAGAAGCTGGCCGGCGCCCAGACGGATCTCGTCCGCACCCGCGACTTCCTCATGCAGGTGGTGAGCGAGCTGATCGGGGAGCGAAACTACATCAGCAGCAACCGGGCGCTGCGGCTGCAGCGGTACGTCCGCTGCCTGGCCCAGGAGGCCGCCCGGATGCCGCTGTTCAAGGACGAAATCACCTCGGCCTACATCGCCATGCTCGAGACCTGGGTGCCGCTCATGGACGTCGGCCACCTGCTGTTGCCCGACTACCTTCTGCTCAAGCCGGCGGAGCTGTCCGGGGACGAGCGAGAGCTGATGCAGGCCCACACGACGCTCGGGGCCGAGCTCCTCACCCGAATCGCCAGCAAACAGCCCGGACAAATGGGGTTCTTCCACATGGCCATCACCATCGCCCGCTACCACCACGAGCGGTGGGACGGGTCCGGCTACCCGGACCGGCTGACCGGACCGGAGATCCCACTGCCGGCCCGCGTGGCCGCCCTGGCCGACGTCTACGACGCCCTGCGCAGCCAGCGGGTGTACCGTGCGGCGATCTCGCACTCGGCAGCCGTCCGGGCCATCCTCGACGACTCCCCCGGCGAGTTCGACCCGAACCTGGTGCAGGCGTTCCTCCGCTGCGAGGACCTGTTTGAACACGTCTTCCGGGAGCTGCCCGAGTAGTTAAGATGGGTGGATGCCCGTCTGCCGACTTCTCCCAACTACAGCGATGTCCGGTCCGGCCAACATGGCCGCGGACGAGTCGCTCCTGCGCTCGGCGCTCGAGCGCAACGTGGCCACGCTCCGCTTCTACACCTGGACCGAGCCGACGCTGAGTCTCGGCTACTTCCAGGCACATACCGATCGTTTGCTCGACCCCCGCCTGGGCGCGGTGGCTTTTGTCCGCCGGCATACCGGCGGCGCTGCGATCCTCCACCATCGCGAGATCACCTACGCCCTGACCCTCCCGGCCGGCTCGCCGTGGCACACTGCCGAGAGCTGGATCTGCCGGTTCCACCACGCGGTCACGGCCGCCCTGTGCCAGTTCGGCGCGAAGGCGCGGTCGATCGTGTGCGGGGAGGAGAAAAAGCTGGGGCCATGCCTGTGCTTTCTGCACCACACGCCCGGGGACCTGCTGGTGGAGGGGCACAAGGTAGTGGGGAGCGCCCAGCGGCGGCCGCACGGGGCGCTGTTGCAGCACGGCAGCATTCTGTTGCGTCGGAGCGAATACGCGCCCGATTTGCCGGGGATTGAGGACCTGTCCGGTTTCACGGTCCCCGGGCCGGCATTGCAGGAGATGATCGTCGCCGAACTCAACACCGCGACCGGCTGGACGTTCGCGCCGGGGGATTGGACTGACGACGAGCGGCGACACGCGGCCAGGCTGGAGCGGGAGAAGTACGGCACGGCCGCGTGGAACACGAAGCGGTAGCGCCGTATCCGTACCCTACCCTCATTACCGACGCGCCGAGGTCCCCGATGCCGCGATCCGTCCTTGTCGTCCTAATTGTGTCGTCTCCGTTGTTCGCCGATCCCCCGAAACGCCAGCCGGTCGTCCTGACCGAGGAGGCCAAGGCGATCCACCGCGAGGCCCTCGTCGTGGACGGGCACAACGACCTGCCCTACCAGTTCCGCGAGAAGAAGGACCTATCCTTCCACACGCTGGATATCAGCCGGCCCCAGAAGCTGATCCACACCGACATCCCGCGTCTGCGCGAGGGGGGGGTCGGCGCGCAATTCTGGTCCGCGTGGGTCCCGGCGAGCACGCGGAAGTCGGGAACCGCGGTCAAGATGACCCTCGAGCAAATCGACGTCATTCACCGATTCGTCAAGGCCTACCCCGACGCGTTCGAGTTCGCCCGATCGACGGATGACATCGCCCGCATCCGCAAGGCCGGGAAG
>DATFWZ010000679.1:0-2469 GCA_035258765.1 Gemmataceae bacterium
GGCCAGGTAATCGGCGACCACGCGCTCCAGCGCGTCTTCGCGATGGACGACGCCCGTCCGTCCGCCCGCGGACACACGGGCCGGCGCCTCCGACCAACGGGCCAGGTATCGCTCCGGCAATAGCTCCGGCTTCGCCACGAACTCGGCGAACAGGTGCTGGAGGAACGTCTTTCCCTTCTCGGCCATCCGCACGACCCGGTGGTGCCGGTAGACCCGGTCGAGGAGGAAACGCTCCAGGGCCGCCTTCAGGTTCACCAGCTCGGGAGAGAAGCCGACGAGCGGTTCCGGGCAGGCGCGAACGTCGGCGGTCGTCCGCACGCGGTGGGCGTCGATCCGACGCTCGGTCTCCTCGATCAGGTCGCCGACGAGCCGCGCGATCAGTTCGCGGACCACGGCCGTCCGGAACGCATCGCCCCGCAGTCCCGGGTGCTGGTCGTGGACGGGGATCGCGGCCCGCCGCCACAGTTCGACCCCGTCAAGGTCGTTGAGGGAGACGAGGCCGATCCCGAGGGCGTCGTCCGTGTCGTGAGCGCCGTACGCCAGGCTGTCGCACGCGTCCACGACCTGGGCCTCGAGAAGCGGTCCCCCTGCGACCAGGAACTCGCGGCACTCCGGCAGGTCCCGGCACTTGCTGTGTTGGACGAACGCCTCCCGCAATTCCCACGACAGATTCAGGCCGGGAAACTCCGGGTACCGCTCCTCCAGCACGTCCACGCGGCGCAGGCCGAACAAGTTGTGATCGAACCCCCCGTGCCCGCGCAGGCACTCGGCCAGCGCGCTTTCGCCGGCGTGGCCGAACGGCGGGTGCCCGAGGTCGTGCGACAGGGCGATCGCCTCCACCAGGTCCTCATTCAACCGCAACCGGCGGGCGACGGTCCGGCTGATCTGGGCGACTTCCAGAGTGTGGGTTAGGCGCGTGCGGTGGTGGTCGTTGATCTGGCCGACGAGCACCTGGGTCTTGCCCATGAGCCGGCGGAACGCGGTACAGTGAACGACGCGCTCCCGGTCGCGCTGGAAGGCGGTGCGGAACGCGTGCGGCGGCTCGGGGAACCGCCGGCCCCGGCTGTCGCGGCCGTGCATCGCGTACGGCGCGAGCCACGATTCTTCGAACGCATTCCAGTCCATCGCCGGTCAACCGCGGGAGAGGGCCTCAGTCAATAAGTCGTAGAGGGCATCGAGCGATTGGGGGATGACTTTGACGTCGGCGACGACGGGCATGAAGTTCGTATCCCCGCTCCATCGCGGGACGACGTGCCAGTGCAAGTGTCCGGGCAGGCCGGCCCCGGCCGCCTTGCCCAGGTTCAAGCCGACGTTGAACCCGTCGGGCTTCATTACCCGTTCGAGCACATTGACCAACAGGGTCAGTGTGCGGTGCAGTTGGAGAGCTTCGTCGGACGTCAGCTCATCGAGGCGGCCCTTATGGGCGCGCGGGGCGATGAGCAGGTGGCCGTTGTTATAAGGAAACTTGTTCAGGAGCACCGCGTCGAGCGACCCGCGGAGGACGATGAGGTTTCGCCGGTCGTCCGCCTCGGCGAGGCCCCGGCAAATGAAACACTCGTCGGTGGCTTTGGGCGTCGGGTCTTTGGCGACATACGCGAGTCGCCAAGGGGCCCAAAGGTGGTCCATGGATGGTTTTCCGTAGCCGCAACCGGCCCGGTTGCGGTTGCCCGAATTCACAACCGAGCCGGTTGTGGCTACGACAGGCGGGTCAGCGATTTGCCACCAGTTCCACGTCCGGGCGCTCGGCCCGCGGGGCGCCCTTCGGGAGCTTGACGACCAGCACGGAGCAGGGCGCGTCGCGCAACACTTTTTCGGCGACGCTGCCCATGAGCTGGCGCTCGAGGCCGGTGCGGCCGTGCGTGCCCATGACGATCAGGTCGATGCGGGCGTCGCGGGCGTACCGGACGATCTCGGTCGCCGGGTCGCCTTCCAGGAACACGTGATTTACCGGGATCGCCGGGTTGGCAGGCCGGATCTGCTCGAGTTGACCATTCCAGTACCCGCGATTGGAGTCCGGCCCCGGCCCGGCCACGTAGGCGACGATCAGCGTGGCCCGGTGGTTCTCCGCCAGGGCGACGGCGTGCAAGTAAGCCTGATTGGAATAGGACGAAAAGTCGGTCGGATACAAGATCGTGCGGACGCGGTACATGGCTGGCAGCTCCCGCCGGCCTCAGGTGCCGAACGGCGCCATCCTATCAGACGTGCGTGACGGGGGCAAATCGGGAGACAGGACTTAGCGGTCAGGAGTCCAAGGATCAATGACTGATCGTGGACTCCTGACTCCCCTGACACCCGACTCCAGACTTCAAGCTGGTCGGTTCCCGCGGAAGGCCATCAGGACGTCGTGCAAGTCGTCGGAGATGCCAACCTCGTCGTCGAGGAAGTCCTTCAGCCAGATAAAATGGTTCTTCTGGGCCAGCGCGACGAGCGGGAGGAGGTCGCGGAGCCGGATGCGAACAGTCGGGGCGG
>DATFWZ010000680.1:0-12087 GCA_035258765.1 Gemmataceae bacterium
TCGCAGCCGTACAGCCGTACCGCCCGCGGATGCGCCCGGAGGCGGGCCAGTAGGCCCATCAGGAGCCCGCCACCGCCGACCGGGAACACCAGCGACCGGCAGCCGGGCAGCGCGCCGAGCACCTCGGCCGCGATCGACTGGTACCCGTCGGTCCAAAGTGAGTCGAGGTGCGGGTGGACGAAGTACCCGCCGCGTTCCTCGGCCAGCTCGGTGGCGCGGCGGATCAGGTCGCTGCCGCCACCGGTCACCTTGACCAGCTCGACGCCGAGGCTTTGCAATCTCTCGTCCTTGGCCCGGGAGATCGTGGTCGGGACGACCCCGGTCATCGTGAACCCGTACTCGTGGGCGCCCATCGCGGCCCCGAGGGCGGTGTTGCCCATCGACGGGACGATAAGTGGTGGGTTCTTGCCTTCGCGGCGGAGGTGTTCGAGCAGGTGGGCGGCGCCGCGGATCTTGAAACACCCGGACGGGGCGAGGAACTCGCACTTGGCATATACCGCCCGGTCCGGGAACAGGTTGCGGAGGCGGACGAGCGGGGTTTGAAGTGCTGTAAGCATGGCTACGCATAGACCGTGATGAGGATGGGCGGGACGACCGCCAGGATCACCCAGGCGGCGACCGCGACCATCAGCCCGGGCGTCGGGCGATTGATGTAGCCGATGTCCGCGGGGCCGGTGTAGTCGCCGAGCGCGTCCGGGAACCAGATGAACGGCAGCGGCAGCACCGCCGCGGCCACGCACGGGACGAGGCGCTGGGCGTCCCCGCCGACGACGAAGGCCGCGGTGAACAGGTAGGCCGCGGCCACCACGAGCGACGCGATTCGGCTGAATGTCATACGACCCCGCCGCCTACCGCTGCAACAGCAATAACACGCCGACCGCGATCGCGAGCACGGCCAGTAGGTCCCCACGATACTCGAAGTTGAACTTCAGGAAGGGCGCCGTCAAGAGGCCGAACAGGATGAGCCAGACGGCCAGCAGCACCATACCCCAGTTTTTTGGCGCTTTCATGACTTTCCTCCTCCCGGGTCTAAAATCCGGTACCGCTCGAACGCGCGATCGAACTTGCCTTCGAAATCACTGACCAGGCGGAGCAACGAACTCTCATACTGTTCGGCGAACTCGGCCGACTTGCCGGCGTCGTGGTATTGCTGCCGCAATGCCTGCAACGCGTTGAGATACGCCACGAAGCCGTACAGCCGGACGACCTGGGTGACGATCTCGTCGTCGAGGCTGCCGATGTTGTCCAGGTGTTTCTCGTACACGGGCGTGGCGAAGGGGATAAGGGGGAATTTCGGGTCCCGCCTGCCCTTCCAGTCGATGTGTTCCTTCACCACTTCCAGCAGCCGGTGGATTTCGGCCAGGATGGCCCGGTTGATCGACTGCTTTTCCAGCGACTTGCCGCGGCGGAACAGGAAGACGGCCCCGGCGAGGGTGAGGATGGACCCGGCCAGCGTGAGCACGGCCGCGACGACCGGCGGGTCCATGGCGAAATCCCTTGCCGCTTAGGGGCGCACCAGCGACGGGTCCCAGCGCCGGCGGGATCGCGGCTCCGTCGGACGGACGCCCGCTGTGCTCACCAGGGCGACGGCCAGCGCGACGCCGGCGGCCAGCGCGACGGGGAAGGCGCGCGACTCGTTCACGGACACCGGCTCCCCGACGGTCTCCGCGACCCCCGTCGGCCCGTCGGCCTCGGCACCGGCGATCGCGTCGGGGACCACATCGGGGGCCGTCCCGTCCTGGTTGCCATCAGGCATTCCATCGGCCGGGCCACTCGGGCGCGGCGGCATCGTCGCGGGCGGGTCGGCGGAGTCGTCGTCCGCGGGTTCCTCGACGGAGCGGGCGATCAGGTTCGGTGTCAGAATTCCTCCGTTGCCGGCCACGAACGGGGTTGGGACTGCAGGCCCCGTGCGACGGGTGGTTGCTGGAGTGTTGGTCACGGGAGCGGCGGCGGCGTCCGCGGGCCGCGAGGTGTTCATCGCGGGCGGCAGGGCCGACAGCGGGCCCTGAGTGGACGCTGCGGACTGGGTCGGGGCCGCGGGCGTGGACACCATTCGCTTGGCGTGGCGGCCGCGCATGGTCGCCCCGCCCGGGGCTGCGGGCGCAGAGGCAGCGGCCGAGGCCACGTTGTTCACCAGGTGGTTGATGACCAGGTTCGCCTTCGGGCTGCCGCGGCCCGTTACCAGGTCGTACCCGGGGCCGGCCGCGTAGCCGTTATTGCCGCTGGTGATGTCGTGGAAGTTCGTCGCGGGCATGTTGTAGATCGCGCCCAGCGTGTCGGCCGACCCGAGGGTATTCTTACCGGCCAGGGCGCGCCCCTGGTCGGCGATGGCGAGCAGGGCGGCCCACTGCGGGGCCCCGGCGCTAGTCCCGCCGACCGTCAGCCAGCCGCCGTTCATGCTGTCGTAGACCGCGACACCCGTGGCCGGGTCAGCGTCGTAGGCCACGTCCGGGCTGGTGCGCTTGGTGCTGCTTTGGGTTACGCCGCTCTGGTACGCCGGCTTCGGCTCGTACTTGCTAATCCCGCCGCCGCTGCCGCCGAAGAACGGGCTCCAGATGCCGTTGCCCCAGCCCCTCTCGCCCGACCAGTCGTTGCTCGCGTTGAGCGTCAACCGAGTGCCGCCGACGGCCAGGACGTTCGGCGAGGTGGCGGGCCAGATCGGCGGGCGGCCGGAGTCCCCTGAGGCAGCCACGAATGTCACCCCCGAGTGGCCAGTGAAGTGCCCGTCGTGGGCGGCGTCGGTCTGGGCGGCGAACTCGTTGAACCCCCAGCTCATCGAGACCGCGGCCACGCCGGGCTGGTTCGCGGCGTAATCGACGGCGGCGAGGATGTCGGTGTCGGAGTCGCTCGCGGCCTCCACCAGCAGGATGTTGGCGGCCGGGGCGATGGCGTGCGCCCACTGCACGTCTAGGGCAATCTCAAGCGACCAATTGGCGTTGGCCGCCGGCGTGCCGAACGGGGTCGCCTTGGTGAAGGTGAAGAGGGGGTTATTCAGGCCGTACCGATCGTTGAACACCTGGAGGTCGGTCGCGATGTTGGGGTCGTCGAAGGCATCGACGATGGCAATCGTTTGACCCCGGCCGTCGCCGGGGATGGTGCCGTCAGCGAAGCTGACCTGGTCAAAGCCGTACGCATGGGCGAGCTGGCCGGGGGCGAACGTCGCCGGCACGTCCCGCATCTCGAGCGGTTCGACGGTCAAGCAAGTGCGAGGCCGGCGGCGGGTGGTGGGCGCGCGGCGCGAACGGGCCGGGCGGGCGGGCAGCGGCGACATGACGGGCTCCAGGTCGGTGCGGCCCCGGTTGCGAGGGGAAACCGAGGTCCAGGACAGCCTAATCGCTGGAACCGGCCCGCGTCAAACGGATTCGGCTCGAACCAGGGATTCACTTGAGAAACCCCTGGTGCCGCATCCACGCGGCGCACGAGTCCATCCAGGTGGAACATGGCCGGTCGGTCCGGCGGACGCCGAAGTCGTGGGCGGCGTTCGCGTAGATGTGCAGCTCCGCGGACACGCCGGCGCGCTTCAGCGCCCGGTACATTACGACGCTGTGCTCCGGTTCGCTGATAATGTCCGCCCCGCCATGCACAAGGAACATGGGCGGCGTGCCCTTTGGTACGCTCAGGCCGGGGGCGAGCTCGTCCTTGTCCTTGGCCTTCAGGTAGCCCGAGTAGACCGGAATGGCGAAGTCCGGGCGGCAACTGATCTTGTCGATCTCGTCGGTCGGCTCGTAGGTCCGCTTCTCGAACCCGGTCGCGGTCGCGACTGCGAGGTGGCCGCCGGCCGAGAATCCGACGATGCCGATGCGATCGGGTGCGATGCCCCACTCCTTCGCCTTGCCGCGGACGAGGCTGACGGCGCGCTGGGCGTCCTGGAGGGGCCGGCGGGCGGGCTCGCCCTGGGTGTCGTCGGGGCGTCGCGGCACGCGATACTTGAGGATGATGCCGGTGATGCCGATCGAGTTGAGCCAGGCCGCGACCTCCTCGCCTTCCAACTCCCAGTACAGGTTCCAGTACCCGCCGCCGGGGCAGATGAGGATCGCGGTCCCGGTGTCCTTGTCCCTGGCGGGCCGGTAGACGGTGATGGTCGGCTTGGTGACGTTGGTCACGAGCCGGGTCGATTCGGTGACCTCGACCTGCTTGCGGTCGAGCTTGGGGGACATGCGGACCGTCTCGGCCCCGATGGTGCCGGGCTCATCGGGCGCCTTTCCCGGCCAGAGTTCGATCACCTCCGGCTTGTCGGCCGCGGGGGCGGGCGCGGCGAGGATCAACACGGCGAGGAGAGACGGCAGCCATGGGATGCGCATGCGGGCCTCCGCGTGGGAAGGTTACACTACGTGCCGGGCCAGGGGCCTGTGATAGCTGATAGAATGGCCTCCGCAGATGCTCTGCGAGACCGGTCCGCCAGTTGTTGGTGCAGTCCGGTGAGTATCGTCTGCCGTCGATCGCCTCCGAGCCGACCATGAACCACATCGATTGGGACGCGTTGCCCGAGGCCGTGCGCCAGTTCATTCGGACGATGGTCGCTGCCCCCGAGGGGGCCCTGATCGAGCATAACGGCAAGCCAGTGGCCCGCGTGCTGCCCGTCCCGGCATCGTCGAACGGCCCGCCGCCCGACGTCGAGTGGACGGAGGCCAAGAACCAGCGGCGGTGCGATCTCATCGATCGGGAGATCGACGGCACGCTGACGCCGGACGAGCAGGTGGAGCTGGAAGACCTCCAAGGACAGATGCTCCGCTACCGTCACCGCGTCGCACCGCTGCCCCTTGCCCACGCGCGGCAGCTTCTCGAAGACCTGGAGCGGAAGGCCGCGGCGTCCGGCCGATCTCAATGACGCCGTTCGAGTATCCCACCCTGCCACACGAGCGCTGGCACGGTCCGGCCGGGTACTTGGACACAGACAGCTTTCGGCCGTGGCTCCGCGACGAATTCGTATTCCGCTGCGTCTACTGCCTGCGCCGCGAACAGTGGGCGCCGGGGCAAACCGGCTTCGAGATTGACCACCTCGCCGCCGTCGTGAATGCGCCGGAACTCGCGCTAACCTACGACAATCTCATGTACACCTGCGAGGTGTGCAATTCGGTGAAAGGGGCCCGGGACCTACCGGACCCCTCCAGGGAATTGGTGGCCGGCGCGCTCGCAGTCGCTGCCGACGGTACGATCATTGGCTTTTCCCGCCGCGCCCGCCGCATCATTCGGGTACTCGGACTCGACGATGCCGAGTTCACACTGTACCGGGCTCGGTGGATCAAGATCGTGGCGTTGGCAAAGGAACACGATGCCGACCTGTATCGGCAGCTCCTGGGATTCCCGGACGACTTGCCTGACCTACGATCGCTAAGGCCGCCCGGCGGCAACACGCGGCCCAACGGGATCAAGCAATCGCACTTCTGCCGCCGCGAGAAGGGCGAGTTGCCTCCCATCTATTGAGGCGACTGTCCGCCGAACTGAATGTCATTCTCAGTTCAAACCTGTTCAGTACGGAAACCCCCGCACGAACTCGTCCAAATCCCCCTCCCCGCCCTTGGCGTGGGCGGAAAAGTAATACCGGCCCCGTGTCCACGCCACGAACGCCCCGTCCCCATTCACCACCCGCAGGCAGCTGATCTCCTTGCCCTCAATGCACTCCCCCCCGGTTTCGGCCCGGGCCGTCTCCAGGGCCGATCGGGCCTCGGCCGCGTCGTCGCAGATTCCCAGCTCGACGAAGACGGTCGCGGCGCCACGCCAGTACTCGGCGTAGATCGGCATCCCCTTACCGGGCGGTTGGATCGGCGCCCGGGCGTACCCCCCGACCTTGGCGGGCAGCAGGCGGTCGAGGTCGTTGCCCGTGGGGGCGGGCCGACCGGCGATCGCGTACGGGATTTCGGGTTGATTCACGTCGCGAACTCCGGCGGGCGGACTGGGAATGGTATACCCCCGGCCAGCGGGAGTCGTTGTCGAGCGTCTGGCACGACCAGCTTTCAATTCCCGGCGCGCATTGGCACCGATCGTATTCCATAATTCATGAGAACCCCCCGAGCCAGTCCAGGTGCCCGATGTTCGACCTCCCCGTCGTCGCCCCCATCCTCACATCCGCGGTCGGCCTGGTGGGCGCCCTGGTGGCCGGGCTGTCGGTCTACTTCACCTACAAGGGACGGCACAATCAGTTCCGGCAAGTGGTCTACGGCCGGCAGATGGACGCCTATTTTGACATCACCGAGTCGATGGCCAACCTGTACGCGGCGGCGCAAAGCACCCTCGCGTTCGGCGACCCGCGACTCCGGGGCGAGGAGGCCCGCCGGCAGTTCCGCGCCGGGCTGCGCGACGAGCACGAGCGGTTCACGGGCATGGTCAACCGGTCGCTCATCGTCCTGCCGTCGAAGGTCAAGGCCGCAGTCGATCACTTCAACGAGACGCTCCTGGCCATCAGCGCCCCGGTCGAAGAGCGGCCGCCCGCCCGTCACGACGATGCGAACCCGCCGCTGGAACCGGGCCCAGACCTCGCCCGGGCCTACGAGCGGGCCATCAACTGCATCCGCCACCACCTGGCGATCGACTCGCTGACCACTGGCATGCTCGCCGAGATGGGGATCGGCAGCGAGTCGGTGACGCTCAAGCGGGCGCGGTGCGGGGTGCACCCGCTGGTCCCGGTCGGGCGGTCGGGGCGGTGACTACCCAAGCGAGCGCGGATGATGCTCCTATAGGACCTATACGTCTCATGGGACCTATAAGTCCTATAGGAGCATCATCCGCGCTCGCTTGCCTTTGAGCCCCGCCCGCCTTACACGTCGCAGATCTTGAACGCCTGCGTCAGCGACGCGACCGTGTCGCGGACCGGGATGAACTCCTGGGCCATGAACCCCTTGAACCCGGTCTCGGCGATCGCCTTGGCGATGGCCGCGTAGTTCAGCTCCTGCGTGTCGTCGATCTCGTGGCGGCCCGGGTTGCCGCCGGTGTGGTAGTGGGCGATGTACTTCGCGTTCTCCTTGATCGTCCGGATCACGTCCCCCTCCATGATCTGCATGTGGTAGATGTCGTAGAGCAACTTGAACCGCTCCGACCCGACCCGCTTGCACAGCTCCACGCCCCACTGCGTCTTGTCGTACATGTAATCCTTGTGGTCCACCTTGCTGTTGAGCCCCTCCATGCACAGCGTGACCTTCTTCTCCTCCGCGTAGCCGACGACGCGCTTCACGCCGATGACGCAGTTTTCGAGTCCGACGTCGTCCGGCATGCCCTTGCGGTTGCCGGACATGCAGATGACGTTGGCGATGCCCTCCTTGGACGCGAAGTCGATGAACTCGCGCAGGTGCTTCTCGATCTTCTCGTGGTTCTCCTTGCGGTTGAGCCCGTCCGGGATGGAGGCCCCGCCGAGGATGGCGCAGGTGAGCCCCGCGGTCTTGACGGTCGGGAACTCCTGCGGGACGAGCAACTCGACCGACTGGTAGCCGATCTTCTTGACCTCCGCGGCCAGCTTGTCGAGAGAGAGCTTGGAGTAGCACCACTTGCAAACGGACTGGTTGATGCGCCCCTTGGTCGCGGGCCGTTCGTCGGCCGCGGCGGCGCTGTAGACGGTCGCCGCGAGCGCGCCGGCGCCGAGAGCCTGCAGGGCCGTGCGGCGGTCGGGAGAGGTGTTCATGGGGTCCTTTCGGTGATGGCGAAGCCTTGTGACTCTCGTGAGGGGATACGACGCTTACCGCGGCACGTTGAGGATCCGCAGCTCGCCGGATTCGACTTCCAGTACCGCAACCGTGAACTCGTCGGCCCGGTGGAGCGCCCCAGGGTTGATCCGCCGCACCGTGCCCATGAGACCGTCGCTGGCGGAGTGCGAGTGGCCGCAGAGCAAGTAGTCGGGTCGCGCCGCCAACACCCGGCGCACGTCGACGGTCATGTGACCGTGCGACACGCCGACGCGCTTGCCGCCCAACTCAATGACCCCGCCCCAGCCCAGGCACACCGCCCCGGTCTTGGCCGCCGCCCGTTGCAGTGCGGGGACGCTGTCCGCGTCGTGATTGCCGAGAGCGAAGTAGCACGGCAATACGGCGCACGCGGCCACGATCGGCGGGCCCGCCAGGTCGCCGCAATGCACCAGCGCCTCGGCCCCCGCCGAACGCAGCAGATCGACCGCGACGCGCGTGCGAGCCAGCTGGTCGTGCGTGTCCGCAAGGATGCCCAGACGCATGGCCCGTCGCGCCGCCCGGTTGAATCATGGCCCTCGCGCAGTGTATCACGCCGGGCGTCCGACGGGTTGGCCGGCAACGGCCAATTCGCGGTTTAGGCTAACCGGCCAGCGGACGCCTGTCAAACGTCGGCGACGGGCGGTAGTGGCTCAGTCTCGGGGAAAGTCGACTTGGCCCCCGGCTCCGGGAGTGACCCGGCCAGGACCACCGCGACCGCCTGGTCGCGACTGACGGTGGGGAAGTGGTCAAAAAGTCGCGATTGGCGCGGCGAGCGAGGCGGCGTGAGCCGCCCGATGATGTCAGGATCGGGCCCCTCACAGGGCACCCGCTCGCCAAATCAAGATCGGGCGGCTTACGCCGGCGTAAGCCGCCGGGTAGAGCCTGGGAACGAGGGAAGATCACCCCCGCGGCGCGCCTTCTCCGTCGGGTCCGGCGGGCTGGACTCGCCCTCGGCCGGCTCCGGATCCCGCGTCCGGTCAGCGGATCCGCTGGTCCGCGGTCAGGCTGACGACGGCCGTCGGATCGACGAGGTTCGGGGTGTAATTGAACTTGATCGTGTCGCTGCCCATGCCCCCCCGCAGATCGACCGTCAGCCAAGTTCCGGCCCCGACCGTGACATTGTTGGCGTTCAGGGTCAGGGTGTCCTTCCCGGCGCGGCCGAGGGCGTGGATCCCCAGTCTGGCGCCCAGGGTCTGGCCGTCCAGGTTCGCGGTAAACGAGTCGTTCCCCGCCCCCAGGTCCGCGGTCACCGACCGCTTGCTGGTCAGGTCGCCGGTCAGCCGGTAGTCCACGACGTCGGCCCCGCCGTAAGTGACGACCATGATCTGGGTGACCAGCCCGGGGGAGGTGAACACGGAGACGCCGTGGTCGAACACGGTGACGGCCCCGGCGTCGCCCTTGCCGGTGTCGGTGATGGCGATCACGTCGTTGGCGGCGTCCCCCTTGACGACGAGGACGCCGTCCGTCGCGGTGTAATTGGTGGTCACGCTCGGGAGGACGCGCTCGTCGAACGTTTCGAGTCGGGGGACGAACCGCCGGATTGGCTTGGCCATGAGAGTCTCCTGGTGGGGGCCGGCCGGGCTCGAACGAGCCGGAGGGGCCCCGAATGAAGGAAGGGACGCCGAATGCCGGGGCGAGACGGAGTAGGCGACGGCCCGGACCAGGCCGAAGGGGGATGTGGGGCGGCCCGGGCGGGCCGCCGATACGGGTCATCCTAAAGGGATTGCCCGCGACCGCCGAGTGCTTTGGGGAACGGATTGGCCGACCGGATTCAGGCCCCGGCGAAGTTTTATACTGCCCGTCGGTGGAGGATCAGAACCGCGTTGTATTGGAGCCGTCACTCGTGCGCCTTCTCCGTCAGGACCGTCTCGATCCGGCGGTCCGGGACCAGCCACATGACCGCGACCACGACGTACAGCCCGCACGCGATCAGCGGCTCAACGAACGCGAGCGGAATCGCCGCCGCGTACAGCAGCACCGAGATCCTGCCCTTGAGGTCGCCGCCGACCGCCCGCGCCAGAAGCGATTCCTGCCCGTGATGGGCGATCAGGACGCGGCTGAGAATGAAATAGGCCACCCCGGCCAGGAGCATCACAACCCCGTACGCCGCGACCGGCCACGCGGCGAAGCCCGATTGCCCCATCCAGGCGGTCACGAACGGGATCAGAGACAGCCAGAACAACAGGTGCATGTTCGCCCACAAGATTCGCCCGTTGACCTGCCGGGCGGCCTGCAGGAGGTGGTGGTGGTTGTTCCAGTAGATGCCGAGGAAGACGAAGCTGAGCACGTAACTCAAGAGCAGCGGGACGAGCGGCCGCAGCGCCTCGATCGTCGCTCCGTTCGGGACCTTCAACTCCAGCACCATGATGGTGATGATGATCGCCAGCACGCCGTCGCTGAAGGCCTCGAGTCGTCCCTTGGTCATGCACGGCTCCGGAGTAACCAGAATCGCCCCTACTTCCCGCCCGCGAGCTCCTTCACCACGTTCGCCTCCAATACCTGTCGCTCCACCGGCAGCTTCTCGTACAGTTCCGCGAATCGCTTCGCGTTCTCCGCTCCAGCCGCTACGAATGTCCGCAACCCGCGGAGTACGTCCGCCTTCTCGATTTCCGGATCGTCGAGGTGCTTGAGCGGGCTCGGCAGCCATTCCTTGCCGGCGTAGCGGGCCATCAAACGCTCCAGCTTTGCCGGGGTGAGCTGCGCTGGTGCGATCTTGTTCGCCTTGCACAGGTCCAGGAACTTGTCGCGCTTCCAGGCGACCGCGTACTTGAGGTGCCCGACGTCGGGCTCCGGCCGCCCCTCGTCGAGGATCGCGATCGACCACTGCCTGGTCGCGCTCACCGGCAGGTCCACCGACTTAGACCCGCCCGGGGCCGGTGGCACGCCCGCCCGCACCGCCCCCTTCGGCACCGCCAACTCGAATACCTCGTAGTCCGTCTCTTTGAGGACGTCCATGAGGCGCGTGCGACCTTCCTTCGTGTCGGTCAGCTTCTCCGGGTCCATTGTGAACCCGTCCGGAAACTTCGACTTGTCAAACGGCTTGACCCACTTGGCCCCCACCTGGTCGATCGGCACCAGGACGTCGGCCGTCGTCCAGTTCACGCTGACCGGGCAGGTGATCGTTGAGACATGGGCGACCGGGGAGTGGGCGTACCAGGTCGCGTCGCCGTAGTCCTCGCCGTAGACCTTGCTCGCGCTGCCGATCAGGCCGCCGACCGCGTACAGGATCGGCACGTTCGAGACCGTTTCACCCTTCGCGGGCGCGAGCCGGTCGCGCTGCTTGAAGAAATACGCCGCGTTGTACCCCCAGTTCACCGGCGGCACGTCCGGGGCCGCGCCGGCCAGCGGGAACGTTTCGGCCGCGAGCATGAGCGTCATGTACCCGCCGGCGCTGCCGCCGCCGATGACGACGCGGCCGTCGTCCACGAACGGGAATGCCCGCACCGAGTGTAGGAGCGCAATGTCGGGGTTGGTGGTGCGGATGAGCGGGTTGGCTTCGAGGGCCCGCGGGGAGACGACGACGAACCCGCGGCGGACCATGGCCGCGGCCGAGTTGTCGTCGGCCTCGTAGCCGGCGTTGAAGTAGAGCGGGATGCGCACCTTCGGATCGTCGCGAATCGTCCCGGGGAGGTAGATCGCGGCCTTGCCCTCCTTCTCCTTCCCCTCCGGGGCGCGGTAGGTGAATGACACGAGCCCCTTGACTACGGGCCGCGGCCATACGGACACCAGCGACGACTCGGTCAGCTTCAGGCGGTTGGCGGGGGGTTTCAGAATCTTGAACAGGTCCGCGACCCAGGCCGGGCCTCGAAACGCGGCCCCGCCGTCGTCCTCCACCTTGGCGGCCAGCTCGATCGTGCCCCACGCGTCGGCCTTGTTCAGTTCGGCGCCGTAGACCCCGCCGACCTTGGTGTCCTTGAGCTCGGCCCGGAAGCCGTCGAAGTAGGCGAGGTTGAAACGGACCGAGTCGCCCGGCCTGGCCTGCAGGTCTTCCGGGTCGCCGGAATTGAGCGGGATCGCCCACTCGAACGTGTACACCCCCTTCTCATGGCCGACGGCTCCGCGGCCGTCCTTCTGCCTGTCGTCCGCGTCCTTGTTCGGCTCGACAAAATGCTTGTCCGCGTACAGGCCCGGCGCGATCACCTTGCGGTCGTCGCCGGTTCGGAGCTTTTCCCCGCGACAGAAGGCGAGGATGGCGACGTCCAGATCGATCGGGTTCAGTCTGGCGTTGACCGTCTCGTCCGGGACGCGGAAGGCGACGTAGAGGGCGTTGGCCGAGTTCATGACCCGCAGCTCGCACGCCCGCGTCGATTTCGTCGCCGGGTCAAGGCTCGCCATTTCCAGGTCGAACGCGACGACCTTCGCGTCCTTCCACTCGTCGGCCGCGATCACCCCGTCGATGGTCGGCGGCGTCTTGCACGGCGACGACGGGACGGAT
>DATFWZ010000681.1:0-8136 GCA_035258765.1 Gemmataceae bacterium
TGCCGAGGACAGGACTTGAACCTGCACGACCTTGCGGCCACCAGGCCCTCAACCTGGCGCGTCTGCCAATTCCGCCACCTCGGCGGTCCCTAACCGAATTATCCGGCGGGTTTCGGGCGTTTCAAGTCCCCGCCGGGGGGATTGTCCGCCCCGCGACCGATCCCGTAATATGTGAACCCGTACCCCTTTATCGTCTTGGGTTCGTAAAGGTTGCGGCCGTCGAAAATAACCGGCCCTTTCAGCAGCCGTCGCATGACCTCGAAGTCCGGGTTCCGGAACTCCTGCCACTCCGTGACGATCGCCAGCCCGTCCGCCCCCTCGAGTGCGCCGTAGGGCCGGTCGGAGTACGTCAGCCGGTCGCCGTAGACGGCGCGGACGTTGGCCATCGCCTCCGGGTCGTGGACGCGGACGACGACCCCCGCGGCCAACAGGCTGTCGATGAGCGTGAGCGCGGGCGACTCGCGGATGTCGTCCGTCCGCGGCTTAAACGCCAGCCCCCAGACCGCGATCGCCTTGTCGGCCAGGTCCCCGCCGAAGTGACGGGTGATCTTCTCAAAGAGCACCTGCTTTTGCCGCTGGTTCACGCTGTCCACCGCGGCCGAGAGGTCGAGCGGCATCCCGAGGGCCCGGCCCATGCCGAGGATGGCATGGACGTCCTTCGGGAAGCACGAGCCGCCGAAGCCCGGCCCCGGGTGCAGGAACTGGAACCCGATCCGGGCGTCGTGGCCGATCCCGCGGCGGACGTCGTTGATGTCCGCCCCGAGCCGGTCGCACAGGTTGGCCATTTCGTTGATGAAGCTGATCTTGGTCGCCAGCATCGCGTTGGCCGCGTACTTGGTCATCTCCGCGCTCTCGGGGGACATGACCAGGAACGGCCGCTCGGTCCGCAGGAAGGGGGCGTACAGCTCACGCAGTACGTCGGCCACTTCCGGGCGGCGGACGCCGACCACGACGCGGTCCGGCTTCATGAAGTCGTCGAGGGCCGCCCCCTCCTTGAGGAACTCCGGGTTGCTGGCCACGTCGATATGCGGGCACCCGGCGGCCCGGAGCCGGTCGTTGAGCTTGGCGTTCGTACCGACCGGGGCGGTGCTCTTGATGATGACGACCCGCGACCCCGGTGTTCCCGGGGGGATATCTTTGAGTTGCCGGGCGATCTCGTCGCCGACAGACCAGATCGCGGAGAGGTCCGCGGCCCCGGTCTCGCCCTGCGGCGTGCCAACGGCAATGAAGATGAGCCGCGCGCCCTTGATCGTGGCGCCCAGGTCAGTTGTGAAGTGCAGGCGCGCCTCGCGGCGGTTGCGCTGGACCAACTCCAGCAGACCGGGCTCGTAGATCGGCAGCTTGTCGGCTTTGAGAATCTCGATCTTCCGAGCGTCCTTGTCCACCCCGGTGACTTCGTTCCCGCTCTCCGCGAGACAGGTGGCGGTGACCAATCCGACGTACCCGGTCCCGACGACGGCGACTTTCACGGCGCGACTCCGAGGGTGGAGTCATCGTTATACAGGGGCGGCGGAACGATGTGCAACCGTGGCTAACGATCTCGATTGACAGCCCAGTCCGAGATTTGTTCAAGGGCTTCCCGGTACCGGGTCGCTGGCAATACGCCCAGCGACCGCCGCGCCCGGGCCGCGATCCGGCGGGCCTCGGCTTCCGCGGATGCCGTTGCGCCCGCCGCCGCCAGCGCGTCGGTCACGTCGGCCACCGCCCCGCGGCGAATGGCCCCGCGCATTCGCTCCGCCTCGGCGGACGGGAGCCCGGCGAGCGTCCGAATCAACGGCAGGGTCAACTTTTGCTGTCCGACGTCAGTGCCCAGCGTCTTGCCGGTCGTGTGCACATTCCCGGTGAGGTCCAACACGTCATCCGCGATCTGAAACGCCACCCCGAGCTCGCGGCCAAACTCCGCAAGGCACTCCACCACATCCGGGGCCGCCCCCGCGTAATGGGCCCCGAGGCGGGTGCAGCATTCGATCAGGGCGCCAGTCTTCCCGGCGACGATCTCAAAGTACTCGTCCTCGCCGATGCCGAGATCGCCGGCCCGGGACACCTGGAACAATTCCCCGGCGCAGACGCGGTTGGTCGCGTCGCCAACCCACTCGCACGCCCGGGCGTCCACCGTGCTGCACAACCGGAACGCGGCCGAGAACAGCATGTCGCCCAGCAACAGGCTTGTCTTCGACCCCCACCCGGCGTTGACTGTCCGAACGTGCCGGCGCGTGTCGGCTTCGTCGAGAACGTCGTCATGAACCAGGGTGGCCGTGTGAACCATCTCGACGACGGCTGCCAGGACGTGGTGGACCCGGCTCACCGTCCCGCAGGCGTGGCCCGCCAGGAGGAGCAAGACGGGCCGCAGCCGCTTGCCGCGATAGTGCTTCAGGTGGTTCACGATCGGGGCAAACCGGCCGCGGAACGGGGCGAGGGCGTCGTCGAAGATCCGCTCGACCTCGCGCAGGTCGCCGGCAACGAGTGAGGCCGGGAGGGCGGCCAACTTCGCGGTGCGGCTTCCATTCACCTGGGCCGGGTTGAGCATGATCGAGGACCCCGCAAAGTGGCCGGCACGCTCCGCGTGCCGGGTCAGATGACGGCTACTCGCCCTCGCGGACAAAGTGCCCGCTTTTGCCGCCGCTCTTCTCTTCCAGCTGAATGAGTTCGACCGTCATCCCGCGGTCCACCGCCTTGCACATGTCGTAGACCGTCAGGGCCGCCACACTGACCGCGGTCAGCGCTTCCATCTCCACGCCGGTCTTGCCGAACACTTTCACCACGGCCACGATCCGGATCGCGTCGTCTCCGTCCGGGGCGAAGTCCACGGTCGCGCCGGTGATCGGCAGCGGGTGGCAGAGCGGAATCAGGTCGCTGGTCTTTTTCGCGGCCATGATCCCGGCGAGGCGTGCCACCTCGAACACGTCCCCCTTGGCCAGCTTCCGGTCGCGGATGAGGGCGAGGGTCTCCGGGCGCATCCGGATCAGGGCCGACGCCCGGGCCTCGCGGGCCGTGTCGGCTTTGGCGGACGTATCGACCATGCGGCTCGCGCCGCTGTCGTCGAAGTGGGTCAGGTCGGGCATCGCGGCCTCGCGGGGATTTGCATGGCAAATCCCCCTCTGACTACGAAACCGCAAGCGGGATGGGGAGATTAACTGGGGAAATGATCAACAGGACGGATAGCGCCCATGGGACCACTAACCTCCCGCGCGAGAAGTCACTGGTCCCATGCGCCCTATTTGTCCGGTCGGGCTAGCCCGGCATCTTTCCCGGGCCCGCCGGCACGTGCTCCAGGACGTCGTCCACCAGGCCGTAGTTCTTGGCCTCTTCGGCCGACATGAAGTTGTCGCGGTCCGTGTCCCGCTCGATTTGGTCGAGGGTCTTGCCGGTGTGCTTGACCAGGATGTCGTTCAGGTGCTTCTTCATGCGAAGATACTCCTTCGCATAGATCTGGAACTCGGTCGAGGTGCCGCGCAGCCCGGCGAGCGGCTGGTGGATCATGATCCGGGCGTTCGGCAGGGCGAACCGCTTGCCCTTGGCCCCCGCCGTCAGCAGCAGGGCCCCCATGCTGGACGCCTGGCCGATGCAATAGGTCGCCACGTCGCAGGAGATTCCCTGCATCATGTCGTAAATGCCCATGCCAGCCGTCACCGACCCGCCGGGGCTGTTCACGTACAGGTGGACGTCGCCCTTGGGGTCCTGCGCCATCAGGTAGCGGAGTTGGGCGACAACGATGCCGGCGCTCTCGTCGTCGATCGTGCCCTGCAGGAAGACGATCCGGTCCTGTAGCAGCCGGCTGTAAATATCGAAGTATTGCGGCTCCCGGCCGTCCCGCGTGATCACGAAGGGGACCTGGGGCATGTGTGTTCTCCTGTGTTTCTAACTCCGGTCGCTCACGCTCCCGGCTCGCCCCGATTAGCTCTTCTTCGCCTCGGACTGCTTGCTCAGCACCTCGTCCACCAGGCCGAACTCCTTGGCCTCGTGCGGGTGGAAGTACCGGTCGCGCTCCGTCTCCCGGTGGATGACGTCCACCGGCTGACCGGTGTGCTTGGCCAGGATCTCGTCCAACCGGTGCCGGTCCTTGAGCATCTCCTTGGCCTCGATCTCCAGGTCCGACACCTGCCCGTAGCCGACCTGGCCCCAGGGCTGGTGGATCATGATCTTGGAGTTCGGCAGAGCGTAGCGCCGACCCTTGGTCCCGGCCGCGAGGATGATAGCCGCCCCGCTGGCCGCGACACCCATGCAGTACGTGGCGATCGGGCACTCCAGGAACTGCATCGTGTCGTAAATCGCCAGGGTGGCCGAGACCGAGCCGCCCGGGCAGTTGATGTACATGTGAATTTCCTGCGAGCGGTTCTCGTACTGCAGGAACAGCAGCTTCTGAATCGTCAGGTTGGCCAGGTAGTCGCTGATCTCCGGGTACCCGCCGGTCTCCCGGGAGCTGCCCAGGAAGATGATCCGGTTCTCCATCAGCAGATCGTCCGTGGACATCTGCCGCATCCGGGTGTAGTCCCGGTAGCGCTGGATTTGCGGCCAATTGCGTTCGTTCATGGTCTCCTCAGCAGGTTCCGGGCCAAATAGGTCCTATGGGTCCTAGGGGACGTATAGGTCCTACGTCGGGCTCTCCGATGAAACCCCTTCTTCAACCGTCGGCTCGACCATTTCTCCGGGGACGGCCTGTGCCTCCAGGGTGGCGACTTCGCCCTCCTGCTCCTCCGGTTTGATTTCGAATTCCTCGTACACCGCATTGTTAAGGACCACGTCAAGTGCCTTGCGCTCCAGCAGCTCGGTGGCCAGCGATTCGATCAGGTCGTCCCGCTCCATCCTCGCCTTGACCTTGCGGAAACTCTCCCCGGACCGGGCGGCGATCGATTGGATCTCGGCGTCGATGTCCGCGTCCTCGATCTCGATCTTCTCCGTTTCGGCGATCTTCTGCAGGACGAAGTGCTCCATCAGGGCGACCGCGGTGCTCTGCAGGACGTTCTGTCGGAGGACCGTCATCCTGGCCTCAATCTGGTTCTCCGTCATCCCGGCCGACTGCATCTCCATCACCCGGCGCTGCAGCGTCCGGGTCGCCTGCCGGATGAGCAGGTCGCGGGGCAGCTCCCACTTCACCTTCTCGGCCACCTGCTGGAGGATCTGCTGCCGGGCGTATTGCCGCTGCTGGAATTCCAGGTTCCGCTCCAGGGTGGTGGCGATCAGCTCCTGGAGCTGCGCCTCGTTCTTGACCCCGAACTGCTCCAACATGTCCGGGGTCAGCTCCGGTAGCCGGATGACCTTGATGTCCTTGATCGTGAACTTGCCCTTAACGGTCTTGCCCTTGAGACTCTGGTCGGCCACCGTCTCGGCCAGCTTGATGTCCACTTCACGCGTGTCGCCGAGCTTGGCGCCGACGAGTTGTTTGGCGAAGTCCTCGGCGACCCCGTCGTTCAGGGCCAGGCGCTTTTCCACACGGACGCGCATTTCGGTCGCCCGGTTCAGCTCCTTGTTGCCGTCCACGGTGACCAGGTCGCAAACGATCACGTCGTTCGGCTCGACCCGGACGTTCCGCCCCTCCTTGGGGACCAAGGAGCCTTGCGGCTCGAGGAGGCGGCGCTGCTCCGCAGCGATGTCCGCGTCGGTGAACTTGCGGACCGGCTTCCGGAGTTTCATCCCCTTGTACTCGGGCAGGTCGAACTCCGGCCGGACCTCGACGTCGAACTCGTAGACGAACGGCCCCTCGTCCGGGATGTCGAGCTGCTCGGGACTCAGATCTGGGGGCGCGAGCGGGGCGATGTTGGAGTCCTCGGCGAGCTGCTGCAGACTGGCCATGAGGACCTCGCGGCGGACGTCCTCGGCGACGGTCGGCTTGAACTTCCGCTCGATGAACTTGCGCGGGGCCTTGCCCGGCCGGAACCCGGGGACGGCGGCCGTGCGGTCCTTCAAGAGCTCGTCGAACTTCTCCTTGAACCGCTCGTCGATGGCGGCCCGGTCGACGGTGATCTTGACGTGCTTCTTGCACGGCCCGGCGTCGGTGATCTCGACCGTCTGCTTGAGCTTGCCGTCGTCGGGGGGCGCGGCGGTCGCGGCGGTGGCGTCGGCGTCCGCCGGGGCGGGGGTGGTGTCGTCGGCCATGGTGGGTTACCCGTCCGTCAAAGAAAAGAGCCAAGAAGAATGAGCGACCGGGGCGGCGAGGGCCCCGACCACCTGGTCTTCTCGGCTCACGGTTGCGGTCGAGAGCGGGCGATGGGATTTGAACCCACGACAACCACGTTGGCAACGTGGCACTCTACCACTGAGTTACGCCCGCATCCGCGGTGACCAACACATTATAGATGTGGCCCGAATGCAGCAAGTGGTTCGGGGAAAAAGTGGGCCGGGCCCGACCGGTGGTCTTCCGATCGTATCCGTCACGCTCCGCGTCGCGGCCTCACGACGAGTCGGAGCGACATTTCCTGGTCAACGGGGTCGCACCCGCAGCCACCTCTCCCTCGGCCCATGGCGACTCTGTAATCTGGGCAACCTGTCCTGCCGGCGCGATGCGTGTCCGTCCGGCGACCAACCGTTCGCGCCGGATCGTCCCGATTTATTGTTGACAGATTTCGGCGCAAACCCGATAGCACTTCGCGTCTCTTCTCCTTCGTAGATCGGCAAGGGGCCGCCGGCCGGCGGACTCGGGGGTTCGGCCAAGATGAGCAAGGCAGGCAATGCGCGGCGGCCCGTCCTGGCGGTCGTGCGCCTCGAAGGGCGGGAAGTCCCCGCGACTGCCACCGTTTACGGGTCCGGCCTCATTATCGACGGCACGTCGCGCGGCGACTCGATCGTCGTTCGTCAGGATGGAACATCCATCAGCGTGGACGGCACCTCCATCCGCGACGCCTACCGAAACACGAGCACCATCGATGCCGGGCGCATTTCCCATGTCATCGTCCACGCCCACAGCGGTGACGACACGATCAATCTCTCGACGCTCCGCGTGAACGCGATGGTCTGGGGTGGCAGCGGCAGCGATCGGGTGTACGGCGGGAATGGAAACGACACGATCTACGGGGACCAGGGAAACGACACGATCCTGGGCGGCGCCGGGAACGACTGGCTGGTCGGCGGCGACGGCGACGACCTGGTGTGGGGCGGGGCCGGCAACGACTGGATCACTGGCGACGCGGGCGAGGATCGCCTGTCCGGGGACGCCGGGGACGACTCGTTGAGCGGCGGGGACGGCAAAGACACGCTCAGCGGCGGAAGCGGGGCCGACCTGTTCGACGGGCACGGCTTCGGCATGGGCCGCACCGACGCGGCCAAGAACTTCGACACCTACCAGGACGAGTTTGACATGTGGCGGCCGGTGCCGACCGCGATCGCTTCCAACGCGCCGATGCCGGCCATGAAGAAAGGGGAGCTCGACAGCACCGGCTACCTGGCCGCCCTCGGCGCCCTGAGCGCCAGCGACGTCCGGTCGGCCATCCGGGTCGTCGCCAAGGGCGTCTACGACGTGTACCTCGCGGGAGACCGTCGGACCGTTGAGGTCCGGTTTGACGGGACGTGGACGGACACCGACCCGACCCCGTCCGGCGGCGCCGCCCCGTCCTTCGCCATGATCCTGCTGAACCGGGCCCGACTGATCTCGTACGGGATCGACCCGAGTCGGTCGTACTCGGACTCCGAGTGGGCTTCGCTCAACGCCCACACCGGCGGCCGGCTGTTTGACCCGGGTTTCGCCCTCCGGCAGATCACCGGCCGGTCCGTATACACAATGTCGCCGTCCCAAATCGATTTCGCGACCCTCAAGTCCCGCCTGGACCGCGGGGCCGCGGTGGTCGCGTACAGCTTCCGCGACTCCGACCACGGGCCCAACTGGTTCGGGATCGCCGGGGACAGCGACTACGTGGTCCGGCGACTGTTCGTGGATAACTTCGGGCGGCAGTGGGTGGAGCTGTACAATCCGACCGGCTCGGACGTGGGCAACGGCAAGCTGTTGGACAACGCCCCGGGAGCCACTCACCAGAACGACGGGCTCATCACGCTGGCCTGGGTGGACTTCCAGCGCTCATCGAATTTCAGCATGATTTGGATCGCGTAGTCACGCGGGCGCGCGGCCGGTCACTCGTCCTTGGGCACGATCACCACGCGGAAGCCTGTCCATTTGCTTGCCTTGCCGGCGTAGAGAGTTTGTGGCTC
>DATFWZ010000682.1:0-8909 GCA_035258765.1 Gemmataceae bacterium
GGGCTGCCGGTCTGGTATCGTTACCACATCGTCAGTGGGACGGGGCCGTTCAAGACGATGCACGACAGTGGGTCGCTCCGCCTGGACGTCCAGGTCGACCCGTCAATGGGCCCGTCCGCCGACCAGCACGGGTCGTTTCGGATGACGATCTAGTGTGGATGACGAGTCGGTCTGGGTCCCCACGACTCGAAGCCATCGCCGTGGGCTTTATTGGGGTCGCACTCCAGGTTTCCGGCGCCGCGCCTACCCGGGCGGGCTGTCCGAGCCCCTTGGGGCGATCCCAATAAAGCCCACGGCGATGGCTTCGAGTCGTGGGGATCGATTACGGACCTCCGCTGGCCGGGACCGCTCATCGATTGCACTCCCCCCTCATATAATCTTCCCCTTACCCAACTGGTTGACGCTTTCCACCGTCGCGGGAACTCCCGATGCCGTTGAACGTTCCGATCACCGAAGACATGGTCCGCGGGCTCGCCCCCGACGACGCGACCTGGGCCAAGGCCGAGGAGATCGCCCGCTCCGACCGGCTCGTCAACCCGGGGGTCTCAGCCGACGGCACCTGGCTGCTCGCCGACGCCAAGGGCAGTGGCAAGGAGCCGTACCACGTTTCGGCCGACTTCATCGACCCGAATAGCCCGGTCCTCCGGTCCACCGGCCCGAGCCGGCAGGCACCGGACAAGTACGGCCTCGCCCTGATGCTCAAGTACGCCCGACAGCCGGACGCCTTCGGCACCCGCGAGCCGACCGACGACCTGGCCGCCAAGCGCGAGAAGAAGGTCGCGGCCGACGAGCGCAAGAAGTTTGGACCCGCCGCCCCGAAGCGGGAGAAGAAATCGGCCGCGGAGAAGCAGCTCGTGGCCCAGCGCGACGGTCTCGAGGTGCTCGATCGCCTCCTGATCGACCTGGTCGCCGCCGGCCACTGGTTCGAGGAGGGCCGCGTCGAGAAGCTGGAACGACAGGCCAAGAACCTCGGCGACGCCCACCTGCCGATGGCCACGCACACCCTCCGCCGGCTCCTATTGCTCGGGAAGCAAAAGGGCCTCGGCGAGGAGGACCGGAACTTCCTCGGGGCGGAGTTGATCGGTCAGCTCTGGGCGATCGTCCAGCGCGGCAAGGCGTACGTGGACGGCCGGCTGCCGGAGGGGGAGACGCAGGAGGAGGCCGACGCCCTGATCGAGGATGTCCTCGGCCGCACGTGGCAGATGCAGGAGCTGAAAGACAAAGGGTACTGGAAGCCGAACCTGTCGCTGCTCGAGCTCGCCTACGAGCGCACGGACGACGACGCCCGGCAGCAGCGGATTGAGGTGAGCAACCTGGTCGATTTGCAATCCGGCGACATCCTGCAGTCGATCGCCTACCGCCCGTACAAGGGGCTGAACCAGATCCCGGAGCAGACCAGCTACCTGGCCCCGCTGACCGTCTCCGAGGCGGCCGTTTACCCGGGGTTCCAGAACCGCCGGGTGCGGTGGGAGAAAGGGGCGGAGGCGATGGGCCGGCCGTCGCCGAGTACGCTGGAGGCCGCCTACAACCTGGCCGTCCCCGATTTCGGAGCGGTCCTGGACGCCTTCCGCGACCAGCTCAAGCACCCGCTGGCTCCGCGGGAGGCCGTGTTCCTGTTACAGTGCGAGCGGGTCGGACGAATCGGCGAGCGCGCTGTTGTTCTGGAAGACGCGAGCGGGGCCCGGATCGAGACGGCCGACCGGCGGAAGGACTACTCGAACTCGGCCAACCTGGTCCGGGCAATGGCGATGCTCGGCCGCGACAAGCCGGCGGTCCTGGTGCGGCTGTTCGTCCAGTCGCAACCGAATACGATCGTGGCCCTGCCCCTGGCCGCCTTGACCACGAAACAGCACCTGCGGCTGGGACTGTAAGCAAAAGTCAAAATTCAAAAGGAAAAAGGCAAAAAGGAAAGATAAGGCCGGCATCCCCTTTTGCATTTTTCCTTTTGCGATTTGCATTAACCAAACCAGCGAACCCGATGGCCAAAGAAAAAGACCCCCTGATCGACGCCCTGGTGGCCGCGTGTGCCGGCGGCGTGGATACAGTCGGCGTGGCCGACGTTAAAGCCCGGCTGGACGCGGCGCCGCCGGAGCTGGCGGGGGCCGCGGAACGACTGCGGAACGCGGAGGACGACGAGGCCCCGACCCCGCTCCTGGAACTCCTCCACGGCGCCTTTCATGCTCGGTCGCAGAAGGCCGAGACCGGTATGAAGGGGACGATCGAGCAAATCGCCGATGGGGGCCACTGGTCCACCCCGATGGCGGCCGAGACGCTCTATTTGCTCGTCCCGGAGACGCGGCCGTTTGCCAAGAAGGTCAAGCCGGAGGTGCAGGTCGAGACGATCGAGTCTGCCACACGGCTCGGGACGGTGACCGATCTGCGGCTGCTGCAGGTTTACTTGAGGCACCTGGAGGAGAAGAAGGAAGAGGCCCCGGTGGCCGACGCGGTAGCCCAGCACGCGATCCCAGCCTATGGTGCTTCGATCCTGCCCGAACTCTGGCCGACGCTCGGCCCGGACAACCGCACGTTCTCCGCGGCCAGCAAGATCGACATCCAGGCCACCCTCAAGCGCCTGACCGAAAAGACGCCCGAGAAGAAGGCGAAGGGGGCGGGTGGGGACAAGCAGAGTCAGGTGACCAAGGCGGTCGAGAAGATCCTCGAGGGCGCGGCCGAGGGCGGGCGGGTCGGCCCCGAGTCGCTGCCGGTGCTCAAGCTGGCTTTGAAGTACGCCCCGGAGCCGTCGTTCCGCCGTAAGGTGGCGGAGACTCTGGCCGGGATGGGCCAGGCCGCTGTCGAGGCCCTGCCGGACCTGATCGACGCTTTCGAGCGGACCGGGTTTACCCGCGACTACAACCTGATCCGCCCGATGATGGTGCTCGGGAAGGAATCGAACGACGTGGCCGACTCCCTGATCCGTGCGCTGGAGGATCGCGACGGCACCGTGCGCCTGATGGCCGCCTTCAACATCGGCCAGATGGGCGAGCCGGCGATGCGGGCCCTCCAGGCGTTGGAAGACGTCTCGGAGCGCGACCCGGAACCAAAGGTTCGCGACACCGCTCTCAAGACGCTTAACAAACTCCGGGCCCGTCTGGAGCCGGTCGGCGTTGTCCCGGTGGATGAAATGGAAGGCAGGGCCGAGGAGGAGTAGTCGCTCGACGCGCCGCAGCGGCATGCCGTTGCATTTGACCCGCTCCCGCCATGAGCGCGCAGGGGCGCAGTGACAGCCCGCCCGCAGAAAGGGCTGTCCGGGACAGCGGCCGGGTGCGAATGTGCGCCCCCGGTCATGGGGCCGTTTCTCAGGCCGCCAACTGCGACATTCTCGCGGCCTGGCCAATCACACTTAAGTGCTTACGGGGGGCCACGTCCTTCAGGCCGCCTCAGGCCGCCACACATGCACACCATGTGGCGGCCTGAGGAATTCTGGACACTTTTGGGGGGTCCAAAACTTGACAAGTGGCAATTCGGATCGGACACTCCGCCCTCGAACCGCCCGGCACGGTGGACTTCTCCGCCACCCCTGGTCAGGGCGTGTCGGAGGCCTGACGTCAGCCCCCCGGCGGCTGACACCGCGATTCCGACGGCGCCAACTAATCGAGCTGCGGCGGACCCGTAGTCCGGATCCAGTGCTCGAGGCCGCGGTCGGCTCACCTCTTTTCTACTTGCGACACGGTCCCCCCTCGGTTACTCTGACGAGCGTCCAATCACTTTTCTCATCGCGGAGTCGTAGTCTCGTCATGCTCCGTTGGGAGGTCGCCATGTCCCGGGCCATCCGCCGTCGCGCGTTCACGTTGATCGAACTGCTGGTCGTCATCGCCATCATCGCCATCCTGATCGGCCTCTTGCTGCCTGCGGTCCAGAAGGTCCGGGAGGCAGCCGCCCGAATGAAGTGCTCGAACAACATGAAGCAGCTCGCCCTGGGTCTGCACAACCACCACGACACGTACGGGCGCTTTCCGCACGCGACGTACAACTACATCGACAGCACGTTCTTCACCCCGCCCCCTTACAACAACCGCATGGACCGGCGGTGCTGGGCCCACGACATCTACCCGTTCATCGAGCAGGACAACCTGTACCGGGAGCTGATCGCGTTCTTCGCCTCGAACAGCCCGTACAGCTACTCGGCCCTCGGCTTCCCGAAGATGGGCACGGTCATCAAGACGCTGATGTGCCCGTCGGACGCGACGTCGCCAAAGGTGCACACGTACTGGGGCGGACTCGATCCGGTGAACACCCCGACCCAGGGGTTCTCCGGCAACTACGTGGTTTGCGCGAGCAGCGGTTTCTTCAATGACACGAGCTACCTCCAGAGCGCGAAGCTCGACGGTGTGATGTTCGCCCTCTCCAAGACGTCTTTTGCCGACATTTCCGACGGGGCGTCGAACACGGCCCTGTTGAGCGAGTTGATCCTGGTGGACGACACCGACTCGCACGACATCCGCGGGCGCTATTACAACCCGGCCCACAGCGGGGTGTCGTTCAGCACCCGGCTGCCGCCAAACACACGCGTCCCGGACGTGTTCAACTGGTGCGCGAACAATCCCCCGCCGGAGGCCCCGTGCGTGTGGGGCGGACAGTTCATGTTCGTCCTCGCGCGCAGCTATCACACGAACGGGGTCAACGTTGCCCTGTGCGACGGGTCGGTGCGGTTCATCGCCAACTCAGTCAACCCGGCGACCTACAAGGCGCTCGGGAGCCGTAGCGGCGGCGAAGTGGTCGGCGACTATTGACCCGGAGGGTGCCGTGCGACTCCTCGCGCTGATCGCGGCCCTGACGGCGGCCGCCCTGCTGGCCGGGTGCGGCGGCCGCCCGACCTACAAAGTCACCGGCACCGTGTCCTGGAAGGGACAGCCTATCGCCGACGGGCAAATCAACTTCCTCCCCGAGGACGGGAACGTCCACCCGGCAACGGCCAAGATCCTGAACGGCCGCTACGAGGCCCACGTGCCGGCCGGGCGGATGAAAGTGGAGATCTACGCCGACCAGGACATGGGCTACGACCCGGCCATGCACCAGAACGTGAAGAAGGGGCTCATCCCCCCGGAGTACAACGCGCGTTCGACCCTGTCCCTCGACGTCCAGCGCCATCACGACAACGTAGGCGACTTCGCCTTACCGACCGGCGCGGTGTCGCCGCCGGCGCCGGGAAAGTCGGGGGCGAAGTGAGCGCCCTCGGCGTAGCGTGGAAATGACAAGGCCCGACGCCGGAGTCCCCGGCGGCGGGCCTTCGCTTTTGCGGCACCTGGCTTGCGTCAGGGGACGTGTTCCCCGAAGTTGTTGTTCAGGCCGGTCTGGCCGCTGGTCAGCACGATGCCAAAGAAGAAGTCGTTGTCCTGGAGGCCGCCCTGGGTGCCGATCGAGTCGGCGCCGTCGATGAACGAGCCGACCGGAGTCTCCTCGGCCAGGGCGTAGGTGACGCCGGCCTGCAGGTTGTCGAACTGGTAGAACCCGTTCGCGTCGGTCGTGGTCGAGCCCACCTGCACATATTGGTTAGTTGTTGCGTCGAGCACGAGCAGTTGGATGACCACCCCGGCGAGGCCTGCCTCGCCGTCGTCGCGGATGCCGTTTCCTTTCCCGATTGCCTCGGGCCCAACTCCGTCGTCGAGGTAGACATATCCGGAGAGGCTCGCGGGCGGCGGGGGCGGCGGCGTTTCAACCGGGCGGACGCCCCATTGCTCGAATCCCCCGTCAGCCCCGAAACGAGCTCCGAACTTCGAGTACAGGTAGACGAAGTCCGTGGGCTTGAAGCTCGCGAACACCGCGTCCGGGATCAGGACGACCGCGTCCCCGGTGCCGGTACCGCGATTCAAGTTCGCGTTGAACTTGACCGACACGTTGCCGGCCCCGTCCAGGTTGAACACCGCGTCGTGCCCGGCCAACTGCCCCGTCCAGGAGCAGTAGCCGCGCAAGTCGCCGGTCTCGCCGACAAAGATCTTGAGCTGGTCCAACGACAGGAACGGGCGGCAGGCCGTCTCGTTGATCTCGAGGAGAAACTCCCGGTACACTACCCCGTCCACCGTGACCGTGGGGACCTGGCCGAGCTGCAGCGAGTGGTTCACGGACGGGTCGCTGAACGCGTCGAACTGCACGGGGCGGGCGTCGGTGTTATAACCCCGCTCCACACCCCAATCCTGGAGGCGGAGGAACGTCTGGAACTGGCCGCTGTCGGTCGGGACCGCGTCCGCCTGGCGAATGATGGCACCATTGACGGTCGCCTGGGCGCCCGTCGTGGTCAGATCGATGGTTGCGCTGGGGACGACACGGTCTTCGAATGAATCCAACCTGGGCGAGACGCGGTTCGGGCGAGCGGACGGACTCCGGCGGAATGAACGGCGCATGAATAGTACTCCTGGCCCGATGAAAATGGTGGCGCGAAGGGCGCCAGCGGATGGCCGTGGTCAGGGACGGGGGCGAGGACGGGAGGAGTGAAGCCTGCGGGGATGGGTCGGGCGCGCGCCGACCCGCACGTGCGATCTAGATCACGAGGGCGCGTGCGTCAATTCGTTCGATCGTCGCGGTGGAATGTTTGCGCGCCGCACGAAGTTGATTCTGAAATTGAGGCGGAATGGGCGGCCGCGGTCGCAAAGGGCTGTAGGCCACGACCGAATCTTGTTGTCAGACCGGCACGGCCGGACTGAAAAGTCGCGGGGCCCGGCGCGATGTCAGTCCGCGCCGGGCCCCGCACGTGCAGAGAGCGACTGGGATCAGGTGCCCCCGCTCGGCAACTCACCGAAGTTGTTGTTCAAGCCGGCCTGCCCGGCGGTCAAGACGATGTTGGAGAAGAAATCGTTGTCCACGGTGCCGCCCTGCGTGCCGATCTTGTCGATCCCGTCCACGTAGGGACCGACCGGCGTCTCCTCGGCCAGGGCGTAATTCACGCCGGCCTGCAGGTTGTCGAAGTGGTAGAACCCGGTCGCGTCGGTCGTGGCGGACCCGATCTGCTCGTACGTCATCGTCGTCGCATTCCACATTTGCAGCTGAATGACGACGCCCGCGATCCCGGCCTCCGTATCCTGCTTGATCCCATCGTTATTGACGTCGAGCCAGACGAATCCTGACAGGCTCGCGGTGTCGATCGGCGGAGGCGGCGGCGGCGGCGGGGGCGGAGGTCGAACCCCCCACTCCTCGAAGCTGCCGTTGGCGTGAATCTGGTCCCCGAACTTCGAGTACAAGTACACGTAACTGGTCGCAGTCGCCCCCGCGAAAAACGAGTCGGGGATCAGGACGACGGCGTCACCGGGGCCAGTCGTCCCATTGAGCTGGTCGTTGAGCTTGACCGACACGTCACCGGACCCGTCCATGTCGTACACGGGCACGAGACCTGCCAGTTGCCTCGTCTTGGCGTTGTAACCGGACAGGTTGCCGGAATCACTGACGTAGATCCGCAGTTCGTCGAGTGACACGAACGGCTTTCGGACGGTCTGGTTGACGCTCAACAGGAACTCCCGGTAGTCCACTCCGTTGATGGTGACAACCGGGATGGACCCGAGCTGCAGCGAGTGGGTCGCTCCGCCGGCCGTCAGCTCGTTGAACTGGACCGGCCGGGCGTCGGTATTGTAACCCTGCTCCACTCCGTTGCGCTGGATGCGGACAAAGGTCTGGAACTGGCTACTGTCGGCGAAGGCATCGGACTGCCGGAGGATCGCTCCATTGGCAGTCTGCTCGGCACCGACGAAGCCGAGGTCGAGCACGGCGGCGGGCACGTCGCGGGCCTCCAATGCCTGGAGGCCAAGGCGGGCGCGGTGGCGAGGCTGAGCCTCGCTGAGTGAGCGAAGGCGGTGCACGATAAGGCTCCGGGGCCTCAAAGGAGGCCGATTGATGCGACCGGGTGAAGTCGCGGTCAGGTGGGGGTTAGTCGGCAGGCGGGAAGTGTGGTGAGGCGAGCGTGGGGGGTGAGGGGGCAACTCGCATTCGACCCACACTACCGATTTAGAGCAGCAATTGTCGGGTCAACGGCGAGTCCTGCGAAGAATTCCCGCCCGGAATGCTGCCCGGCGCGAAACTTTCGTCCGGGTGACACCCGGCGTGTTGCAAATGTCCACCCAGGCGGACAGAATAACCCCACGCAACCCCCCCCGGAGGACCGCTCATGGGACTGCTCGACAAGCTGCGCGGCGAACTCATCGACATCATCGAGTGGACCGAGCCGTCCAACAACGACATCCTGTGCTACCGGTTCCCCCGGTACCAGAACGAGATCAAGAACGGGGCCAGGCTCACCGTCCGCGAAGGCCAGGCGTCGGTCTTTGTGTCCGAGGGGCAGATCGCCGACGTTTTCACCCCCGGCATGTACACCCTGGAAACAAAAAACCTGCCCATCCTGAGCACCATCAAGGGCTGGAAGTACGGATTCAACTCGCCGTTCAAGGCGGAGGTGTACTTCATGTCCACCCGCCAGTGGACGGACAAGAAGTGGGGGACGCAGAACCCGGTCATGATCCGGGACCCGGAGTTCGGTCCGGTCCGCCTGCGGGCGTTCGGCACGTATGCGTTCCGCGTCAGCGACCCCGGCAAGTTCCTCCGCGAGCTCGTCGCCACGGACCCGAGCTTCGAGACTTACGAGATCGCCAACCAACTCCGGAACGTGATCGTGTCCCGGATCGTGGACGCCCTGGGCACGTCGAAGATCCCCGTCCTCGACCTGGCCGGGAACTACGAGAAGCTGAGCCAGGTGGCCAAGGAGAAGATCGGACCGGAAATGCAAGGGATGGGTCTGACGATCACGCAGTTCCTCGTCGAGAACATCTCACTACCTCCGGAGGTGGAACAGATGCTCGACAAGCGGTCGAGCATGGCCGTGCTCGGCAACCTGGACCAATACACGAAGTTCCAGACCGGGACCGCCATCGGGGACGCCGCGAAGAACCCGGGCGGTGTCGCCGGAGTCGGGGCCGGGCTTGGGGCGGGGG
>DATFWZ010000683.1:0-5816 GCA_035258765.1 Gemmataceae bacterium
GCAGATGATGACCCGCCGGTCCGCCTTCGGGTGCCAGGAGACGATCATATTCGCCATGGGGACCGCGCCGTCACGGCTCGGCTGCTTGCCTTCGAACTTCTGGTAGGTGACCGTGGCCCCGTGCTTCTCGAAGTGCTTCTGGATCAGCTCCTGCTGCTTTTTCATCCCCTCGGTACCGCTCATGCGCGGGCCGATCTCGCAGATGCTGGTCACGTAAGTTACGGCCCTCTCCCCGTCAAACGCGCCGGCCTTGCGGGCCTCGGGAGTCCCGACCTCGGTCCGCTGCGGCTTCGCGTTGACGTAGCTGAAGATCACGAGAGCGCCGCCGACGAGGCCCGCGGCCCCGAGCCCCGAAAACAACCACAGCCTCCGGCTCATGGTCCGCCCCCCGTGTGGAATCCTTCACTGACCGTATGATAACGACTGCGCCCCGCCGGTGCGAGGCGGATTGACTCCCCGGTTTGCCCCGCGAGCGGCCATGTTCCGCATCCGCTACGTCCTGCTCCTTCTATCGCTCTTCCTCATCGCCGGAATCGGTGTCCCGCTCATCATGCACTTCCGCGTGAACAGCGACCGGATCAGCTGCCAGAACCATCTTCGCGACCTCGGCTTGTTCGGTGTCCGGCACGCGTCGATCCCCGGCCAACCCGTCCCGCCGACACCGAAAAATGAGCTCCCGCCGGGGACATTTGAAAACCCGTCCCTCGCCCCCGAGCGGCGGATGAGCTGGTATGTGTACACGCTCAACGCCCTCAACCAGGGCCCGCCGCAGCCCGATCCGAAGGTGAAGCGCCGCCCGCCGCCCGGACTGGGCTCGTTGCTCGAAGGGTTCGACCCGACGGCGCCATGGGACGCGCCGACGCACGCCGCGCTCGCCCGCTACCGGCTGGCCACGGCCATCTGCCCGGCCGTGGTCCGCGAGTACGCGCCAGACGAACCCGTGCCGACGAACTACATCGCCGGGGGCGGGCTCGGACTCGACACCCCCGCCCTGCCCGTCGAGAAGGCTGGTCCGAACTCCGGGGCGTACCGCTACGACGGCCCGACACCGTTCGAACTGATCACCGACGGCATGCAACATACCGCCCAGATCATTGAGACCAATGCTAATCTCGGCCCTTGGCTTGAAGGCGGGCCCAGCACGCTCCGCGGGCTCGATCCGGCCGCCCACCCGTATCTCGGCCCCGGACGCCAGTTCGGCGGTTGCCACCCGGGCGGGGGCTACGCGTCGATGGCCGACGGGTCAGTGAGGTTCCTGAAGGACTCGATCGACGCGGGGGTGTTTCGGGCCATGCTCACCATCGCCGGCGGAGCGGGCGAACTAAACTTCGACACAGTCCCGTGAACCGCTTGTATCTGATCGCGGCGTGCGTCAGCCTCGCGGCCGTCTTGTTCGTCGGCGTTCCCCTCTTCTTGCGCACGCCCGTGTGGGTCGATGTCACTTACCACGACCTCAGCGCCTGGAACGTTCTACACGGTGGGGTCCACTACCGCGACGTGTTCGAGACGAATCTCCCGGGCATGGTCTGGCTCCACTGCCTGATGCGGCCGGTCGTTGGGTGGAGTCACGAGGCAATCCGGCTGGTCGACCTCGTGGTGATCTCGTCAGTGCTGCTGATCTTGACGCAGTTCATGAAGCAGTCGGGCGTGTCGGCAAGCGGACGCGTGTGGTTCCTGGTGGCGGCCGGGGTGTTCTACCTGTTCGAGACGGAGTTCATCCACTGCCAGCGGGACGGGTGGATGATGCTGCCGGCAGTTGCCGCCACATGGTTGCGGGTCCGTCGCGTCGGGACGCCGCGGAGGTCCTGGTGGTCGGTCGCGGAAGGCGCGCTCTGGGGGTGTGCTGTTTGGATCAAGCCGCACGTCCTGGTGCCCGCGCTTCTGGTTTGGCTAACAAACTTGCGATTCCAGCCGCGGCGGGACGCGGTGCGCGACGCGCTCGGTCTCGTAACGGGCGGGCTCCTGGTCGGGATTGCCGGGTCGGTTTGGCTCCTCGCGACAGGGGCCTGGGAGCCCATGTGGGACGTGCTGCTCAACTGGAACCACGAGTATTACAAGTGGTCGTGGGACGAAGTCGGCTACAAGGTCCGGCTGGTGTCGGCGTATTTCGCGCCGTTTAGCTTGTTGCACTTCGTCGCGGTCCCGTTTGCGGTGGTCGCGCTCCTGCGCCGCGACCCGTCACGGGCCCTGCTCGCCGGCCTCTACCTCGGATGGCTGGCCCAGGCGACCTTCATTCAGAAGGTGTTCGATTATGCGCACTCTCCGCCCACGCTGCTCGGGCTCGCCGTTCTCGCGGCCTATCGGTGGCCGGTCGGGCCGGTTTTTCTCGCATGGTGCGTCGCTGCGGGTATCGTCAACGAGACCGCAGGGAAAAGCGAGTGGATCTCCCAGCTGGAGCGGTCGCACAAGCTCACGGTTCGAACCGTGCTCCCGCACCACCCCATAGCCCGGCGCGACCGGCTGGAGCTTTGGGGCCGGTGCTGGCACGAAGGGTCATGGGAGTTGAAGGACCGCCTCACCTTCTACCCATACATCCACTGCGCCCCGCACTGGGCCGACCTCGAACAGGTCGCCGAATTCCTCCGGACGAAGGACCTGAAGGATCGTGAGCTGATCTGCTGGCACGACTCGACGCACCCGCTCTACGTCGAGCTCGGGATCAAGCCGGGGATTCGGTATCCGCACGTGATCACGGCGATGAAGTTCCGGTCCAAGCTCGATTTGATTCGCCGCGAAGCGTTCGAGAGCCCGGCGCGGTACGTCGTCAGCGACCTGGTGCCGGTAAGTTACATGCACCCGTTCGGCCCCGCCCCGCCACCCGGGCCGACGAATTCGCTGCCTCCCGAGTTTCCGGTATGGGCGCCGAACGTTTACCCGTGGAACCAGCCGGTCGTCTTCCGCGCCGGGCGGTATTTCGTTCACGAGGTCCGCGAGCCGCGGGGGGAGATTGACTTCCCTTACCCGGCTGAGCTCAAGGACTGAGCCGTCCGCTTGACCGTACTCGGCCCGTCTATTAGGATTCCGTTGGACGACCCCACCCCACGCCCACGTTTTTTCGCCTACGCCCGCCCCGCCGACACTCGCTCGTCCCCGGAGAAGGCCCGCATGTCCCGCTTCCGCCTATGCGCCGCCGCGGCGCTGCTCGTGGCCGCATCCGCAACGGCCCAACAACAGCCCGGCCTTCCACTGCCCCGGATCGACGCCATCAGCCCTTCCGGCGCCAAGGCCGGGACCACTGTCGCCGAGCTGACGATCATCGGGTCCGACCTGGACCCGATCGACGCGCTCCTGTTCAGCCACCCCGGGATCAAGGCCGAAGTGATCCCGCCGGCGGAGGCCAAGGTCGATCCGAAAGCGCCCAAGAAGGAGCCACCCCCGCCACCGGCAAAGGGGGGTGCGCCGGCCCCGAATAAGTTCAAGGTCACGGTCGCCCCGGAAGTTCCGCCGGGCAATTACGACGTCCGGGCCGTCAACAAGTACGGCGTGAGCAACCCCCGCGCGTTCGTCGTCGGCGACCTTCCGGAGGTCATGGAGAAGGAGCCGAACAACGACGCCCCCGAGGCGATGAAGATCGACCTCAACACGACGGTGAACGGCACGATTTCCGCGCCGACGGACGTGGACCTGTTCCTGATCACCGTCAAGAAGGGCCAACGGATCATCCTGGCCTGCATCGCGGAGTCGATCGACAGCAAGGCCCAGCCGCTGGTCGAGGTGTACGACGCCTCCGCACACCGGCTCGCGGGACAGAACGGTCCGGACGCGATCGCCGACTTCATCGCTCCCGCCGACGGCGACTACTTCGTCCGCGTCGCCCAGTTCACATACACCGCCGGCGGCCCGCAGTACTTCTATCGCCTGACCGTGACGACGAAGCCGTGGATCGACGCCGTCTTCCCGCCAATGGTCGAGCCGGGCAAGCCGGCCCAGGTAACCCTCTACGGCCGCAACCTTCCCGGCGGCACCCCGGAACCGGGCGCAAGCATCGACGGCAGGCCGCTCGAAAAACTTGTTGTCACGGTCAACCCCCCGGCCGATCCGACCAGGCTCGCGTATCGCGGCCACGTCGAGCCGCGCGGCGGTGGCACGGACGGTTTCGAGTACCGGCTGCAGTCCCCCAGCGGCGTTTCCAACGGCGTCCTCATCGGCTTCGCCCAAGACAAGGTCGTGCTCGAGAAGGAGCCGAACGACAAGCCGGAGCAGGCGATGGACGTACCAGTCCCGTGTGAGGTCGCCGGGCGCGTTGACAAGCGGAACGACGTGGACTGGTTTGCCTTCACCGCCAAGAAGGGGGAGACGTTCGTCATCGACCTGTGGGCGGACCGGCTTGGGGTGCCGACCGATTTCCTGTTCGCGGTCCGCGCTGCGAAGGGCACGGCGGACCTGGTCGAGAAGGACGATAACCCCGAGGTCATGAGCAACACGCAGTTCTACGCCCGCACGACCGACCCCGACCCATACAAGTTCACGGCCGCCGAGGACGGCAAATACCTCGTGCGCGTGGTCAGCCGCGAGGCGAGTTATCAGTACGGCCCGCGGACCAGCTACCGGCTGCGGATCGCCCCCGAGCGGCCGGACTTCCGCGTCGTGGCCATGGCTGCGAGTAAGTACGCGCCGGACACGACGGTCCTCCGGGCGGACGGCCACAACTATGTGGAGACCTATGTATTCCGCTACGACGGGTTCATGGGCCCCATCACGCTCGCCGTTGAGGGTCTGCCCGCGGGCGTGACGTGTGCGCCGCAGGTGATCGGAACCGGCCAGCGGTCCGGCGCCCTGGTACTGACGGCCGCGCCGGGAGCCGCCGCGTTCAGCGGTCCGCTGACGATCAAGGCGACCGCGACACTCAACGGCAAACCCGTCGTCCGCGAAGCTCGGTCGGCGACCATCACCTGGGGCATGCAACCGGGGCAGAACCTGCCGACGCTGACCCGACTCGACTCCGCCCTGATGCTCGCGGTCCGCGACAAGTCCTACTTCAAGATCACCGCCGAGCCGGAGAACGCGTTCGTCAAGCCGGGGGAGAAGCTCGCGCAACCGCTGTTCGTCAAGCAGGGCGAGAAGCTAACGGTCCCGTTCAAGGTGGCGCGAATCGCCGCGGAGGCGAAAGTCCCCATCACGCTGCGGCAGCTCTCGACCACGCAAAACCCGGCCTCGATGCCGGTGACCGTCAACAACGGTCAGCCACTGCCGCCGGTCGGAGCGGACAAGGCTGACGGCACGTTCGTGATCGAGGCCAAGACGATCGCCCCGCCGGGGGTGTATGAAGTCGTCCTCGCCGCGACGGCCCAGGTGCAGTACGAGCGGGAGAGCGGCAAGGGCAAACGGCCAGCAACGGTGGAGCAAGCGGTGACGCCGATCGTCGTAAACGTGGTCCCGGTGAGCCTGGGCAAGGTCACCGCGACGCCCGCGGGGAACCTGAAGGGCGGGATGGCGACGGACCTGGTGGTCAAGGTCGAGCGGCAATTTGACTACGCGGGAGAATATAAGGTGAAGGTCGTGTTGCCGATGGGCACAAAGGGGGTCACGGCCGACGACGTTGCGATTCCGGCGGGCCAGAACGAGGCGAAGATCGTGCTTAAGGCCGCCCCGGACGTGGACGCCGGGCAGCTCCAGAACGTGACCGTCCAGGCAACCGCAGTTTACGACGGCAAGGTGCCGATTACCTCGGAGGCCAAGTTCAACCTGACGGTCGAGAAGGCACCCCCGCCCCCGCCGCCGCCGAAGAAGAAGGAAGAGCCAAAGAAAGTCGAGCCCAAGAAGGAAGAACCCAAGAAGGTGGAGCCCAAGAAGGAAGAGCCGAAAAAGAAGGAAGA
>DATFWZ010000684.1:0-12183 GCA_035258765.1 Gemmataceae bacterium
AACGGGCCGAACGGCAGCACCGATGCAATGAAAGCCCCCGCCAGTCGTCCCGCCCGCCATTTTTCCGCGACCGCCGCTCGCGCCGCGGCCAGCATGTAGAGGATCCATAGTCCGCCGTGCAACGACCCGACAATGGTCACGGCGAGCGGGTAATTGGCCCAGTGTTTCAGGGGCATGGCGATGCCGAGGAGGACGAGGAACGACGTCCCCTCCGCGTAGCCGACCCATCGCAACGTCCCCATAGCGTCTTTCAACGTTTCACTCCTCAGGTGAGACGCTGATCTTACGGCCGAAATCCGCGTCGCGTCGGTTCTTCGCGCCGCAATCTTGTAATTTCCCTCCGCCGACCAGTACGATACCCCCGTCCTGCCGACTCGATCCCTAATCGCCATGCCGTTTGTCGTCGCCTGCCCGAAGTGCGGAGCACAGCTGCGTTCCGCCACCCAGCTCCCGGCCGGGCGCAGGCTCACTTGCCCCGCTTGCGAAGCCAGGTTCACGACGCGGGCCGCCGCCGAACCGGTCACGGCATCCGCCAGCCGAACGGTCCGGGAAGCCGACGACATCGCGGACGCCGTCATCCTCGACGAGCCGGACGACGACCGGCCGCCCGTGGACCTCAAACGCGACGACGACCGCCCGCGCACCCGTCGCCACCGCGACGAAGAACGGCGGCCACCGCCAGGTAGCCGGTTGAGGAAGCACTCCTCGCCGGCCGTCGTCGTCGGCCTGATCATGGTGGTCTTCGCTGCTTTCCTCGTGGTCGGGGTCCTCGGCTACCTCCTCGTCCGCGATCGCAGCAAGCCGGCGGCGAATGACCTCTTGGTCTACGCCCCGACCGACGCCGTCGCCCTGAGCGGTTACGACCTGGAGGATTTGTCCCGAAACGACAAGTTCCGGAGGGCCCTGGAGCGCAAGGCCCCGGCCGACATCGACGAGTTGGACCGGTCTGGCCTGCGCACCCCGGACATCGCCCGGGCATTGATTGCTCGCACGGCCCAGAACGGGAACACCTGTGCCGTGCGCCTCAAGGCCCCGGCGGACCGGTCGAAATACCTCCAGGCCAACGTGTCGGGTAAGGGCTACGCCCCGTTCACAAGCCTGGCGAGCACCTACCGATTCGGGTACTTCGCGGACGACCGGACACTGGTGCTCGCCGACAAGGAGGCCGCGATCCAGGGCCTTCTGGACAAGGGGTCGAAGTCGCGACTGTCGAGTGAGCTACTCTACATGGTGGGCAAGTCCCGCGGGCCGATTTGGCGAGCCGCCGGGAAGTCCAAGCCATTCGATCGCCCGCAGTCGGGAGTGCCGGACGATCCGCTCCTCCTCCGCGTCGTCCCCTCGACCGGTTCCGCGGTGTGGGTGACCCCCGGCGGGCCGATGGCCGAGGTGAACATCGAGATCGAGTTTGAAAACCACGGGCTGGCCATGCATGGGGCCGCCACCCTGAAAGGTTCCTTCCAGACCCGGCGCGCACTGAACGACCTGGGGCAGCTGGCCGACCGCGAAGGGATCGATCCGGCCGACGTCTCCGACGTGATTCGCGGTTACACGGAGGCATCCGTCAGCGAGGACGGCAACCGGGTCGTCGCCCGCCTCGTTGTTCCCGCGAGTGAGGCCATGCGCTTGATCGGTCCGGTGCGCTAGCCGGGCGCTGGCCCCGAGGATCAAGCTACAATAACCCTCCTTCAAATCGGGCGAGTCGCCCGCCTGACGTCACCGAGTCCGAGCCATGCCGTACGTCATCCAGTGCCCAAGTTGTTCGACCAAGCTGAAGTCCGCCCAGCCGGTCCCGGCCGGCAGAACGGTGACCTGCCCGCAGTGCAAGAACCCGTTCACCACATCGGAGGCGGCCCAGGAGGTGAACGGTCAGCCGACGGCGCCGGCTCCCTCGGCGGCGGAGGCCCTGAAGCCGGCCACCGCGGCCCCGGCGCCCGTACCCACCCGCGCACCTGCCCCACCCCCCATGCCGGCAAGGCCAGGCAAGAGCGTCATGGGTGCACTGGACGCCTTCACTGCCGACAAGCGCTCGCAGCCAGCCGACAGCGGGAAGATCCGGGATGCCGAGATTGTGGACGACGAGGACGCCGACGACCGGCCGAAGACCCGGCGGCGCCGGGACGAGGACGGCGACGAGGACGACCGGCCGCGGTCCAGGAACCGGGGTCGGGATGACGACGACGACGAGCGCCCGCGTTCCCGACGTCGCCGGGAGGAGGATGAGGACGAGGACGAGCGGCCGCGCGGTCGCAAGCGCCGAGACGATGACGAGGAGGACGACCGTCCAAGGACTCGGGGCGGCCGCGAGCCGAAGGAGGACGAGGAGGACGAGCCGCGGCCTCGTCGGGGCAAGGTCGAGGACGACGAGGACGAAGGCGATCGCCCGCGCTCGAAGCGGCGCAAGGACGAGGAGGAGGAGCGACCACGGTCGAAGCGCCGTCAAGGCGACGAGGACGAGGACGAGAGCCCAAGATCGCGGAAGGCGCGCGGCGACGATGATGAGGACGACGAGGACGACCGGCCGCGCGGCCGCAGGTCCGGGAGGAAGAAAAAGAAGGGGAAGAAGGTCCTGCTCATCGCCCTGCTCGGCGGCGGCGCCGCACTCTTGCTGGGCGCCGTTCTTGTCCTGTTGCTGGTCGATCCGTTCGGACTCTTCGGCGGCGGGGCGTCGTCCGAGATGCTCGCGTGGGTCCCCGCCGAGATGCAAACTGTCGAGGGGGCGGACGTGGAAGCGGTGTCCAAGACCGGAAAGGCCGCCACCATCCTCCGGGACAACATGACGGAGGCCGACAAGGCCGGCCTCAAAGCCGACGACCTGTCCAGCGTCGTGATCGGCAAGCGCAATCAGGGCGGCGCTGCCGAGGTGACCATCCTGAAGCTCAAGAAATCGGCCGACAAGGACAAGATCGTGAAGGCCGTGGGCGGCCAGCAGGCCACGGCGAACGGGAAGCAATACTACAAGACGCGCGACAGCGGCGGGCTCCACTTCGCGTCCGACAAGATCGTCGTGATCACTAAGTTGGAAAGCACGATGACCGGCCTGTTGCAAAAGGATGCGAGCAAGTTGGCGATCTCCGACGAGCTGAAAAACGCGGTGAAGCGCGCCGACGGCGACCTGTGGGCCGCGAGTGTCGGTTCGGCCGCGAACATTTTCGGTGGGATGGACAAGGGTGGCGGCCCGCCCGGCTTCGCCGCCCCACCGCCACCGAAGTCAACTGTCATGTCCGCCAAACTGCAAGGGTCTGGTGACGTTTCCATGAAAGTGGAGCTTACGTACGCCGACGCCGACGCGGCGAAGAAGGCCGCGACCGGCATCGAGTCGATGATGAACATGGTGAAAGGCTTCATGGACATGGGGGCGGCGCTGGGCAAGGGCGCCCAGGACAAGAAGATGCAGGACATGAAGAGGATGTTTGAATCGCTCAAAGTCTCCCAGAGCGGGTCAACCGTGACCATCACGATGACCGGCCCCGTCGACGCGCTCGAGGGCATGGGCCGAGGCGGCGGGATGGGCCCGTTCTGACACGCCCCAGGCAGGCGGCGCGCGGCCCGGTTCCGACCGGGCCGCATTTTTTTGCGCCTCCATTCCTCCGCGGGCGAAATTGGACTTCCGGCCACCCGTGAATTACGTTTCAGGCGGATGCCCACCCCGCACCCCCGTCCCTCGGGGGCCGTTCGCTGTCCGTCCGCCCGGACTGCCCCATGAGCGTGATCCGCGAACCCGACGAGGAACCCATCCCCGGGTACCGCCTCATCAAGCCGCTCGGGTCCGGCGGGTTCGGCGAAGTGTGGCTGTGCGAGGCCCCGGGCAAGATCCTCAAGGCCATCAAGTTCGTGTTCGGCAACCTGGACGCCAATGCGTCCGGGGACGGCCGGGCCCGCCAGGAGTTCCACGCCCTGCAGCGGGTCAAGGAGGTGCGCCACCCGTTCGTCCTGTCGATCGAGCGGATCGACATCATGCACGGCGAGGTGGCCATTGTCATGGAGCTGGCGGAGAAGTCGCTCTACGACGTCCTTCAGGAAGTTCGGGCGGCCGGCCTTCCCGGCATCCCCCGCGACCGGTTGCTCAAGTACATGGCCGACGCGGCCGACGGGCTCGACTACCTGAGCGAGACCCACAACCTGATGCACATGGACGTCAAACCCCGCAACCTGTTCCTGGTCGGGGACCACATCAAGGTGGCGGACTTCGGCCTGGCCAAGCACCTCGAACGCTCGAGCTCCAGCGGCATCCTGGCCGGCATTTCGCCCCAGTACGCCGCCCCCGAGACGTTCACCGCCCGGATCACCAAGCACTCCGACCAGTACAGCCTGGCCATCGTGTACATGGAGCTGCTGACTGGCAAGCGGCCGTTCACGGGGAAGACGATCCGCGAGCTCGCTTTGCTCCACATGAACGCGGATCCCGATCTGTCGGGACTGCCGGAGCGCGACCGCCGGGTTGTCGGCCGGGCGCTGGCGAAAGACCCGTTCAAGCGGTTCCCGAACTGCAAGGCGTTTATTGAGGCATTCGGGAGCAAGTCCGCGGACCCGCCGCTCCTGCCGGCGAGCCCACCAGCCCCGCACACGCCGCCGACCCACAAGCCGGGAGCGCGGACCGACCACGCGGAATTCCACTCCGTCCCCAAGACCCAGCATTTCCCGGAGGCCGAGCTCTCCGCTCGACAGAAGGAACCGCCGACCACGCCGACGGTCCAGGCGGCCTTGCCATTTGCGGAGGTCATCCCGGAGCCCCCGGCCGCGGTGTCGATCGAGGACAACGAGGGTGTCAACTTCGACTTTCCCGAGGCCGAGGGTGGTGTCCTCCGGCCGACGCTGATCGTCGGACTGGGCGGATTCGGCCTCCTCGCCCTCCGCGAGCTTCGCAGCCGGCTGACCGATCGCATGGGCGACCTACGACAGGTACCCTCAATCCGATTCGTATACCTCGACGCCGACCCGGAGGCCAAGGCGGTCGGTGTGGCCGGGGCCCCGGACCGGGCGCTCCTGAGCGAGCACGTGTTCCAGACCCCCCTGCTACCGGTCACGCGCTACCGCCGGGCGGCCCTGGACCTGCTCGCCGAATGGCTCCCCCGGGAGAAGTTGCACGCGATCCCGCGGACGCTGCACCCGCAAGGTTCGCGGGCCCTCGGCCGGCTGGCATTCACCGAAAACTACTTGCGGTTCACCACCCGCGTCCGCCGGGAGCTGGAAATCGCGACTCACCCCGAGTCTCTGACCCGGTCGGCCGACCAGTCCGGGCTGCCGACCCGGGACAGCCGGCCGCGGGTGTTCGTCGTCGGGGCCGCGGGTGGGGCGTCGTCGGGCGCCCTGCCCGACATCGGCTACGCGGTCACCAAGCTGCTCAGCCAGCTGAAGTTGCAGCCCCAGGTTACCGCCTTCCTGTTCCTCGGCGCGCCGGCCGACCCGACCACGCCGGCCGAGGAGGCCGCCAACGTCTACGCGACGCTGACCGAGCTGAACCACTACGCCGACGAGTCGATCACCTTCAAGTCCCGGTACGGCGGGCCGGACGGGCCGCAACTCGAGTCGCCGAACCGGCCGTTCTCCACGGTTTATCTGGTCCAGCGCGGGGGCCGCGGACCGAGCGCCGCGGCCGAGTGCGCCGAGCGCCTGGCCGCCTTCTTGTCCCTGGACCTGACGACCTCGCTCGGGGCCGAACTCGATCGGGCGCGCCAGGAGTCCGCGACCGTTTTCCGGTCGTTCGGGACCGGGGGCGTCTGGTTCCCCCGCGGGCTGCTGTTGCGGTCGGCCTCCCGGCATGTGTGCGAGCGGCTCATCCTGCAATGGCAGAGCAACGCCTCGGTCGTCCCTCCCGGCGTCGAGGCGATGTGCAAGAAGGCGCTCGCCGATCCCGGCTTGCGACCGGAGCGCATCGTCGCCCAGATCGAGGAAGCCATGCGGTCGGTGGACGCCGACCCGCGGGACGTGATCAGCGGATTCCTCTCCGAGCTGGAGAACAAGGCCCTCGCCGGCGACGTGACGGTCGCGGCCTGGGCGAGTGACACGTACGACGCCGTGATGAACCTGGTCGGCGTCAAGGGGTCGCGGGACCCCGCCGACGCGGTCCGGACCGGGAAGCTAACCAAGCTCTTCAACTCGGCGACGAATGCGGTTGCCGACCGCTGGATCAAGTCGTTGGGCGGAGAGGCGGTCGGACTGCTCGAGCAACCGAGTAAACGGATTGCCGCGACCGAGGCGGGATTGGCGCGGTTGTTGGAGTTCTGCACGCGGATGGAGGGGGAGGCAGTCTTTCGCGCGGCCGAGTACACGCGCCGGTCCGAGCTGGCGTGGACTAACGCCCGCGCCGCGGCTGATGCCTGTGGACAGTCCGGCGGGTTCAGCCTGTTCGGGGGCAAGGACCACAAGCACATGCGGGCCCTGATGTCGTCCCTGAGTCACTACGCCACCTGCCGGGCCGATGAGGAGGGTTATATCGGGGTGGTCAAGTTCTTCCGGAAGCTGAAAGCCGGGCTGGATGACCGCCAGCGCGACCTCAACATCTGCCGCCAGCGCCTCACGCACCTCCGGCGGGCGCTGGAGATCCCGGAGACGGCCGGCGCGTCGATCGTCGGCGGCCCGTCACCCACGGTCGAGTTGCTCCTGCCCGACGGCGGGGAGGAGATCGAGTGGGCGGCCAAGAAGTTCGTCGAGACGGTGAAACCGGACGCCGTGGAGAAATTGGACCGGGCGCTGCAAGCGCTCGTCCTCGACCCGCGCGGGGGATTGTTCGGGGCCTGCCAGAAGTCCGGGGACTTTATCAACGAGCTGGCCGACCCGATGATCGATCAGACGTCCGCCTTCCTCGGCACGCTGCTGCCGGTGACGGACGTGGCGCAGTTCACCAGCCATCGCGGCAAGGACTGGGAGCAGCGACTGCGACGGGCCTTCGACCGGGCGGCGCCAACCGTCGCCGGTGTGCCGGACAATGAGCAGTGCTACCTACTTGTGCCGGACACGGCGAGCGGAGAGCGGCTGGCCGCGGCGGCGAACAGGGACATCCCGGGGATGATCGCCATCCGGGCGTCGCGGTCGAACGAGGTGACGTTCTGCCGCGAGCTCCGGCTCCGGGCGGCGGACGTCCGCGAGGCGATGCACCACTGCCGCGAGTCCTATGAGAAGCGCGCCCACTTCCCCGCCCCGTCCCCGCACGCCCGGTTCGACGTGATCGAGTGGCTGCCGCTGGACGTCTGACACCTCCCCTCGGCTCGCCCCTGGTGTCTGCCATGCCGCTCCCGATCAAACGCGTCGTATCCTGCTTGCTCGGCGCGTTCATTTGTGTCGAGCTGGTCTTCCTGCCGCTTTACAACTTCGTGATGCTGGTCCCCCGACAGGCCCCGCCGCTCCCGGAGGAAATGCTGACGACATTCCAGGCCGAGGGCCGAGTGAGCAGGTTCGACGCGGTTCAAGTCCCGATCGACGCCACAGGAAACGCTTGCGAGCGCTGGTCGGAGGGGACGGGTCAGGTGCAAGGCTGGTCCCTGTTCGCGCCGCGGTTCGGCGCCGCCGGGACATTTCTAAGTCTGCAAGTAACGGCAGCGGACGGGACCACGTCCGAACTTCGAAGCCGGTTCGAGCCCGCAGACGTCGATCACTTCTTCCGTTACGACCTGGTTCACTACCGCCAGTTCTACCGCGAACAGTCCTACTCGATCATTTACGGCCGCTGGTACCCGGGCTCGTTCGAGAAGGAAGGCGAGGCGTGGCGCGAGGTGATCGCGGACGTCGCGAAGACATTCCGGCGGTCGCTATCCGCGTACGTCCGCTGGCGCCTGGCGGAGGAGTGGCAGCCGGCCCACCCGGGCGAGACCGCGAAGGAAGTAGTCGTCGCCGTCCGCGTGTTCTTGCCCCGCGAGCCTGGCACTTCGGGCCCGCGGCCGGAGCCGGTCACGTTGCCGCTGGCGAGGTGGGTGGCCGAGCGGCCGGATCAACTGGCGGCGTATGACCCTGTCAAAGGCTCCTTCGCAGACTAGCGTTGTCGTAGAGCACGCGTCTCGCGTGCTCCTGCCAGCCGAGCACGCGAGACGCGTGCTCTACGACAGTTCTCGCCCTTGGAGTGCTTCCCCCCATCCGTAGGATTGTGGGGAATCTAGTTGGTACTCCGAGGGGCCCCGTCGCGATCCATGCCGAAGCGCACCGACATCCACAACATCCTGCTCATCGGCTCCGGCCCCATCGTCATCGGCCAGGCTTGCGAGTTCGATTACTCCGGCACCCAGGCGTGCAAGGCCCTCCGCGAAGAGGGCTTCCGGGTCGTGTTGGTCAACTCCAACCCGGCCACCATCATGACCGACCCGGAGATGGCCGATCGCACCTACATCGAGCCCATCACCTGGCAGGTCGTCGCCAAGATCATCGAGAAGGAGCGCCCGGACGCCCTCCTTCCCACCCTCGGCGGGCAGACCGCACTCAACACCGCCATGGACCTGCACCGGCACGGCGTGCTGGCCAGGTTCGGCGTCGAGATGATCGCGGCCAATGCCGAGGTCATCGACAAGGCCGAGGACCGGGCCAAGTTCAAGGCCGCGATGGTCAAGCTCGGACTCGACGTGCCCAAGTCGGGCGTGGCCCACACGCTCGGCGAGGCGATGACCCTCCTCGAGTCGATCGGCCTGCCGTGCGTCCTACGCCCGAGCTTCACCATGGGCGGCACCGGTGGTGGCATCGCCTACAACCGCGAGGAGTTTATCAGCATCGTCAGCCACGGGTTGGAGCTGTCCCCGACGCACGAAGTGTTGATCGAGGAGTCGGTCATCGGCTGGAAAGAGTACGAGCTCGAAGTAATGCGCGACCGGGCGGACAACGTCGTCATCATCTGCTCGATCGAAAACTTCGACCCGATGGGCGTGCACACCGGCGACTCGATCACCGTCGCCCCGGTGCAGACCCTTTCGGACAAGGAATACCAGCGGATGCGCGACGCCGCCAAGGCGATCATCCGCGAGATCGGGGTCGAGACCGGGGGGTCGAACATCCAGTTCGCGATCAACCCGACGAACGGGCGGATGATCGTCATCGAGATGAACCCCCGGGTGTCCCGGTCGAGCGCCCTGGCCTCCAAGGCGACCGGCTTCCCGATCGCGAAGATCGCCGCCAAGCTGGCCATCGGGTACACGCTCGACGAGCTCAAGAATGACATCACCCGGGAGACCCCCGCTTGCTTTGAGCCGACAATCGACTACGTGGTGACAAAGGTCCCGCGATTCAATTTCGAGAAGTTCCCGGACGCGGACCCGACGCTGACGACGCAGATGAAGTCGGTCGGGGAGACGATGGCCATCGGACGGACGTTCAAGGAGTCGCTGCAGAAGGCGCTCCGCGGGCTCGAAGTCGGCAGGTTCGGGCTAGGGTGCGACCGGCTCGACCTGTGGGGGACGACGAGTCAGCCGACCCCGGAGGAGATCTCCGCGAAGCTGGCAACGCCGAACGCCGACCGTGTCTGGTACATCCGCTACGCGTTCAAGGCCGGCATGACGGTTGAGGACGTCCACCGGCGGACCGCGATCGACCCGTGGTTCCTGAACCAGATCCGCGACCTGGTCCGGATGGAGGACCGACTGAAGGCCTGCCCGTCACTCGAGGTCGCGGACTTCGATCTACTCCTCGCTGCGAAGCAGCACGGCTTCGTCGACCGGCAACTGGCAAACATCTGGAACACGAGCGAGCAGGCAGTTCGGGAGAAGCGGAAGGCGCTGGGAATCGAGGCGGTATTCAAACTCGTGGACACCTGCGCCGCGGAGTTTGAAGCCTACACCCCCTATTACTACTCGACGTACGAGGCGCCCGTCCGCTCCGTGAAGGATGAAGGCGGAAGGATGAAGGATGAAGGAGAAGACGATTCATCCTTCATCCTTCATCCTTCATCCTTTGTCGAGGACGAAATCCGCCCCTTCACCGGCAAGCCGCGGATCGTGATCCTCGGCGGCGGGCCCAACCGGATCGGGCAAGGAATCGAGTTCGACTACTGCTGCGTCCAGGCGGTGCTGGCCCTGCGGCAGAACGGCTTCGAGACCGTCATGGTCAACTCGAACCCGGAGACCGTGTCCACCGATTACGACACGTCCGACCACCTGTTCTTCGAGCCGTTGACAGTCGAGGACGTCCTCAACATCTGCGACCGCGTCCGGCCGACCGGGGTCATCGTCCAGTTCGGCGGGCAGACGCCGCTCAACCTGGCCAAGGCCCTTTCCGGGCTCGACGTGCCGATCATCGGCACGTCGGTGGACAGTATCGAGACCGCGGAGGACCGAGAGAAGTTCAGCAAGCTGCTTGAACAGCTCCAGCTCAAGCAGCCCGCCAGCGGGACGACGCAGGACATTCAGGAGGCCCTGCACATCGCCCGCAAGCTGACCTTTCCCGTCTTGGTGCGGCCGAGCTTCGTCCTCGGCGGGCGGGCGATGGAGATCGTCTACGACGAGGCCGAATTCGCCCGGTTCGCCCGGTACGCCCTGGAGGCGTCGAGCGGTCGGCCCATCCTGATCGACAAGTTCCTGGAGTCCGCAGTCGAGGTGGACGTCGATTGCCTGAGCGACGGTACGCGCGTCGTGATCGGCGGCGTGATGCAGCACATCGAGGAGGCGGGCATTCACTCCGGCGACTCCGCGTGCGTGATCCCCCCTTACAGTTTGCCCGCGGCGGTCATCGACGACATCAAGCGGCAGTCGCGGGCGCTGACGGAGGCCTTGAACGTCAAGGGGCTGATGAACATCCAGTTCGCGGTCGCCAACGCCCACGGCTCAAGCGCGGAGATTTACGTCCTGGAGGCCAATCCCCGGGCCAGCCGGACCGTGCCGTTCGTCTCGAAGGCATGCGGCGTGCCGTTGGCCCGACACGCCGCGCTGGTCATGGCCGGCAAGACGCTGGACGAGCTCGGCGTCGCCGGCGAGGTGGTTCCGACTCACTTCTCGGTCAAGGAGAGCGTCTTCCCGTTCAATCGGTTTCCGGGGGTTGACACCATCCTCGGCCCGGAGATGCGATCCACCGGCGAGGTGATGGGGATCGACGACACGTTCGCGATGGCTTTCGCCAAGGCGCAGCTGGCGGCCAGCTCGCCGATGCCCGAGTCGGGGACGATCTTCGTCTCCGTGGCCGACCGCGACAAAGCCGACATCGTGCCGATCGCGCGACAGTTCGCCAAGATGGGATTCACGTTGCTCTCCACCCGCGGGACTGCCCGGGCCCTTCGGGATGCCGGCGTGCCAGTGACGGAGATCCCGAAGATTCAGGAGGGCCGCCCCAACCTGCTCGACCGGATGAAGAACGGCGAGGTCGCAATGGTCCTGAACACCCCCACCGGTCGCGGACGCCGGACGGACGAGAGCCGGATTCGGGCATCGGCAGTTGCGCACCGCGTCACGTGCATCACGACTCTTTCGGCGGCCGAGGCTGCGGCCCGGGCGTGCGAGGCCCTGCGGGGCCAGGAGTTGAAGGTCGTGTCATTGCAGGAGCGATTCAGCTAATTCGAGCGGTGCTACGCGGACGGCGTCCGGGGCGCAGGTGCCGGGTCGGCACGAAATGCTCGACGCAATGCCACCACGACGGGGGCTGCGAGCCAGATCACGCCCCAGCCACCCGCGATGAGCGAAGCCAGATAGTAGAGGCCGTCGGCGGTGGGCCTGAAACGCTCGCCCAGTCCCCATCCGAGCCAACCGGAGTTCTCGCCCCCAAACCGGGCGAAGAGCCAGGCCGTCAGGGCCCACGTCGCGACCATCAGTCCGAGAATTACGACATGAATTAGCCAGCTCCCGGGAGCCGCCGGCTTCGGCTCGGCCGAGGCCGTCCCTTCCTGTTGGCCCTCATTGGACGGCGTTGGAACCGGTGCCGCCGCCGACTCGGAATCGCGGGCGATCTCGTACGCGTCCACTCCGTCCGCGGCGGTGCGCAGTTGCAAATAGGCCAGGGTTTGCAGCGACCAAAAGATCGAAGCCGACAGGGCCGCAGCTACCCAGACAGCCGGGTGCCCTGCGGCCGAAACCCAGTTCTCAACCGGACCCGCCAGCACAAACAGAACGACCACCAGCGGCAAGGCGCTCAGCGCGAGCGTTGCGACCGTCAATAGGACGAATCGAAACGGCCACTGGAACGCGTAGTTGTAAGCGCGGCTGAGAGCGTCGAAGACATCGCTATTCTCCGCCGCGATGGTGACCGGCATCAGCGGCCAGGCCAGCAGGCCGATCGCCACGAGCA
>DATFWZ010000685.1:0-8549 GCA_035258765.1 Gemmataceae bacterium
CGCAAGCTGGCAGCTTGCGGCTACGACGGATCGATCACTTGAACCGCTCCTTCGTCGAGACCCGGCGGGTCTTGAAGTGGGTGTTCTGGACGCGCTTCCGGCGCACCTTGGCGGCCTTCCGCCGGGCCTTGCTCTTTTGCATCGATGAGTCCTTGAAGAGTCGAGGCCGGCCGCGCGAGTTCGAAGGCGGCCCGCGAATGGGATGATTGTAATCGGGCCGCGGTCAATGGGGAGGTGAGAACGCGCCCGGACGTTCACAGAGGGCGTTCCCTACTTGCAGCACGTGAACTGCATCACGTCCAGGTGGCCGCTGCGGAAGTAGCGGGCGCAGCCGGTCAGGTAGTGCATGTAGGTGTCGTAGACCTCCCGCGACGTCAGTGCGATGGCCCGGTCGCGGGCGGCTTCGAGGTTGGCGGCCCAGGCGTCGAGGGTGCGGGCGTAGTGGAGCTGCAAGGCGTGGACGCGAGTCACCCGGAACCCGCCCGCCTCCGCGTACTTCCGCACCACCTCCGGCGGCCGGAGCTGCCCGCCGGGGAAGATCTTTTTCAGGATGAACTTGTTGAACAGCACGTCCTCGTGCTTGAGCTCATGCCCGCGCTCGGCGAGCTGCTCGATCGTCGGGCGGACGATCGAGTGCAGGAGCATGCGGCCTTCCGGGGGGAGGAGGCGATGGCACTTCGCGAAGAACTCCGTGTAGCGCTCCTCGCGGAAGTGCTCGAAAGCCCCGATGCTGACGATCCGATCGACCGGCTCGTCGAACTCCTCCCACCCCTGGAGGCGGATCTCGGCCCGATCGTCGAGGTCGGCGAGCCGGGCCCGCGCCAGCTCGGCCTGGTTCTCGCTGAGCGTCAGCCCGACGGCCCGGACGCTATAATGCTCGACCGCCCGGCGGATGACCGCCCCCCACCCGCAGCCAATGTCGAGCAAGCGTTGTCCCGGCTTGAGGTCGCACTTGCCGAGGGCCAGGTCGATCTTGGCCCGCTGCGCCTCCGCGAGCGTGGCCCCCGGGGGCTCGAAGTAGGCGCAGCTATAGACCATGTCCGGGTCGAGGAAGAGGGCGAAGAAGTCGTTGGACAGGTCGTAGTGGGCCTGGACGTTGGAGTAGAAGGGCTGGAGCTGGGTCACCGGGGATCTCCGACCGCGGGATGTGTTGACGTCCGCGACCGGGTCAGCCTAACGGGTTGGCGGAAGGGTTTCGAGACAAGTCGAAAGAAACGGCGGGCATTTCAAGCTGAACGGTCCGCATAAGCCGTTTGTTTTGCCCGACTTCAGGCGGGGGGAACTGGCCCCCGTTCCCCTTCACCCGCAAACGCCAATCCTCACTTCCGCGCCGCCTTCACCTCCGCCGCGGCCCGGCTCCGGGCGTCTAGCGCCACTTCCTCCCCCTCCGTCAAACCGCTCACGATCTGAATGAACTGGTCGTTGCTCTCCCCGACCTCCACCGACCGGCGCTCCGGGTTCTTCGACTTGCCCACGTAGCAGACGGGCCTGCCCTCGAACTCGGTCACCGCCTGCACCGGCACCATCAGGGTGTCGTGGAGCGTCTGCACGTGGATCTTCGTCTCCGCGGTCATCCCCGGCTTCAGGCCGGCGCTCGTCGGCAGGTCGTCGATATCGATCTCGACCAGGTACTCCTTCACCGTCTGCCGCCAGCCCTCCGACTGGGCCAGCGTGCCGACCGTCTTCACCGTCCCGGTCAGGGGGTAATTCGGTATCGCGTCCACGATCAGGGTCGCCTTCTGGCCGGGGCCGATCTTCTTGATTACCGACTCGTGGATCTTCACCTTCACCTTCATGTGCTCCAGGTCCGGGAGAGTGAAGATCGGCTGCTGGAAAAAGAGCAAGGCCCCGGGTTGAATGCGAGCCATCTCGTCGTAAAAGCGCTTGAAGTAGACGACGATCCCGTCCTGCGGGGCCTTGATCACGCACCGGGCGAGCTGCGTGTCGATCCGCTTGAGCGTCACGTCCTCCAGCTTCGCCATGATGTCCGCGGCATCCCACTCGTTCTTGGCTTTCTCCGTCGCGGCCTTCTGGCTGTCCTTGGTGCGCTTGTATTCGTCCTCCGCCTCCTTGGCCTTGCCCTTCAGCTCGGTCGTCTTCCGCTTCTGATCGTACTCCACCAGCACCCCAAGCTCGTCCTCTCCCTGGCTTACCTTGTACTTCTTCTCCGCCACGCCGAGCTCCTGAATGCGGAGCTGCTCGACCGGGACAAACCCCTTGCGGACCAGGTTCTTGGTGAACTCCAGGTTCTCCTCGGCCTCCTTCAACTCCTTGTTGGCAAGCTCGACGAGCCCCTTCTGCTTGTTGTAAAGGGCCTGGTACTCGCGCTTCTCGTACTTCTCCAGATCGATTTTTGCCAGGTCCCAGGCCAGCCGGGCCTTGTCGATCTCGCTCTGCTCCTTGTTTTGCTGGACCTTGAGGTCTCCCAGGGCGGACGCGGCTTTGGCCTCGGCCGTCTTCCATTTCACCTTCTGCAGGTCGTACTGCTTCTTCAGTTCGTCCGTGTCGAGCCTGGCGACCACCTCGTCCTTCCCGACCCGGGTGCCCTCCGGGACGATCTCGATCAGCTTGCTCTTCTCCCCCTCCACCTCGCACCGGACGAGGACTGACTTGATGCTGTCGAGCTCGCCGCGCTCGATAACGACGACGGCCAGGTCGCCGCGAATGACCGCGGCGGTTACGACGTCGCCGCCGCGGCCGCCGGACTTGCCGACATACGAGGCGATCGCCACCACCGCGACGGCGAGAACACCGGCTGGCCAGAACCGGGCCAGGCGCGCGAGCCTACTTAGCGGGCGGGGCGAGGCGGGCGGGGGGTCCGTCGCCGGGAGGAGGGAGGGTTGCGGGGCGAGGGCCGGGAGCGTCGGGAGCGACGTCGGGGCGGGGACAACGGTCGCCGGCGAACTCGGCGGCGGGAGAGGAAGTTCGGCGCTCATCAATCGGATACCCGTGCGGGTCGAGTCGGAGGGCTTCGAGATCCAGCAATAGCTGCACGCGCAACTGCTCGTATGTAATGTACCCGCTCGCCAGGGCGTTCCGCGCGTTCAAAAGTGAATTCTGGGCGTTAAGGATGTCGAGCGTGCTGGACGTGCCGCGGACGTCGCGGCCGCTCCGGATCTGTTGCCGGGCCCCCTCCAGCTGCCGGGCGGCGGAGACCACGTTCAGCCGGGCGATCTCGAAGTTGAGCCGCTCCAGCTCCAACAGTCGCAGGTCGCGGCGGACGGACTGCTCGATGGCGTCGGACAATTCCATGTAGTTCCGCCGGGCCTGCTGGTAGGCGATCTGGGCGGCCCGGTAGGCATTCCGCTCGGCCTGTCGGTTCAAGGGCCCGTCGAACCGGACCCCGACGCTGTACCGGGCCGCGTCGGCGGAGAAGTCGAAGAGGTTGTTCCGGCCCGGCTGGTCGAGCGACGCCAGGTTGGCGCTGGCGACGACGTTCAATTCCGACCGCAACGCATTGGCCGCAACCAGCACCTTCCGCCATGCGTCGGTCACGCGGGCCTGCTCCGTCATCAGGTCGAGTCGGTTCTCGTGGGCGAACTCGAGCCCGTCGGGCTCGGTCCAGGTGACCGGCGGCAGCTCGATGCGGTTGATGCGGACGTACGTCTGCACTCCGATCACCTGGTCGGTCAGAGCCAAAAGTTTACGGGTGTGGACGACGAGCGACTCCCACCCTTCCTTTCGGTTCGTTTCGTCTAACCTGGTCGCGTCGCTGTGGGCGTCGGTCCGGAGCTTTTCGAGCTCCTTCCGGGCGTCCGGGAAGGTCTCCTGGAACTGTTGGTACGCCGACCGTACGCGGACCGCGGCTTCATCGGTCTTGGTCCGGTCGAGCGACTTGCCCCACTCCTCTAACTCCTTGCCGACCGCGTTGAAGAACGGGACAAGCCGCCCAGCCAGAGCGCCGAACTCCTGGTACTGGCGGCGCAGGTTGGCGACCGGCGGGGGCGAGCCGAGGTCGCGGTTGCGGGCCTTCTGATAGGAGTCGATCTCGTCCCGCAGCCCCTCGAGCTTTGGGTCCACGAGCACGAACGGGCCGAGGACCGAGTCGTCGAGTGCGACGGGGATCCGAGGGGGCAGGCCGAGGACGAACTTGAACTGGTCCAGCGACGTTTGCAAGGTGGCCTCCGCCTGGGCGACCCCCAGCCGGCCCTGCTGGAAGCTCTGGAACACCTGGTCCACCTGGACGACCGTGATTTTCCCACCGCGGAACAGCTCCTCGTACTCCCGCAGGTTCAGCTCTTGGCCCTTCAAGTTCTCCTGCTGGTTGCGGATCGTCTGCACCTGCAACAGGAGCGACAGGTAGCCGCTGCGGAGGGTGGTCACGTCGGCCCAGAACTGCTTGCGGAACCGATAGAAGTCGCGGGCCGCGTACAGGACGTCGCGCTCGGCCTGGGTCAGCGCCTCCAGCCGCACGCGGCGGCCGAACCCGCGCAGGAGCGGCTGGACAAAAGTGGCGACGAAATTGCTCGTGACGGTAGTCCGCCCGTTGGCCGTGTATTCGAGGATGAAGCTGTTCGCGAAGTCCACGACCAGTTGCCCGCCGGCCGCGAACGCCTTGGAGAACCCGAAGTCCGTGTTCGACGTCAGGGTGTTCGTCTCGCCCGGCGTCCCCGGGGCTGTGCTGGTGAAGTCGGTCGCGTTGCGGAGGAACCACTGCGTCTCGAACTCGTAGCGGTTGAGCGTGAGGGCAAGGGCGGCAAGGTAGAGCCGCTCGAGGGCGGTCTGGTACTCGCGGCTGTTGAGCAGCGCGAGCTCGAACGCCTTGTCGGCGTCGAGCTTGATCTTTCCGTCCGGCCCGAACGGTAGTCCGGCCTCCCAGCCGGGGAGCTCGATCCAGTCGATGAACTTCTTCGGCCAGTGGGCCCCGTGCATGCCGTTGGGCCGTTCCATGTACCGGGCGGCGACCGGGTCGTCGGGCGGACGCGGCGGCTTGTCCGGGTTGGTCGGGTCGGCGAGGCGAGAGACGGGCGCGGCTTCAATCGCCGCGCGGTCAGTAGCGAACCCGACGGCTCCGGCCCGGTCGTCGAGGATCGGGTAGACCTCGCGGTCGGCGGACATGCGGTAATGCGCGCGCGTACACCCGACGAGGAGGGTGAGCAGGAGCAGGAGCCCCGCCTGGCGCATGCAGTCCCCGGTGCGCGCGGGCCCGGGCCGTCCCCCGACGGCGCGACGCCCGGCGGGCGGGGAATAGCTCGGGACAGGGAGGGATTCAAGGGCGATTGCGAATCGCCCGCGTCAGGGAATCAGGTCCGAGCCGATCGCCTGAACCTGGGCGGCGGTCAGGTTCGGGATGTAGAACTGGTAGGCCCCGCCCAGGAATGTCGGCGGCTTGAGAGGTGACTGGTGCACGTTCAGTCGACCCACAACGCGGTCCGGCGGTACGGTTTCCTGCATCCGCTGGCACAGTCCGCCGAACCCGTACACCGACTGCGCCAGCCGAATCCGAACGATCTTGGCCAGCCCGGATTGCAGGAATCCGAGTGCATTCCAACCGAGCATGACCGCGAACGTCGCGCGGGCGTACGTCAGCATCGGCAGCCCCGCGGCCCGGGACACGGCGATGTGCCCGTCGAGGCCCGGGTCCGGTGTACCGGCGAGGGGTTGGACGGCCGCCCACCACGGCGAGTAGTAGGCCCCCGCCCGGTTCGGCACCACGTCGTATCCCGTGAACTTGTACAGTTCCAGTCCCGCCGGCAGTAATGTGCGGTGAGCGGACTTGCCAACGAATGCCGCCTGGGCATCGGCCGGCTCGTGGGCGAACACCAGGAGCTCGTTGAGAATGGGCATTGGCAGCCTCCGGGCGGTATCGCGGACGCGGAGAAGCGATCGAAAGTGTCTTGACTCAGGGTAGCGTGAACGCGCACCCGACTCAATCTGTCACTCCAATTGTCCCGCGCCGATCTTGGGGCGGGCGACGGAGGTCCGAGTCACTGGTCCGGACTACTTGACGAGCCGTACCGCGACGCCGAAGCCTTCCTTCCCGTACGTCGCCTCGGTCGTGACGAGCTTCAACTCCTCCGGACCGGTAGCGCTCCAGATCGCGTAGCCGACGAACTTCGCTTCCGCCCGTTGGCCGTCTTCCCGGCGCGGGTAGAAGTTGTGCTTGAGCGTCACTGACCCGTCGATCCGGAGCACAGCCTTGGCGCCGTCGCGAGTCAGCGGGCACACGGTCATCGCAAGCGACTCGATCCGCTTCGGGTCGGCGTTGTTGTTCTCCGTCTGTGGGTAGAAGTACGTCAGCACTTTGGCCGCGGTCGCCTTTGGGACGTCCCACAGCTTGAGCGGCTTGTCCTGGTCGGGCGTGCCGATCGCGGCCAGGTCCTTGGCGTCGAGCACGACCCAGTTCTCGCCGGGGAACTCGCGCCACGACCCCTTGTTGAACCCGCGGGCGACCACGTGCAGCTTCACCTCGTCCTTGGCGACCTTCGGCCCGGTGGACTGCGGTGCGGGCGGAAGCACTGGCTTGCCGGCCGGCGTCTTGAGCTGCGCGACCACCGCCTCCAGCATCGGGATCAGTTTCTTGGAATCAGCTGCGTTCGCGACGTGCATCGAGTCGAGATAGGTGCCCTTCGAGTCGAGCAGGTAGACGTGGACGGTGCCGGACGACTTCTTCGCGTCGAGGGCGGCCCGCCAGATGCGGTTCCGCTCCTTTTTCTCGGCCGCGGACGCGGAGCCGTCCTTCTCGTAATCCTCGTTCGACGTGTACACCGGGACGAAGTAGCTGTTGAGGAGCCCGACGACTTTCGGATCGGAGAGCGGACCCGCTCTCATGCCGAACGCGCCGCCTCAACACCGGCCCACGCCCATGTGGCCGTCGTGAGTGAACAGGAAAACGGGCCGATTGTGCTCGGCGGCCAGCTTCTCGGCCGTCAGGATCTCCGTGGCCCAGCCGATCGTGTCGAACACCTTTTCCTCGGGCGTCGGCTGGTATTTCGCCACACGCTCGTCCACGAACTTGACCAGGTCCGCGTCGGCCACCGGGCCGTCGGCCCGGGCGACGCCCGCGACCGCAAGCACGACTGCCGTCCATCGTAATCGGAACATCCGACCCTCCTCCTGTCACTCCGCGAGCGCCCTAGCGGGGCTCATAGATGACATACACCGCCGGGCGATTCTTGACGTCCTTGGCCTCACGAGACCACGCCGACCCGAGCCAGTCGTGCGAGTCGCCGTGCAGCATGAATCCGTGGTTCGCGTGTTTACCGTCAGTCCACCACTGGACCGCATGGACGAAGTCCCACTCGTTAATCACCCCCTGGCTCGGCCCATGGGCGAGGTACACCGGCATGAAGTCCGGGTCATCGCCGTAGTAGCGCCCGCCGATTTCCTTCCAGTATTTGTCCTTCGCGTAGCGATAGGCGTTCACCTCGGCCTCGACCCACGGCCGGTTGCACGGCTCGACCACCCACATGTTGGGCTTCTCGGTCGGGTTGTGGTCCTTCGAATAGTTCTTGCGCGCTCGAACAATCACCAGTTTCGCATACAGGATGCTCGCGCCCTGCGGGATACTTGACAGGTCAACGCGCATGAGCGGGCTACGGTGTCGCATGAAGACTTCGTGCGTCTCGGAGGTGCCGCGATTCTCGGCGCGGTCGCGCGTGATCCCGTCCGGTCCGTGGCTCGACCAATACGCATCGCGCCAGCCGGCGTATCCGGCCTCACCGTCGCGGAAGACGGCTTTCGCCGCCTTGGGGTGATCCTTGCGCGCCGTCTCGAAGGCGGCCGCGAAATCCGCGTCCACGTCCGCCAGGGTGCGCTCGACCGGCTTCTTCCAGTCCTTGGCGAGCCGCTTGCCCAGGTCTTGCACGCTCTCAACGACGAGGTCCGTGCCGAGGACGGTAAACTTCGTCGCGATCGGTTTCTCGTTGAGCTTCTCGGCGCTCAAGCGAATGTTGTCGAGGTAGATCGACTCGCCCTTGTGGGCGTCGTAAAGGAACGCCTCCAGGCTCACGACCTTGCCGAACTTCGGGCCGATCGCACTCCAGTCGTTCGGCTGCAGGTTGCCCGCGACGGTGTTCTTTCCCGGCTTGAGGAATGCGGTCTTGCACCAGCGCGTAACGCCGTTGTCGTACCCTGGCCCGCGATTGCTCTTCTCTTGCATGACCGTGAAGCCGACGACGCACTCGCGGTCCACGGTCACGTCGGCCCGGAACGTGTGGTAAGCGGACCAGTCGTCCGGGATCGCGGTTGTAATGACCGTCGGCCACTCCCCGCCGTCGAAGGTCAGCTTGAGTGACTTGCGGCCGGATGTGGCGTTGCGCTCGCTCGCCTCGATTCGGACGGGCGGCTCCTTCCACTTCGGTTCGGGCAGAACCAGGTTCGACCAGACATCGATGTCCTTGGGCTGTTCAAAGTCGAAGAGGACCTTGTCCGAGACGGGAGGAGCTGCAGCGGCTGTGACCGCGTAGAGGCCGGCTAGGAGGGAGGAGAGCAGTCTGGGCATGGTGGGAGTTCCGAAGGTAGGCGGGTCCAGTATAGACCGCGTCGCGTGGACGGTCACGGGATAGCGCGGGTGGTTTGGTCCGGCCGGGCTCGGCCGCGTGTTCCAT
>DATFWZ010000686.1:0-3061 GCA_035258765.1 Gemmataceae bacterium
TGCCGTACGCCGGGATCGGGTCTAGCCAATTCCCGGCCTTGAGGTCGCGTCGCTGGACCGGCTGGCGCTGACGCCAGAGGTACGCCACCGTCCCGTCCGCTGACAGGGCCAATCCGACCCAGACCCGGGGAGTGGCCCAGCCGGCCGGTGGGTCCAGGCTCTCAAGCACCTTGGCGGTAGAAGTGTCGAAAGTCATGAGCCGGCCCTCCCGGCCGACGGCGTACAGCCGCTGGTCATCGGGGGAGACGGCGTACTCCGGGTCGGGCAGCTCCGAGGTTTCCTCGAATTGAACGCGGACCTTGCCTGATTCTGGGTCAACCAGGACGGCCCGTGCGTCGTTGATCCCGAGAATCGACTTGCCCGAAGGTGTCAGCCGGGCCAGGGCCGCGTCGGACTTGACGGACGAGACTCGGCGACCGGTCGCGGCGTCGTACACGTGGGCACCCCGGGCCACGTCCACGACGAGGAACCGCGACGCGCCCGGGACCGGGCTCAGCTCCAGCCCCTGCTCGTCCAGCTCGATCAGAAGGCGCTGCCGGCCATTCTTCGCGTCGAAGACGCGGACGTCCTTGTGCAGGACGCGGACGAGGTTCAGACCGTCGGCCGTGAACACGAGCGGCCCGGGCTGCGGGATGCGCGTCGGGTGCCCCGAGATCGGGATTCGCACCCCGGGCTTGCCGGTGTCCACGTCCCAAAAGGTGACCGCGGTGTCGCCCTCGACCGCGAGCGTCTTCCCGTCCGGGGACAGGGCGTACGGGCCGACGGGGCCGATGCGATACCGAATGGACCCGAACCGGGCGATGGCCCCGTCCGGGAGCGGGTCGCCGTGAAGGTCAGTTCGCGGCTCGGCGAGCACCGGAGTGACGAGATAGGCGAGAACGATTATTGAACGGATCATCCAGGGCGCTCGCGAGGACAGATATTGACCAAAACCGGAATCAACCGTTTACCAGGAGCGCACCTCTGCGTAGCTGAACTCGTGAGAATTCAGCGGACTGGGAAGGCCGACCGCTGAATTCTCACGAATTCAGCTACGCAGCGCGCTGACCTAATCCTCCCCCGACACCACCTCGCCCCCGGCCGCGGTGGACATCGCCCGGTACGTCGCCGGGGCGATGCTCTCGCGGACGAACCGCACCGAGCCGTCGCAGAAGAGGAATTGACACCCCCCCGGGTGCGGGCCGCGGAACCCGCTCACGAAATCGCGCCCGGATGCGTTCGTCCCCGACGTGTCTACCCCCCACACAGTAGGTGTCCCCGGGCGGCGGTTCATCGGCTCGTCCCGCGGGTCGGGGAGCAGGCCGAACTGGGCCGTCGTCGCCAACACACTCCCGTACCACGGGTGCGACGCGTCGCCGAACCCGGTCGCGCCCCACGACTGCTCCAACAACGCCGTCTGCCCGGTGAACGGGTCGGAGACCGTCTGCCCGGGGGACGTCAGCGACCGGATCGGGTACCGGTTCGTACCGCCGGAAGCCTCGCCCATCGCGAACGTGCTCGACGTCCCGTCGGTGATGTCCGCGATCCGCGTCGTGCCGGTGATCGTGCCGTCCGACCGCCGGCGGGCGATGCCGAACACGCCGCGCGCCGCCGGCGGGACACGGTTGACGTCCGCGTGAATGGCCGCGTTCGCCCCCTTGGAGAAGGCGTAGTCGGTCGAGGCCGCGAACGGCGGCAGGTCGGTCGCCCACTGAGCGGCAATGGGCCCGAGGTCCATCCGCCCGCTCGTCCGGTTCGACGGGCAGTAGAACAGCTTCACCTCGGTGCCGACGGCCGCGTAATTGGCCTGGTCGTACCACGGCACGTCGAACCGGTAGAGGTTCTGGAGGTTCTGCTGCTCGATGAACGGCAAGAGGTAGGTGAACCCGGTGGCCCATCCGTCCTGGACGTCGTCGATGGCGATGATCCCCCCGGGGAACTCGCCGTGGGCGTCGTGGTAGTTGTGCAGGGCCAGGCCGAGCTGCTTGAGGTGGTTGCGGCAGGAGAGCCGGTTGGCCGCCTCGCGCACTTTCTGGACGGCCGGCAGTAGGAGGCCGATGAGAACGGAGATGATAGCGATGACCACCAGCAGTTCGATCAACGTGAACGCGGGTCGCGGACGGCCCATAGCGTCCCCCCGATCGGGCGACGGGTATGAATGGAGGGTGTATAAATCCGGGGCTAACCGGTTCCGCTGACCGGCTATTCTAACGGGGTCGATGCCGCCCCTCCACGTCTCGTTACGGTGGGCCGCGATGACCTCCCGAGTCCCCCGGGTGAGCGGCGCTCGAACTTCCAATTCGGCGCGCCGCCTATTTGCGATGTGCTGTGAAGCCGCGACGCGGAGGCTTTGCGCAGCGGAGCGCGAACGCCGGACTTGTCGGGGGCCTATGGCGGGCATCCCGGGAGGGCGACGTGGCGCGCTCCGCTGCGCAGAGCCTCCGCGTCGCGGCTTCACGACTTTCCTGGAATCACATGTCCTGCCAACTTCCATGACGCCCACCCGCCTCCCCGGCCGATTGACAATAGCGACCCTGCTGCTGACCCTCACGGCTTGCACCTCGCAGCCGGAGGTTCGGCTGCGCGACGAGGGGAAGTCGGTGGAGGAGCTGCGTGGGATGTTGGCCGACGCGGACCCGGAGGTACAAGCCCGCGGGGCGCTCGGCCTGAGCCGCCATGGCCCGGACGCGGCCCCCGCGGTCCCGGCCCTCATCGAGGCATTGAAACGCCCGCAACCGCTGGTCCGTCAGAACGCGGCGCTGGCGCTCGGAGCGATCGGCCCCGCGGCCGCCGACGCGGTCCCGGCCCTCGCGGACGCATTGGCCGACGCCGAGTGGGCGGTGCGTCGTCAGGCGGCGGTGTCGCTTGGCGAGATTGGCCCGGGGGCGAAATCGGCGCTGCCGGCGCTCGCGAAGCGCGACCAGGATTCGAACAAGTTGGTCCGCGAAGCCGCGAAGACGGCGCGGAGGAAGATCGGGGGATGATGGGAGAGGTGTGCGGCTGGCGGTAGGATTGAGGGGCGGATCGGTTGGTGGCCCGCGGGCCGTTCGGGCGGGGGCGGCGGCGGGGGCTCGCTGCGCTT
>DATFWZ010000687.1:0-2325 GCA_035258765.1 Gemmataceae bacterium
CGCATCCCCTTCAGCTCGGCGTAGAAGCGGAGCACTTCGTGGACCCGCATTTGCTTGTACAGCCCGCGCTCCTCGGGCAGGTAGGTCACGCGATCGTTGGCCGCGTGCCACGATTCGTCGCCCAGGACGCGGATCGACCCCCGGTCCGGGAGGAAGATGCGCATGATCATCCGCAGGGTGGTCGTCTTGCCGGACCCGTTCGGGCCGATGAACCCGTAAATGCTCCCCGCCGGGACGGCCAGCGACAGGTCGTCCACTGCAACCTGCTGGCCGAATGTCTTGGTGACGTGGTCGATCTCGACGGCGTTCGACATGAATCAGCGTCTAGGTTCTGGGGTCTAGGGTTTAGGGTAGATACCCGACACTTGCCTCGGCGGATTCGGGCTTCGGCTGGCATGTTTCGGCACGTTCCGGTACTACTAGACCCTGAACCCCGGATCGCGAACCTCAAACCCCACGTCCAACATGCCCGAACCCGTCGTCGTCGCCACCTGGCCGTTCGGCAAGACGGCCGTCGAGATCGCGTCCAAAATGCTGCTGGCCGGCAAGCATCCGCTCGACGCAGCCCTGGCCGGGGCCCAGGCGGTCGAGGACGACCCGAAGGTCCGCTCCGTCGGCTACGGGGGGATCGGAAACAGCATCGGCACGGTGTCGCTCGACGCGTGCGTCATGGACGGCAAGACCCTCGACTGCGGGTCGGTGGCCGCGGTCGAAAACATTCGCCACGTCGCCGCGTTGGCCCGCAAGGTGTACGAGAAGACCCCGCACGTCATGCTCGTCGGCAAGGGGGCCGAGTGGTTCGCGATCCAGAACGGGTTCCCCCTCGAGACGCTGTTGACTCCCGAGTCCGTCGCCGAGTGGGAGAAGAACCGGCCCAAGAAGAAAGACGATCCGAAGGGTCACGACACCGTGGCCGTCCTGGCGAACAATGGCAGCGGCCACCTGGCCGGAGTGTGCACGACGTCCGGCCTCGCGTACAAGCTCCCGGGGCGAGTGGGCGACTCGCCGCTCATTGGCTCGGGCCTGTACGTGGACAGCGAGGCCGGGGCGGCCGGGGCCACGGGCGTCGGCGAGGAGATCATTCGCACCGGCGGGGCGACCTTCATCGTTGAGCAGATGCGGGCCGGGAAGTCGGCGCAGGAGGCGACCGAGCTCGCGGTCAAGCGCGTGATCGCGGCCGCGGTCCGCCGCGGCCAGCATCCGGCCAAGGTGGCGTTCCTCGCCCTGAGTCCGAAGGGCGAGGTCGGGGCCGCGTGCACACAGCGGACCGACTTCAAGTACGCGGTCGCCCGGGGGGATAACATCGAGTTGGTGCAGGCGAAGGAGTTTTGAACTCTTACGGCACCAGCCTTAGCTCCGCGAGCTTCTCGCGGATGACCCGCTGGACTTCGGGCGGTTCGCGGTCGGTCGCGCTCAGAATCTTGTCGGCGATTGCCTCAGCATCTCTTCGGCGGTCGGCCGCGACGTAGGCCGCGGCCAGGGTCATCAGCACGTCCGCGTTCTCGAATTTCGTTAGCCTGGCCGCCCGCAACGCGTGCCGGACCGCGTCGGCCGCCTGGTCTTGTCGGCGGAGCATGTCGCTCAGACGCTGGTGTCCGCCGGGGTGATTCGGGTCAATTTCAATGGTTCGGCGAAACGCGTCCGTCGCCTCCGGCAGGCGGCCGAGTCGATCAAGCCCGAGCCCAAGCCGGTAAGCGGTCTCCGCGTTGTGCGGGTCCACCTCGTCCGCCCGACGATACATCTCCACCGCCTCATTCGGCCGCCCCTCCAGTAGGGCCAGCCACCCAATCATGATGTACCCGTACGCGTTGTTCGAGTCGCAGTGAGCAACGTCCCGCCACTGCCGGACCGCCTGTTCGGTCTCCCCAGCAGCAGCGTATGCGGTGCCCAGTTCGGCGTGGGCGTCGGCCAGGTCCGGCTTCAGCCGGAGCACGCCGTTCAGAGTGTCGATGGCCTCCCGGTAGCGCAGGTCGCCGATTTGCGCCACGGCCTTGTCCATCTCATCTGTGACGCGGGTGTGGGCGGCAATCGCGGCCTCGAGCCGCTGGCGCACCGCAGGGCCGGGATCCACTCGAAGTGCCTCCCGGGTCGCCCCGATGGCGGCAAGGAACCGGTGAGAATGAGCCCGGGCATCCGCCTCGGCCAGCCAGTAGTCGGAGAGCTTGCGGGTGAGGCGAGCCGCCTGACGCTGGCTCTCGGCGTCGGCCTGGGACCGGTACCACTCGAGCTGGACCGCGTCGCGCGCCTCCGGGTAGATGGCGATCCGATGATCGGACCGGCGGATTGGCGGGACGATCCGGTCGTCGGCCGTATCGAAATGGACAT
>DATFWZ010000688.1:0-11429 GCA_035258765.1 Gemmataceae bacterium
CTTTTCCGCCTCGAGTTCGAGCTCGGCTGGAGCGAGCGTCCGCGCCGAGGCAGGGGGGGCGGGGTCGGCCGCGGCAATCGTCGTCCGAACCGAGGCGACCGTGGTCACCGATTGCGGTTCCGGACGGAGGTAGGTTGTCGCGACCCCGGCGGCGAAGCAGATGAGCCCTGCGGCGACCCGAGTCGCGATCCGAGTCCGCCAAGTCATCCGTACGCGGTGAGAGGTCCGGGCCAATAATTCGGACTTCAGGGCGTCGTTCGGCCCGGCGGGTTGCGGAGTCAGAAGTTCGTCGTCAGTCATCGCCGTAAGCCTCGCGGAAGGCTGCCCGCGCCCGCGAGAGGACCGATTCGACGGCCTTTTCCGTCTCCCCCCACGCGGCCGCGATTTCGGCCACACTTTGCCGGTCCAGGTATTTCAAACGCAGAGCCGTCTCGTACCGCTCGGGCAACGCGACCAGGGCCAGCGCGACGCGTTCCCGATCGACCGGCGCCGGAATCGAGCCGGCAACGTCCGCGGGCAGCGGCTCCTGTCGAGCCAGCCGCCGGCGTCGCGATCGGAACTGATTCCGCACGACGTTGGCCGCGATCCCACACAGCCAGCCATGAAAGCTGCCGGCCTCGGGGTCGAAATGTCGCACGCGGCGGACGGCCGTGAGCCAGGTCTCCTGCAAAACGTCGTCGGCCAGGTCGCGCAAACCGGCACACCGCCACAGGACGTACGCCTCCAGGGGCGCGTACTCCTCCTCGTACCACGCCCGCCAGGCGCGCTCGTCGCCGGCGGCCACGGCGTCGTGGAGCCCGCGCTCGCGCCAGACGCGATCGGCCATCCACACCCCCCGCGGGGCCCGTCGTCCCCGGAGTATTGTCCGCGGGCGGCGAAATCCTTCGCTCGTCGACCGGACCGGAGTCGGCTTGCCGACGCTCCGCGCGGCCCGTAGTTTTCCATACGGACGTGCCACTGTCTCGCTCGGGGGTGCCGCGCCGGAATGCCCGCGATCCTCGACTGGCGCCCGGCCGACTCGCCGGACGACCTCGTCCGCCAGACCGTGCAAGCCCTCGCCGATGGCACGCTGGTTGTCCTGCCGACGGAGGCGGGGTACGTCCTCGCGGCCGACCCGGGGCGGCTCGCGGACCCCCGGCGGCCCGCGGGACTGCCGGACGACCTGGACGTCTCGCGCCTCGACGGGTACTTCGAGCCCGCCGAGTTCTTCGGCCGGGCGCCGGACGCCACCGCCGCGGAGCGGGCCCTCGCGGCGCGGCTTTGGCCGGGGCCGGTTGGTATCCTGTACGCGGACGGGCCGTTTGCCGCCTGGGTGCCGGCGCACGCGGTGGCAGGGGCAGTCCTCGCGGCGCGGCCCGGGCCGCTGGCATTGTTCGAGGTCTACGGCGGCGGGTTGATTGACCCCGCCGCCCTCGGCGGCGCCGTGGCCATCGTCGTCACGGACGGCACGGCCCGGACTGGCCCGGTCACGCGACTGCGGGTGAATGGCGCCAAGTGGGTGGTCGAACGGCCCGGCGTGTTGTCCGAAGAAGCTATCCGGGATGCCCTCGCCCGCCGGATCGTGTTCGTGTGCACCGGGAACACGTGCCGCAGTCCGATGGCGGAGGGGGTCTTCAAGTCCCGGTTGGCGGAGCGAATCGGGTGTGGCGTGGACGACCTGCCGGCGCGCGGCTACGTGCTGACTTCGGCCGGGATCTCGGCCGTCACGGGTGACCCGGCGACGCCAGAGTCGGCTGCCGCGGTGCGGGACTTCAGCGTGGACCTGTCTTCGCACCGCAGCCGCCCGGCGACGGCGGAACTGATCGCCCGGGCCGACGACGTCATCGCCATGACCCGGGCACACCTGCTCACGCTGGTCGGGCGGTACCCGGTCGTCGGCGGATCACTGCGGCTGTTCTGCGGGGCGGACGGGGACCTGGACGATCCGATCGGCGGCGGCCCGGAGGTGTACCGGGCGTGCGCCGCGGCGGTGCGGCATCACGTGGACCGGCTGATCACCGAAATGGGCCTGCCATGAAAATCGCGCTGGGGAGTGACCACCGGGGGTTCGCGGTCAAGCAGCGGCTGGCGGCGGCGCTGGCGAAGCTGGGGCACGACGTGCGCGACGTCGGCGTGGGCACCGGCGACGGGGCGGCCGACTACCCGGACTACGCGATCCCCGTCTCCGAGGCGGTCGCGAGCGGTGACGTGGACCGGGGCATCCTGATTTGCGGCACCGGATTCGGCATGTGCATCGCCGCGAACAAGGTCCACGGCATCCGGGCAGTCACCTGTCGCGACCCGATCGAGGCCGAGATGAGCCGCCGGCACAACGACGCCAACGTCCTGTGCATGTCCGCCGACTTCCTCGGCCAGGAATTGATCGACCGCATGGTCCAGGTGTGGCTGACCACCGACTTCGAAGGCGGCCGGCACCAGCGGCGGGTCGAGAAGATCACGAAATACGAGGAGGAGCACCCGTGACGCGGCCGCGGGTGCTAGTCGGAGAGCGCGTCCCGTAACACTTCCATTGGGTGCAACGGTTCCCTTCCCGTCAGGTCGCGGATCTGGTGCCGGCACGACGTGCCCGTGGCCGCTACGATCGCCGTCGGCCCCGCCGCGAGGGCCGGCAACAACTCCAGGCCGGCGATTTGAACGCTCAAATCGTAGTGCTCCTTCTCGTACCCGAATGACCCGGCCATGCCGCAGCAACCGGCATCGAGTACCGTCACATCCAGTCCGGGCACGAGTCGCAGCGCCGCGGCCGAACCCTTCACACCGGCCAAGGCGCGCTGATGGCAGTGGCCGTGGAACATGCAGACCTCCGCCGACGCCCGGAACTCGAGTGACGTCTCCCCGCCGGCGACGCGTTCGGCCAGCCACGGGTCGGCCAGGGCCACCGCGGCCGCGACCGCCCGCGCCTCGGGTCCGGGAACCAGTTCGGGCCATTCGTCCGCGAGTGCCAAAACGCAGCTCGGCTCCAGGCCGAGGATCGGCGTCCCATCGGCGACGCGATGGGCGAGCCCGGGGAGCTGCTCACGCGCCAGCTCGCGGGCCTCATGCAAGTAGCCCTTGCTGATCATTGCCCGCCCGCAACAGATCGGGTTCGCCAATTCGACTGCATATCCGGCCCGCTCCAGCATTTCGACCGCCGCCCGGCCGACATTTGGTTCGTTGAAGGTCGTGAAGCAATCATCGAAAAGGATGACGCGGCGGTCCCGCGGCCCCGGGGCGGGCTCGCGGCGGCGGAACCAGCGTCGCAGGTGGTTCCCGTGCAGCCGGGGTAACGGCCGGCGCCGATCGATGCCGGTCACCAGTTCCATCACCCACCGAGCGGCGCCGCGGCGGCCCAGCCAGTTCGCTAGTGGCGCGACGGCCGACCCGATCCGGTTGAGCCTGTGGATATTGGCCGCCACGCGGTGCCCGAACGGCCGCCGATGCTCGGCGTAATACGCGGCCTGGAACTCGGCCTTGAGTTTCGCCACGTCCACGTTGCTCGGGCACTCGGACTTGCATGCCTTGCAGCTCAGGCACAGGTCCATGACGTCGAACAGCCAGCGCTCAGCCAGTGGCGACCGCTCGCGTTCGGGAATCCCCTGCCCGGTGACCGCGAGCCGCAAGGCGTTGGCCCGGCCGCGAGTGCTGTCGCGCTCGTCGCGCGTCGCCCGGAACGATGGACACATGGCCCCGCCGTGTGTCTTCCGGCAGACGCCAGACCCGTTGCACAATTCGATCGAGCTGAAGAAGCCCTCTTGCCTCTCGTAGTCGAACACGAGGGGTAGGGGCATCGGCTTGTAGCTCGCGCCGTATCGGAGGTTCTCGGTCATGGCCGGAGCGTCCACGACCTTGCCAGGGTTGAACAGGTTCTCGGGGTCGAACGCCCGCTTCACCTGGCGAAATGCCTCGTAGACCACCGGCCCGAACATCTTGCGGTTCCACTCGCTGCGCACGAGTCCGTCCCCGTGCTCCCCGCTCAGCGACCCGCCGAACTCCAGGACGAGAGTGGTGACCTCGTCGGAGATCCGCCGCATGCGGGCGACGTCGTCCGAGTCCTTCAGGTTAAGCACCGGGCGGATGTGCAAGCAGCCGACGCTGGCGTGCCCGTAGTACGCCCCGTCGGTGCCGTGCCGGTTCAGAATCTCGCGGAAGCGGGCCGCGAACTCGGGGAGCCGGGCCGGGGCGACCGCACAGTCCTCGACGAACGCGACCGGCTTGCGCTGCCCCGGCAACCCGTACAGCAATGCGGCGGCGGCCCTACGCAGGCTCCAGAGCGGGTCGCGCAGCGCCGCGTCGAGCGCCGGCACAGCCGCTGTCAGCCCGGGAACCTCCCGCAGTCGGCGGGCGAGCGCGAACACACTGCCCGAGACCTGGGCCGCGTCGTCCCCGGCGAACTCGACCATGAGGAGGGCTGCCGGCGTTCCTTGCACGGCCGCCATGTGGTCGCGGAGCGACCGCTGAGCGCGGGCCAGTCGGATGAGCATCGAGTCGATGAGCTCGACGGCCGTCGGGCGGAATTCCAGGCACGCGGCCAGGGCGTCGAGGGCGGCCGCGAGCGAGTCGAAGTGTAGCACGAGGAGCCCGCGGTGCTTGGGGCGGGGCACGAGGCGTAACTCGGCTTCTGCGACGAAGGCGAGAGTTCCTTCGGACCCGACCAGCAACGGCACGAGGGACCGCGGAAGCGAATGGCGTTCCGGTTGACCATTCCCGGGCCGGCGATCAACAAATGCAGCCAGGTTGTACCCGCTCACTTTGCGGATAATCGTGGGGAACCGGCGGTCGATCTCGTCCGAATTTTCGGCGATAACGCGGTCGAGTGTCCGGTACGAGGCTCCCTCGATCGTTTGCCGGCCCGCCTTGCACTCCCATTCCGTCGACGTGAGCTCGGCAAATTCCTTGACCGCCCCGTCGGCCAGGACAGCCTTCAGCGCCCGGACGTGGTCAACCGTCTGGCCGTACACAATCGATCGCGACCCTGCTGAGTTGTTCCCAATCATGCCCCCGAGGGTGGCCCGGCTCGCGGTAGAGACTTCGGGACCGAATTGCAGGCCGAGCGGGGCGACCTGCCGGTTCAGGTGATCGAGCACCACGCCGGGCTGCACGCGGACTTTGCAGCCGACGACGTCGATATCGCCAACGGCATTCAGGTACTTGGAGCAATCGATGATCAGCCCGGGGCCGATCGACTGGCCGGACAGGCTGGTCCCGCCGCCGCGGGCGGTGATCGGGGTGCGCGTCTCCAGGGCGATCTGCACCGCGGCGACCAGGTCCTGCTCGGTCCGCGGGATCACGGCCCCTGCGGGCATGACCTGATAGATGCTCGCGTCCGTACTGTAAAGCCGGCGCGACGTCTCGTCGAACCGGACCTCACCGGAAACGTGCTTGCGCAAGTAGCTGAAGAGGGCGGCGAGCTTCTCGGCGCGGAAGTCGAGCATGCGGGAATTGTACGGCCGAGTCGGGCGTCACGCGGCCGGATACATCAGCATGGGACACCCGACCGGCCTCAACCCCACGATGACCGAACCGGACCGCCTCCGCTCCGCCTACCGAGCTGCCCGCGACGCCCTTCTACGGGAGCGCACACCCGACGGTTTCTGGGCCGGGGAGCTGTCGGCATCCGCGTTGTCCACGGCCACTGCCGTCGCAGCCCTATCGCTGGCCGGGCGGTCAGTGAATCATTCCGGCGACACAGAGTCGTTGATCAACAACGGCCTCCGGTGGTTGTGCGACCACCAGAACGCCGACGGCGGCTGGGGCGACACGGTCAAGAGCGTCAGCAATATCTCGACCACCATGCTCTGTCGGGCCGCGTTCCACATTGCGGGAAAGGCCGAGCGCCACGCCCGCGTATTGGCCGCGGTAACGTGCTGGTTGGAGGAGCATTACGCTGAGCGCGCAGACGGCCTGGCCGCGGCCATCCGGCGGCGATACGGCGCGGACCGAACCTTTTCCGTCCCAATCCTGATGACCTGCGCGCTCGCGGGGCTGGTGCCGTGGCGCGAAGTGCCGCGACTCCCCTTCGAGCTTGCTTGCCTGCCGCGTTCGATGTACCGGCTGGCCCGGATGCAGGTCGTCAGCTACGCTTTGCCGGCCCTGATCGCGATTGGCCAGGTCGTCCACCATTTCCGGCCGACGCGGAATCCGCTGAAGCGGCTCATGCGTTGGCTCGCGCGGGAGCGGAGCTTGCGCGTGCTCGAGCAGATCCAACCGGCGAGCGGCGGGTACCTGGAGGCGACACCGCTGACGAGTTTTGTCGTGATGAGCTTGGCGGCGATGCGAGCGGAACGGAACCGCCCGAGTTCCTTGTCCCCCTCTCCCCCCGCTTCGGGGGGAGAGGGGTTAGGGGTGAGGGGGGTCAAGGCCGGCGGGGACTGGACTCTCGTTCTTGACCCCGCGGGCGCTAACCCCGCTCACCCCGGCCCTCTCCCCCCGAAGCGGGGGGAGAGGGAGGAAGACGGCAACCCCGCGGATCGCGTCATCGCTCGCGGCGTCGAATTTCTCGTCCGCTCCGTTCGCCCGGACGGAAGCTGGCCCATCGACACCAACCTGTCCATTTGGGTAACGACCCTCTCGGTCAATGCCCTCGCTGCCGCGGACGACCTGGAGTTTCTCGACCGACGTGATGAGTTGTTTGCATGGCTTCTGGATCAGCAGACGACGGAGGTGCACCCCTACACCGGGGCAGCTGCGGGAGCGTGGGGATGGAGTCATTTGCCGGGCAGCGTCCCAGACTGTGACGACACTCCGGGGGCAACGATTGCTTTGATCGCATTGGAGAGACACTTCAAGAGTGGTGAGAAGGGCTGCGACTGGAACTGGGGAATGGCCAGAAACTGGATGAAAGACCTGCAGAACCGCGACGGCGGATGGCCGACATTTTGTCGCGGCTGGGGCAGACTGCCATTCGATCGCAGCGGCGCGGACCTGACGGCCCATTGCCTGCGAGCCTTTTGGGCGCTCGGAGACGATCGCAAAGACTACTTTCAACACCTTTACGGCCAAGCCGTTCGTCGCGGACTGCGCTATCTCGGGGCCCAGCAGCGACCGGACGGTTCGTGGCTACCGCTCTGGTTCGGCAACCAACACGCGCCGGACGACATCAACCCCGTCTACGGGACGGCCCGGGTTCTCGCCGCGTACCGCGATCTCAACCGAGCCCATGCCGACGAGACCCGTCGCGGAATTGCATTCCTGTTGGCCGTTCAGAACACGGACGGCGGATGGGGCGGGGCCAAGGACACGCCGTCGAGCGTGGAAGAAACCGCCCTGGCCGTCGAGGTGCTGCTCGACCTGGTCCCTCCGGAGTCGCGCGCCGCCGTCGATCGCGGACTCGCGTACCTTGTCTGCCGTGTCGAGGACGGGTCGTTCACGGACCCGGCGCCCATCGGCTTCTACTTCGCCAAGCTCTGGTATTTCGAGAAGCTGTATCCGATCATCTTTACTGTCGCCGCACTGGGGCGCGCTGTGAGACGACTCACCGCGGAACCGCCCTGACGCTCTTGAAACTCCGCTGCGAGGTCGGCACAAAAAACCGTGCCCGATCAAACCCTTGCGCGGCCTTCTCATGCCGACTGCCTCCGTTTCAAATCCTCCTCCGGTGTCCCTTCCCGACGCCCGCGGCCGGTTCGGCCCGTACGGCGGCCGGTACGTCCCCGAGACGCTGATGTTCGCCCTCGAGCAGCTCACGGCGGCGTACGACGAGGCGCGGCATGACCCGGCCTTCCGGGCCGAGTTCCGCAACATCCTCAACGACTACGTCGGCCGGCCGTCGCGCCTGTACTTCGCGGAGCGGCTGACGAAGGGGGCCGGCGGCGCGCGGATCTACCTGAAGCGCGAGGACCTGAACCATACCGGGGCACACAAGATCAACAACGCGATCGGCCAGGGGCTGCTCACGCGGCGCATGGGCAAGAAGCGCGTCATCGCCGAGACCGGGGCCGGGCAACACGGGGCCGCGACCGCGACCGCCGCCGCCCTGTTCGACTTGCAATGTCGCGTCTACATGGGGTCGGAGGACATTCGACGGCAGGAGCTCAACGTCTTCAAAATGCGAGCCATGGGGACCGAAGTGTTCTCCGTCGAGAGCGGGTCGAAAACGCTCCGGGATGCGGTCAACGAGGCCATGCGCGAGTGGATGGCGACGGTCGAGACGACGCACTACATCATCGGCAGCGTCATCGGCCCGCACCCGTTTCCCACGATGGTCCGCGACTTCCAGGCGGTCATCGGCGAGGAGACGCGGGAACAATCGCTCGAGCAGATCGGACGGCTGCCCGACGTCATCGTCGCGTGCGTCGGCGGCGGGAGCAATGCGGCGGGTATGTTCCACCCGTTCGTCAACGATACGGATGTTGAGTTGGTCGGCGTTGAGGCGGGCGGGCGCGGCCGGCGATACGGTCAGCACGCGGCGACTATCGGCCTGGGCACCCCGGGAGTGCTCCACGGCACCTACAGCTATGTTTTGCAAGACGACGACGGGCAGACGGCCCCCGTGCACTCAATTTCGGCCGGGCTGGACTATCCGGGCGTCGGGCCCGAGCACAGCTACTGGAAGGACCAGGGTCGGGTTCGATACACAAACGTGGACGACGCGGGGGCCTTGGAAGGTTTCCGCCTCTGTTGCCGGCTGGAGGGGATCATTCCGGCCCTGGAGACGGCCCACGCGGTGGTCGAGACGATGAAGATCGCTGCCTCGCGCCCGAAGAGCGACGTCGTCGTCCTTTGCTTCTCCGGACGCGGGGACAAGGACTGCGTCGAGGTGGCGCGACTGGAGCAAGAGCAAGGGCATTGACGGCGCCCGCTCACCGAGCCCGGCGAGCCGGGAGCGTCAGCGACCGGAGGAACGCCGAGTCACGCTTTCAACTTACCGGGCACAGGGTCCCGGCCCGCCGGCACAATCGAGGCTCGACATGTCCCACAAAGTTGCCCTCGTCACCGGTTCGGCCACCGGGGCTGGGCGAGCGACTGCGCTGCGGTTCGCCCGCCGCGGGTTCGCCGTCGCCGTCAATTATTCGCGGTCCAAGGCCGAGGCGGAGGAAACGTTCGCCCAGGTGCGGGCCGTCGGCGTGCCGGCCATCCTTTGCAGGGCGACGGTCGCGGACGACGGTCAGGTTCGGGCGATGGTCGAGCGGTGCCGGCTGGAGCTCGGTGGGCTCGACGTGCTGGTCAATAACGCGGGGATGACCCATTTCATTCCCCATACCGAGCTCGACGCGGTGACCGACGTGGTTTGGGACGAAATCTTCCAGGTAAACCTGAAGGGGGCGTTCTACGCCAGCAGGGCCGCGATGCCGCTCTTGCGCGAGCGCAAGGGTTGCATCGTGAACGTCTCGTCCGTGGCCGGCCTGCAGGGGCACGGCAGTTCGATTCCGTACTCGGCCAGCAAGGCGGCCATGAACTGCATGACGCAATCACTCGCGCGGGCCTTTGCCCCGGACGTCCGGGTCAACGCCGTCGCCCCCGGGCCGATTCAGACCCGGTGGCTGGTCGGGCACGAAGAGCACGTCGAGAAGGCGATCGCCCAGACGCCGCTGAAGCGGTCCGCGACCCCGGACGACGTGGCCGACGTCATCGAGTTCCTGGCACTCGGGACGACCCTGATGACCGGACAAGTAGTGGTTGTGGATGGGGGGCGAACGATGTGAAGGCGTTGTTCCGATGGGACCCACAGGTCCCATCGGACGTATAGGACCTATTGAATGACCTACCACCGGCGACTCTCATTTGCGGTGCCGGATGCGTGAGCGCATGCGCCGCTTCTTGCGGCCGACCTTGCGACGTCCGGTGCCCCGGCGGCGAGCTCCCATTTCCGACTCCGCGAAGATAAGTGGTGTGTAGGAAGACTGAATCTTAGAACTTCGCCCGACCCCGACAAGACCCACGGCGGCGGCGGATCAGCGGTGACTTTTGGGCATTGTTCTGGTAGAACGGGTTCACGCCGCCCACTTCCCCGGGCCGCCCGTCCTGGGCAGTTTGCCGCTTTTTCCGCCCATCGGTCGTGGAAATGGACTCGCCCGCGACCGGCCAACTCGCGCCCCGACGATCGCCCACTCGACTTCGATAGGATGTCGCGGTCGCGCCCGTTCGAGTCGTACCATGGATGCCGGCTCCCGGCCCGACCGTTTCGACATCGATCCGTTGCGCGGGCTCGTCTGCCTGAGCCTGTGCGTGTTGCACTTCTACGTCGGCCCCCTCACGGAGGAATTCGACGCCCTGTTCGGCGAGGCGGGTCGCAACGCCATCCATCGCTATCGGCCGGGGGTCGAGAGCTTCCTTGTCCTGGCGGGGCTGTTGCTCGCGCATAGTATGCGGCCGGTGCCGGGCGAACGCGTGTCCGTCGGCGCGTACTTGCGGCGGCGCTTCCTTCGGCTTGTCGTTCCGTACTGGGCAGCCGTGATCTTGGCGACCGCCGACCGGTGGTTGCCGGCGCTGGCCGGCTCGGCGAGCCCGCAAGGCGCGGGCTGGCGCGAGGTGACGGCCCGGCTATTTTTCGCGGAGGAGGTGTTCGGGTATCCGGAGGCGGGGGTCGGCTTCTGGTCGATGGTAGTGCTCGAGCAGTTCTACTTGCTGTGGCTCGGGGCCTTTGGGCTGGTCCTGCTGCTTCCGGGGCCGGCTCACGACCCGTGGCGGGCAACGCGAGTCATGGCCGTCCTGACCGTGATCGGGGGTCTCGCGTCGACCGCATGGGTGTGTTACGCGTACCGCGCGGGTGAGATCGGGGCACTCGACGGCCGGTTCAAGTTGCCCAAGTCGGCCATTTACCTCACACTCGGGATGCTGCTCTACTGGCCCCTCCGCGGCGGGTTCGGCCGGTGGCTTCTGGCCATTGGGGTGATTGCTGTCTTGGGGGTGGGCGTTTACACCGGCCGCTCGCAGCCGTACAAGGCGCTGATCCTTGCGGCCGTGCTGGTGCCACTCGTTCACGGATGGCACTGGCCGGACTTGTGGCCGGTGCGGGCGCTCGGGTTCGTCGGCCGTCGGTCGTACAGCCTGTACCTCATGCACGCGATCGTCGGCAACCGCTTTCTGATGCTCGATGCGGTGCGCAGTCGAGTGGGCCTGAGCGATTGGTGGGCGATCGCGGAGCTGGTCGCGGCATTGAGCGTCAGTCTGCTCGCGGCGATGGCCTTCTACCGGCTCGTGGAGCTGCCAATGTACCGCCGGGCGTTGCGGGTGCGCTACCGTCGGCCGGAGCCCGACCTCGCCGCGCGGGCCGATTACCCGGATGTTGCGGAGACCCCGCGGTCACGCGCCTGGGATCGCGCGCCCGCGGCCCCGCTGGTGTCCAGTCGCCGCGAATTGCCACCGGCCTACGAGTAGGGTTCCAGGCTCATTTCGGCGAGCTGGGTTTCAGATCGACGCGGCGCAGCAGGAGCCGGTCGCGCTCACCGGAGGGAATGACGACCAGCAGCCTGGCGTCCGGAACGAGAATGAAGCTACGCTCGAGCAGCTCG